>CAVFYJ010000016.1:0-44835 GCA_963626545.1 Acetatifactor sp. | reverse complement strand
AATATTTAGAGAAAAGCCTGAAAAATCAATGATTTAGGGCTTGACATTATAGGAAGGAAGGTGAACCCAATGGAGCAAGTATTAGAAAATCGTGAGCGGAACAAAAGTTAGTGCTTTTTATAGCCAGATTTTATCTGACAGAATAGGAGAAGCGTATGAAAAAATTTTTAACAACTGCAGCAGCAACATTATCAACTCTTATGTTAATGGGATCAATGGCATGGGGTGTACAGATGAATTTCTCATCTGTTTATGTAGATAGCAACACATATACTCCTGTTGTAACAGGAACAAAACAGACCGGTACGGCGAATACAGCGTTATATATTACCAATCTCTATAAAGCAGATGGAAGTGCAAGCTCTTACAAGAGAGTGTATGCAAAGGCAACTAGTTCGGGAACACCAGTATCAGCGCAGTTGGGAAGTTGGTATTCATTAAGTTTGCCAAGCGCATCTCAGGCGGCAGGATCAAAAATTATTTTGTACTTAATGGGAAATGATCCAGCACTGGATTGCCGTGCAAGTGGATATTGGGATATCTATTAAGGAGTAATGTATGGATCTACGCTTTCAAGTCAAAAAAATGGTGCGAAGCCTGCAATATCGGGTCGCATTTTTAATTTCATCTCTGTGCGTGTGTTTCGCACTTCTTTTGGAAACGTGGAAAAATAGAGGAGTGGACCGCTTCGCAGCCGTATCGGCAAGCGAAGCGGTTTGTGGATATGGCCTTAGTTATGGCTGGAAAATCTTCTCTGCTATATGGCCATTTCTAGTCGTGCTTGCATGTTCGACCTCGTATGTTTCTGAGAAAAAGAACTGCTGTGTATCGGTCATTTTAGTGCGGTCGAATTGGAAAAAATATCTTCGTGGAAAGCTGGCGGTAGCAGCACTTGGCAGTATGAGCGTGGTACTTATTCCGCTTCTTTTGAATATGTTTCTGTGTTATTTTATTTTTCCCAATAATTTGAATCTCACATGGGGCGCATACGAGGATAGCATGTATGAGGTTAGTCTTCTTGGTGAAAATCTCTTGTACTCCTCTGTGAATCCACAATATCTGTTTTTAAAGGTGTATTTAAAATCACCAGTTTTGTATCAGCTGCTCTATTTTGTGATTTTTGGATTGTTTTCTGGTATCTGCGGCACATTCGTAATGGCGATTTCCTTTGTATTTTCTGGCAATGTTATGGTGCTGTTTCTTCCAATTTATATTATTTGCGTGGGAACGATGCAGCTAAATTCCCTTTTTTTTGCGAAAATCATAAATACAGTCAATGCGAATATTCCGTCAGTGGATGCGGTGGGACAGGCAATTGGAAATACAGAACAAATTAAGGAGCAGACAGCCAGCTACATGGATCTGTACCTGATGGACTATTTTGCACCGATGACATCAAGCAGCTGCAGCATGCTTTATTTACTGGCATGGGCATTGGTTCTGGTCGTGATAACGGTTATTTTGTATTTTTGTGCATCGCACAGAGAATTAAACGCACAGCAGGGGTGATGAATGGATGAGAAGAAGATACTTGTATCGGGTCGGATTGGCTGTTTTTCCAGTGTGGATGGGACGCTACATCGAACTTGTCGGAGAGAAAAGCAGCGAGTCAATTGTTGATACGCTGATCAATGGCATTTTCGGAAGAGTGACGGGCGATGCCGGAAGCCGTTTTGTAATCGCGATTGGTCAGGCCATTTTCCTTGTATTGTTTTTGATTTTATATGGAGATTGCATTGCGGCGAGACAGCGCATTGGCGCGGTATATTTTTTCTCAAGAATTCAAAACCGAACAAAATGGGTTTTAAAGGAATTTGCCTGGCTGCTTTTCTACAGCGTGCTATACACGTTTTGCTTTGTGGGAATGCATATGCTGTTTTCCATCTGGGGAAACAGCGAGGCGAGCCTATCAGGGACACTTTTCAAGGTCGCTTTTCAGATTGGACTATTTTTGACGCTGCTATTATTTTTGATGGCTGTTCTGTGTAACTTGTTTTGCGCGGCAGGAGGAAGTGCCGTCGGAATTCTGTTGTCAATGTTGTGCGTAATTGGGCTGATTATGTGGTCAACGACAGAGGTGGCTGGCGGTCTGTCAGAGATGATCAATCCAATGTGGCTCTCGGCAGATATTGTTGAAAATGCGGGAAGCTATATTCAAAAGATCATCATCGTTTTCTTGCAGGCAGCGATCTGTGCGGGAGGCACCGGATACTATTTGGCGAAGAGAGATCTTTTTGCAAGGGAAGGAGAAGGCTGATGATACAGGAAGTAACGCTTGAAAATATAACGAAACAGATTGGAAAGACAACTGTATTGACGGATATCTGCCTTACCATGAAATGCGGACAGATCTATGGCATTACAGGAGAAAATGGCTCAGGAAAAACAATGCTGATGCGCGTGATCGCAGGGCTCGTCAGCCCTAGTAAGGGGCAACTATTGTTTGATGGAAAGAGCAGAGCGGATGCAAATCCGAATGTTGGCATTATGATTGAAAATGCATCCTTGTACCCGGAACTATCAGGAAGAGAGAACCTAAGATTACTCGCATCAATCCGAAAACAGGCAACAAATGAGGATATTGATCGGGCGATACGCCGTGTAGGATTGGAGCCAACGGACAAGAGAACTTTTCGGAAATATTCGCTTGGCATGAAGCAGCGTTTGATGTTAGCACAGGCTATTATGGAAAAGCCAGATGTACTATTGTTAGATGAGCCGACAAATGCGATTGATAAAAAGGGCGTGGAGCTTGTTCATCAGATTATGAGTGAGGAGGCAAGCAGAGGAGCCGTCGTGCTGCTGGCGAGTCACGTTGACTATGATATTCGGTCACTGTGCAGCAAAGTTTTTTTGATTGAAAAAGGAAAAATGCAACTGGAGGTGTGAGGATGGAAGGCTGGAAAAAGTGGTATGTTGTCATTGCCGTGTGTTTTCTCCTGACCGCAGTTGCAGGAAAAGTGATTATGGCGCGGACTCCGGATGTGGGGCTTGCAGGTGTGAAAACAATTGAGGAGCTTTCAGCGCGTCAGGTAAAGTTAGAATATGCCCTTGGCGATGGCGAAAGCAGAGAGGCACTTGTCGAATCGCTTACAAAAAATCAGGATGAATATGTCCGTCAGGCCGAAGAGGCCGATATCATTGTGCTGGCTAAAAGTACAGGTGCGTTGGAATTTACAACAGGCACATATGGGCAGGAAATTCGTGTCGCTTCTATAATAAAGGGAGACGAATGGATTGATGAGAATGAAACGTGCTGGATTTGGCGTAGCTATGGCATGGAAGTTATGGATGGTCAAATTGTGTATCGAAATGTGTTGAATCTGATGCAGGATGGAACCTATCTCGTATTTTTAAATCGCAATCAATTGAACGCATATCGCACAGAGAAGGAATTTCAGACTGCCTCGGAGTATTTTGGATATCTGCCGATTGCGGGAGTGAATGCGCAGTCGATCCAAGAGAATCAAAGAAACGTGCTCTACAAGGAGTGGAGTGAGATACCTGTATTCATATCAAGTAAAAAAGTAGCTGCGGCATGGAATGAAATTGCCGAATTGCTACTCAAGAAGTATGGGGCTGCCGCACGTTAGTGCGACGGCCCCTTTTTAAAATGATTTTTTATCGCTTTTAATCCATCTTCGGTGCGTCACCGTTTAAGTAGGAGCACAGCAGACGGAAGGTATTTACGACACCGTCCTTATGGGAGCGCTCATATCCGTGGGAAGCGTAAACACCGGCACCGATCAGGCCGTGGCGGGCATCCTTTCCAGCGCCGAGAGCAGCATCTGCGTCGGAGCCGTAGAATGGATAAATATCAACGGCGTAGTCAACGTTTGCTTTCTTTGCAGCAGCGACGAGACCTGTGGTCACCTGATAGTTGTAAGGACCGTGGCTGTCTTTCGCGCAGATGGATACCTGGCGCTCGGTACACTCAAGACCATTTCCCACGCAGCCCATATCAACAGAAAGAAGCTCGGTGACATCTTCTGGGATGGAAGCACATGCGCCGTGACCAACCTCCTCGAATACAGTCAGATGCTGATACACCTTGCGAAGTGGTGTGATGTTGTTTTCGCGGATATACTTTGCATAGCCAAGTAAGATGGCAGCGCTTAACTTGTCATCGAGGAAACGGCTCTTGATGTAGCCGGAGTTGGTGACAACGAGATTTGGATCAGCACAGACAAAGCAGCCGTTTGTGATGCCGAGTGCCTTTACGTCATCCTTTGAGGTGACAGGCTCGTCCAGAACAACCTCAACGGACTGGAAGGTACGCTGTGTCGTAGAATATTCCTTATTTACGTGAAGAGAAGCATCCTCCAACTGAATGGTTCCGTCGTAAATCTGACCATCGTAGGTGTAAACGCGGCAGTTATGTGCCTCAACATTGTTTGCGTTAAATCCGCCGACTGGGGACAGACGTAAGCGACCATTTCCCTTAATCTCTGCGACAACGGCACCGAGTGTATCGACATGGGCCATGACAAGAATCGGATCGCCATCGCCGCCGATCTCTGCTACTACGCCGCCCTTAACAGTGCGCTTTGCACTGTAACCAAGACGAGCATACTCCTCTAACAGATAGTCGGTCACTTTTTCGGTGAAACCGGATGGGCTGTCGATTGCCATCAGCTTTTCAAGCTGTTCCATGATGTAATTAAGATACTGTTTCATGTTCTTTTTTCTCCCTTAATTCTTTCTTTTTATAATTCTTTTTTGAATTTCGCTCAGTCAGACAGATGCGTGGCTGCGCGAGCCTATAGTAATTTTGCAGAATTGCTATAAGTTCATGATACACAAAACTGGGTGGAGATGCAACTATTTTCGGTCGGGATGCCGCTTGGGCATCCTTTCTTTCTTGTTTCCCTTTCTCGCTTTCAACTCGTTTTCTATTCCTTTTTCCTTTATTTTGTGGTACAAAATTTTGTAACCACCTTAAAAATAGACACAAACTAGCTATTTTAACTGTATTTTGTAACAGAAAAGTTACTAAAAATTAGCAAAACAGGTGAAAAGATCCGCACAACCGCGAGTGAAATTTAAAACCATTTACAATTAGATCTTGATGAGCTAGTCTGGACTTAGCAAAGATGCACAGCAAGATGAGCTGGCATAAGAGATGATACTGAAAAGAAGGAGGAGACAACAATGGGAAAAAAGAACCAGAAGACAAACGTTCCCAAGAAGAAAATAAACTACGCAGTTTATTTTAAGAACAACTGGCAGCTGTACGTACTGATCCTGCCGGCAATCATCTACTTTGTCGTATTCAACTACATGCCTCTATATGGAATCCAGATCGCATTCAAGGATTTCAAGGCGGTGTTTGGAATCTCAGGAAGCAAGTGGGTGGGACTTAAGAACTTTGAAAATTTCTTCCATGCTTATTATTTTAAGAGACTGCTCGCAAATACATTGTTACTGAATGTGTATAACCTGCTGTGGAGCTTCCCGATACCGATTATCTTATCCATTTTGTTAAATCAGATTAAGGGACCGAGAATCAAACGATTCATCCAGACAAGTATTTATGTACCATATTTTATTTCAACTGTCGTTTTGGCAGGTATGCTTTACATCTTCCTGTCACCGACAAGTGGTATCTTAAATGTTCTTCGTCAGGCACTTGGCATGAAGGCCGTTGACTTTATGTCCGATGCGAAGGCATTCAGAAGCATTTACATTATCTCCGGTATCTGGCAGTCCGCCGGATGGGGAACGATCCTTTATATTGCATCGCTCTCTGGTGTAGACCCGTCTCTGTACGAGGCAGCCGAGATCGACGGAGCAAGCATCTGGCAGAAGATTCGCTACATTGATATTCCGAGCATCGTGCCGGTCATCGTAATGGTCTTCATTCTGGATTGTGGTAAGCTGTTAAGCAGCAATACCGATAAGGCACTCGTTATGCAGACAGCGGGAAACATTCCGACATCCGATATCATCGGTGTGTACGTGTACAACGTCGGTCTTGGAAGCGGACAGTTCTCCTACACGACCGCAATCGGCTTATTTATCAATGTCATTAACTTTGTTATCATCATCACCGCAAACCAGATATCAAAGAAGATATCCGATGTGGGATTATTCTAAGGAAGGAGGAACAGAAAAATGAGCGCAAAAAAGAAATTCAGCCGCTACAGCAAGAGCAATCAGGTATTCTACATTTTCAACACGATTTTCTGGATTATTGTGATGTTTCTGATCCTCTATCCACTGTATCTGGTTATCATAGCATCGGTGTCTGATCCAGATGCGATCGTAGCAGGAAAGGTTATCTGGCACCCGGTAGACTTTTCACTAATTGGTTATCAGTCCATCTTAAAATACGGTGAAATGCTTCATTCCTATGGAAATTCCATTATTTACACCGCAGTCAGCGTAACCATCAGTATCATGGTAACACTTGCAGCAGCATACACCTTATCCCGCCCGAAGTTCATCGGAAAAGGCGTGATCAATTTCTTCTTCGTCTTTACGATGTTCTTTAATGGTGGACTGATTCCGACCTTCCTCGTTATGAAGGATATCGGACTTTACAACACACCGGCAATCATGATTTTAATGGGATGTGTTAGTGTATGGAATTTGATGGTAGCAAGAACCTACATTCAGACAAATATTCCGCACGAGCTGTATGAGGCAGCAATGCTTGATGGAACGACTCACTTCCAGTACTTCTTTAAGATCGTGCTTCCGCTTTCCAAGACGATCATTGCCGTACTTGCTGTTTACTACGGCGTCGCAAAGTGGAACGATTACTTCACCGGACTGGTGTACATAAAAGATCGAAACCTGCTGCCGCTTCAGACCGTACTTCGTGAGATCTTAGCAACACTTCAGGTCGACAAATCTGGTGATTACATGCAGACGATGTCCGACAACGCAGCCGATATGGCAGAGGCGATGCGTATTGCAAATGTTGCGAAATATTGTATCATTGTAGTGGCAACTGGACCAGTTGTAATTCTGTACGGATTTATGCAGAAGTATTTTGAAAAAGGCGTTATGATCGGTTCCTTAAAGGGCTGATAAAAACAAAATAAAAACAAACCTAAAACGAGCAATCGAAAAATTAGCAAACCCAAAAGCAACAAACCTAAAGTAAAGCAAAAAACAAACAAAACAAGGAGGATTTTATCATGAAAAGAAGATTTTTAGCAGGAGCAATGAGCGCAGCGATGATGCTTTCAGGAGCAATGGGACAGGCCGTTTTTGCAGAGTCTGCAACTGACACCGTAGACTACAGCGATCAGCAGACATACCCAATCGTGGATGAGCCGATTACCTTAAAGATTATGTTTGGTATTCGTGACGTTGATTCCCTGACCGACCCGAGCGAGATGCCAGGTGTGCAGGCACTTGAGGAGAAGACCGGCATTAACTTAGAGTGGGAAGTTGTAAAGGCAGCAGACTGGAGCACCAAGTTAAATCTGATGTTTGTATCCGATGAGTATCCGGATATTATCATTGCACCGAACTGTACCGTAGACGATGAGGAGTACGGCGTTACACAGGGGCTTCTGATTCCACTTGAGGACAAGATTGCAGAGGATATGCCAAACTACACAACAAGAATTGCAGGAGAGGATGCTGATCCGACTTCTGGTCTGGTAGCAACTGACGGACATACCTATTCCGTTGGCTATATGGTAGGTCAGAATATCAATACAAGCCAGCATTATTTTATCAACCAGACTTGGCTGGATGCACTTGGACTGGAGACACCGACCAACATTGATGAGCTGACCGAAGTGCTTCGTGCATTTAAGACACAGGATCCGAACGGAAATGGAGAGGCCGATGAGGTTCCGCTTGAGATGGGACTTGATACTGGATTCTATGGTGTTCGCTTCATACTTCCAATGTTTGGTGTACCGTGTGATGGTCAGAAGTGGATCTACCTTGATGATGACAAGAAGGTTCAGTTTACTGCAACTCAGGACGGCTTCCGCAAGTGTATGGAATGGCTGCATCAGATGTATGAGGAAGAATTGGTTGATGCAGAGATCATTTCTCAGGATCAGAACACAATCGAGACCAAGTTAAAGGAAGGAAATGCCGGATTCTTCACCGCATGGAGACTGATTGCCATGGGTTGGGACGATGGTGTCGCAAAGGATGCTGTTCTGTGGACACCAGGCGAAGAGATGGGCGCAAAGCTTTGCAAGACAATCGAGAAGGCAAAGGGCGGCGCATGGCTGACCATCACAAACGAGCATGTCGATGAGTCCTTAAAGCTTCTAGATGCGATGATGGATACCGAGACGCAGTTCTCTCTGTACTATGGCGAGAAGGATGCAGAGGATGGCACCGGCTGGACCTACAATGAGAATGGAAAGATTGATACCTTAAACAGTGGAACAGTAGACGTAAAGAATTATCTGGACTGCAACACTCTGTTCTTTGGCCCAGGTAAGTACATCTCAAGTGTATTTAACATGCCTCCGCAGCGTGTTGAGAAGACTGAGTACTGCCAGACCTACGAGGAGGCAGGCGTTATGCAGAAGTATTCCAACGATTATCTGGCACTTGCTCCGCTGACCTCTGATCAGTTACAGAGCAATGCACTTCTTGAGACCGATATCAACAATGCAGTTGTTGAAAACATGGCAACTTTCGTAACTGAGGGCGTTACCGATGAGAGCTGGGAGAAGTTTGTGAACCTGTTTGATGGAATGGGTGTTGATGAGTACGTTCAGATGTATCAGGATGCAATCGATACCATGGAGATCGAGTAATAAATTGAAAAATCAATAAAAAATCGTCCAATGGACATAAGACGAAAAAAATGATATAATGCAGTCAGATAAGAGAGCGTAAGGGGGAACAAATTCGTGAAACTGGAACGTGGAAAGCTGCGCCGTCAAGGTGTGCTTTTGTATCTGGCTGCATTTAGTTTAATTGTCGTGTTGATCATTGCTGTCATGGGTGGCTATCTGTATCGGTTTTATCATCGCACAATTTATGAAAACTTTGTTGAGGCAAATGAGAATGATTTAAAAGCGATTGAGTCGCGTCATGAAAATGACATGGCGATCATTTCTGACGTGGTGTCGCAGATCAATCTGTCATCGGACTGCACGGAGTTTTTGTTGGACAAGCAGCCGCTTAAGAGTATGAAGCTTGAGGAACAGCTGTACCGCTACACGGCAGTCAGCCAGTTTTTCGGGCAGGTGTTGTACTTTTATCATGGTGATCAATATCTGTATAATCATCAGACATCCATTCGTCTCGACAACTTTGTTCGGACGGGACTTGTGTTGGAAGATACCGATGCGGAAGACTTTCGGGAGCTTCTTTGCGATGAAGATTACCGCTTAAAGGTGCTTCCAGAACAGGGAACATCAGGTTACATAAAGGCACGGTATATGGATGATACCGATAAGGTGACGATCTATTTAAAGACAATCGTGCCAAAGCGAAATGCTGTTATGGTATTTCTTGTGCCAGAACAGTATTATGATGGGCTGTTGGATGTAAGTGATGAAGAGGATGGCCGCAGCCACTATATTCTGTACGATGGTCAGATCATTGTACAGAGAGAGACAAGTGAGACGGCGGGACTTGACAGCAGCGCTGTCAGCAGGACACTTCTTGGTCTGGTAACAGACGAGGAAGACGGCGAAAACAGGAATAGTAGGAATAGCGAGAGCAGTGAGGTGGATGGGCTTCGTGCATTCGATGAACTTGCATCTGGTACAACGGTGTCTCAAAAGATTTCGGTAGATGGCACTTCTATGCTGGTTTCGATGAAGGCTGGAGACAGCAGCTTGATCTATGTGAGTATGCAGCCGATGCATGTCTTTGCCGGACAGATCCGAAGTGGCATGTGGGGCATTGTCTTCTTACTTTTATTATGCAGCATTCCGGCGGCGTTTGGCATTGTGCTTTTGTATCGCAAGCTTGCAGGACGCATCCGCCGAATCAATGTTATGCTGAAAAAGGAAGACCGTCCATACGATCTGGAAACAATCGAGACAGGCATTGAGAGCCTTGTTAAAAATAATGAGACACTAGCGAAAAGTAATGAAACACTCGCAAAGAGCAACGAGACACTGACAAAAAACAATGAGACGCTTGCAAAGACAAATGAGACACATATGCCGTTAAAGAAGAGTCGCTTCATTGGAAATCTGGTGCGCGGTGTCTATCGAAATGCAGACGAGATTCGTAAGGACGCGGCAGAGGCAAAGATTACGATTCCAGAAGCGGCATCAATTCTTGTTATCATGCTTGGAGAGTTGGGCGGCGACCGTGGTCAGAATAACGAGGAGAAGGCCGAGAAGGAGATGCTTGATCTGATCCGCAATTATCCGGCGCTCGATGGCTACCGCATTAAGCTGATCAGCAAGACGAGAAATGTGTTTGTCATTTTCTCATCAGATCGTGAACAGGCAGAGGCAATGCTTGCGCGTTTCTTTGCGGTGGGACGTTCGTACTGTGAGGAGCTTGTTATGGCAGTCAGTGACTATCATGAAAATCTGATGGAAATCCCGCAGGCTTATTTGGAGGCGGATACGGCATTTGATACGCGATTCCTTGTTGATAACAGCAACATGATTCGCTACCAGCAGGCATCGAAGGTTGAGCATATTGAAATTTTGCCGGAGAGTTTTTTTCGCAGACTCAAAAATGCGATTCGCGCCTGCAACTGCGAGGAGGCCGATCAGGTCATTGATGAAATTTGCAGCAAGCTAAAGAGCAGTAATCATTCACTTCTTAGTTTTCGTGTGCTGTACAATGATATTCTTCATATCCTAATTACCGAGTGGAATGATACACATGTAGATTTCTCGAATATTTACAACGTATTCTTGTTGTCACAATGTTTGAATGTACAGCAGTTTTCAGACATTCTGCATGAGGTGTGCCACAGCCTGATTGATGCAAGACAGTCAAATGAGGCTGAGGATTCCAAGGAACCCGATATGGCAACGAAGGCAGTTGCCTACATGAAGGAACATTACAGCAGCCCGGATTTGACTATGGCATCGCTGGCTGATGAGCTGTCCATCAGCCCAGTCACAATGTCAGTTGAGTTTAAAAATCGCATGGGTGTAAATCCATCCGATTATCTGGGCATCATTCGCATGGAGAAGGCAAAAAAGCTGTTAAAGACAACTACGCTTAAGGTGAAGGATGTCAGCGCGGCGGTCGGCTACGAGGATGAGCATGTGTTTATGCGCCGTTTCAAGAAGTACGTCGGCAAGACACCGGGACAGTACCGCGAGGAGCATACGCAGGGAAATTGAGAATAAGCTTTACTACAGGGAGGGTGCGCAGGCATCCTCCTTTTTGCGAACCGCCTTCGTAAAACTACCTACCGTGAACAGCAACTTATATACAAATATACAAAAGATTGAAAATCTCCATTGTTATTCAAGAATATCTGGTTTACAATAGAAACTATGCATGTTAGCTCAATGGTAAATTGGCAAATATAAATTGAAGGAAAAAGGAGGAATTTTGAAAAATGATACGTTTATTTGAAGAGCATCAGGTGAGAAAGACAACGGAGCTGTCCTCATCTTTGTGGGATTTTTGTCCGGTGACAGGCGAAACAGCGGCACCTGTTCAGAAAGTAACTGTGCCGTCCTGTTGGGAGACTTATCCTGGCTTTGAGGCATACAGAGGACAGGGTCTATATGAGCGTACCTTTGAGGCAGGCGGCGATGTGCGCCTTGTCTTTAAGGGTGTCAGCCACACGGCAAAGGTCAGCGTAGACGGAACGGTAGTGGCAGAGCATTACAATGCATTCACCCCATTTGAGGCGATTCTGACCGATCTTACCCCAGGTGTGCATAAATTGAGTGTCCTTGTGGATAACTCATTTTCAGAGGCATCGGCGCTTCATGTGGAAAACGATTATCAAAGCTACGGCGGCATTTCAAGAGGCGTTGTGCTGGAGCAATTGTCGAAGCATTACATTAAGCAGATGCACTTTACACCGATCTATAAGGATGGCAGCTGGTATGCACAGCTTGAAATCGTGATGGTATCGCTTGACAATGAACCGTGGAAGGGCAGCGTACGCATTTCCTTAAAGGAAAGCGATACCGCAGCCGAAACGGTGCTGTACACAGAAAACAGTAATGTGGAAAACGGCAGCAAAGAAAACGTTGACGCCACAAATGAAATTGTGATAAAGAGCGGCCTGATCGCGTGTGAGAATGTAAAGCCTTGGGCACCGGAGCATCCGACCCTTTACACATTGACGGCACAGCTTTTTGATACTGATGGCGCAGCAATCGATGATCTGACTGATCGCGTGGGCTTCCGTGAGGTAAAAGTGCAGGGCAAGGACATCCTTTTAAATGGAAGAAAGCTTCGTATTAAGGGATTCTGCCGCCACGAGGATCATCCACAGTTTGGCTGTGCGCTGCCATTATCTGCCATTATGCAGGATTTGCAGCTGGCGCGCGACTGTGGCGCAAACTCCATCCGCACCTCACATTATCCGAATGACGAGCTGTTTCTTGATCTGTGTGATGAACTCGGTATCCTTGTCTGGGAGGAGAACCATGCGAGAGGACTAAGCGAAGCACAGATGAAAAATCCAAACTTCGAGCGTCAGTGCGAGGACTGTATTCGTGAGATGATCTCTGCACACTACAATCATCCGTCGATCTATATCTGGGGTATTTTAAACGAGTGCGCAAGCGATACCGAGTATGGAAAATCCTGCTACAAGACACAGTTTAAGTTAATAGGGAGCCTTGATCCGAGCCGCCCGCATTCTTTCTCGAGCTGCCGCTTCAAGACCGATATCTGTTTTGATCTGGTCGATATCGTTTCCTATAATATTTATCCAAAGTGGTATCACAACACGCCAGTTGCCGATTATCTGGATGATCTGTACAAGTGGGTTCAGACAACGGAAGGTGCAGGAAAGCCATTTTTGATCACCGAGGTAGGTGCAGGTGCCATTTATGGCTATCGTACACCGGCGAATGTAAAATGGTCCGAGGAGTATCAGGTGCAGGCACTTGAGGAACAGTTAAATGCGATTTTGTCTTACGGTGATTGTTCTGGTGTGTACATCTGGCAGTTCTGCGATGTACGTGTCACCAATGACTGGTGGAGCACCCGTCCGAGAACCATGAACAACAAGGGTATCGTGGACGAGTACAGAAGACCAAAGTTGTCCTACGAGACGGTAAAGCACATTTTCAGTTCTGTTGATACGTATCGGGACTAAATATAGTAACAAATTACAGTAACAGAGAGGAAGCACAATGGAAAAACAGAAGAAGTTTTCACTGAAAAACTATCTGTATGAGTATAAGTGGTGGTACGTTCTTGGCATCTGTATGCTGCTTTTTGTCGATCTGGCAAGCATCTATATCCCACAATTTATTGGTGATATCATTGACGGATTGACGAATGGAACGCTGACCAAAGAAGGTATTCCGATGATGCTCATTAAGATATTGATCGCCGGACTGGTTATGATGTTTGGCCGTTTTGGATGGCGCTATTGCATTTTTGGTGCATCCAGAAAAATTGAGTATCGCCTCAGAAATGATATGTTTGGCCATATCGAAACGTTGTCTGCCCGCTATTTCAATGAGCATAAGACGGGTGATCTGATGGCACATTTTACAAATGATTTGGAGGCAGTGCGTGTGGCAGTCGGTATGGCGGTTATCACGACCTTCGATGCAGCGATTATGTCGATTATGGTTATCATTAAAATGATCGTTTATGTCGATCTGCGTCTGACTGTGCTTGCATTTATTCCGATGATTCTTGTTGCGATTGGCTGTTATTTCTTTGGTATTCATATGAAAAAACGCCAGACCGCCCGCCAGGAGGCATTCTCTTTTTTGTCTGATAAGGTGCAGGAGAGTATTTCTGGTATTCGTGTGTTAAAGGCATTCGTTCAGGAAAAGAAGGATCTGGACGAGTTCCAGAAGGCAAACGAGAACAACATGGAAAAGAACCTGGCAGTCGTAAAATTAAGAAGTACCTTTGGTCCGCTGCTCGATCTGATTACTGGAATCAGCCTTCTTCTGACACTGGTTGTCGGCGGCAAGATGGTATTAGACGGCAGCGTATCCATCGGACAGTTTGTTGCATTTAATTCCTATATTGGTATGCTCGTATGGCCGATGATTGCCTGCGGTGACTGTATCAACACCTTCAGTCAGGCGGCAGCAGGTTACAAGCGTATCAAGGATATCTTCGAGGAAAAGCCGGATATCGTGGATAAGGTGGTTGAGAAAGATGGCGATCACTTAAATGGCGATATCAAGATGTGCAATCTGACGTTCCAGTACCCGGACGGCGAGACACCTGTCTTAAAGAACGTCAATCTTCATATTAAGCAGGGCGAAATGCTTGCAGTACTGGGACGTACCGGAAGCGGAAAGTCTACGCTGGCGGATCTGCTTCTTCGTGTGTACGATTGCAAGGAAGGTATGCTTCTTATGGACGGAAGACCAATCGACGAGATTCCGCTTCATGTATTGCACCGCGATGTGGCATATGTGCCGCAGGAAAATTTCCTGTTCTCCGATACACTTGAGGAAAATATCGCGTTTGGACTGGAGGATCGTATTTCCGATCATCCACATCTGCGCGATGATATCAAGGAGGCGGCAGAGGCAGCCTGCATCCACGACAATATCGTTGACTTCCCGGAGGGCTATCAGACGATTGTTGGTGAGCGTGGTGTGACACTTTCCGGTGGACAGAAGCAGCGTAGCTCCATTGCGCGTGCGCTTCTTAAGAATGCGCCGGTACTGATTATGGATGACTCGCTCTCCGCTGTCGATACCGATACCGAGGAGCAGATCTTAGAGAATCTGATTCGCTTGCGCAAAGATAAAACAACGATTATTATCGCACATCGTGTCTCCACACTTCAGAAGGCCGATCACATCGCGGTTTTGACCGAGGGTGAATTGACTGAATATGGTACACATGATGAGCTGATTCGCGAGGGCGGCTTCTACGCAAAGATTTACGAGAAGCAGCAGCTTGAGCAGGAATTAAATGAGATGTAAGGGGGTGCAGCAAAAATGAATTCAATGACAGATGATAAATTGGAAAGTAATTATAAGGGAAATGCGCTGCTGCATCTTCTCTCCTATATGAAGCCATATGCCGGCTGGGTCGCACTTTGTCTGGTGCTTGTGCTGGCACTCACAGGCTTCGATTTATATCGACCAACCCTGATCGGAGATGCGATTGACAACTTCGAGACGCAGGGTGATTACAGCGTAATTATTAACACGGCATGGAAATACGGCATTGTGCTGGTGCTCAGTTTTATCTTCAACATCAGCCAGACCTGGATTTTGCAGAAGACTGGACAGAAGATTATTCTGACGGTGCGTCGAGAGCTGTATGTGCATATTCAGAGTTTGAGCAGTCGTTTCTTTGACCTGACACCAGTTGGAAAGCTCGTTACCAGAGTCACAAACGATGTCGAGGCATTAAACGAGATGTACTCCGGTATTTTGGTACGACTGTTTCGAAATATCGTAAAGATTATTGGACTGGCAGTAGTCATGATCGCACTCGACCGTGGACTGGCGCTGATTTCCTTTGTACTGCTTCCGATTGTTGTGGTTCTCACCATTGTCTTTCGTGTCATTTCCAGAAGGGTATATCGCGTGGTGCGCACGAAGCTGACCGATATCAACACCTTTTTGTCCGAGAACATTTCAGGAATGCGCGTCATCCAGATTTTCGGACGCGAGGAGCGAAAGTTCGAGGAATTCAAGGACAAGGATTATAAGCTGTACCGCGCGCACTACCGTGAAATGATGGTATTTGCGATTTTCCGCCCGTTAATCTACATCTTGAGTGTATTGTCCCTGATGATTGTACTTGGTGTCGGAAGCCACGAGGTGTTAAACGGCGCAATTTCCATCGGAACACTCTATATTTTCTCACAGTATATTCAGCAGTTCTTTGAGCCAATTCAGGAACTTGCCGAGCAGTTCTCCACCTTGCAGTCTTCCATCGCATCTGCCGAGAAGATCTTTACGATTCTCTCTGAGGAGCCGCAGGTAAAGGAAGAGGAAAATCCGATTGTGCTGCCGAAGGTACTCGGACGCATCGAGTTTGATCATGTGTGGTTTGCGTATGATGGAGAAAATTATGTGCTTCGCGATGTCTCCTTTGTCATCGAGCCGGGTGAGAAGGTTGCCTTTGTCGGTGCGACCGGAGCCGGAAAGTCGTCCATTCTGAATCTGATTGGACGCTACTATGACATCCAGAAGGGACATATCTATATCGACGGTGTGGATATCCGAAAGCTCTCCAAGAAGCAGTTAAGAAGTGCAATCGGACAGATGCAGCAGGATGTGTTTATCTTCGAGGGTGATATTGAATCCAATATTCGCCTGCATGATGATATTCCATTTGAGGACGTCAAGGCCGCTGCCGAGTATGTCAATGCGTCGCATTTTATTGAAAAGCTGCCGCATCAGTATAAAGAGCCTGTTACCGAGCGTGGTGCCACTTTCTCCGCAGGAGAGAGACAGCTTCTTTCCTTCGCGAGAACACTTGCACATAAGCCTGCAATTCTCGTTATGGATGAGGCGACCGCAAATATTGATACCGAGACCGAACTTTTGATTCAGGAGGCACTCGAAAAGCTGATGAAGGGACGTACCACGATCATGGTAGCGCATCGTCTCTCTACGATTCAGCACGCCGACTGCATCATGGTTATGCATAAGGGAAAGATTCGTGAGCGCGGAACGCATCAGGAGCTGCTGGCGCAGAATGGAATCTACAAGAAGCTGTATGAGCTGCAGATTCATAAAGAGGTGGATAACGCGACCCGGTAGAATGCAACCCAGTAGGTTTACGATGAAAAATTGACAGCTATTGAGATACCAGATATATCTTTATTCGCCTTTTCATTTTTCCATTACTACTTTAAATTCGTCAAGTGTCATCTTTGCACACTGTGCAGCAGTTTCAATAGGCAGAAGATTTTGTTTAACAAGATCAATTAACTGCTCGATGCGACCGCGGTTAACCCCCTGCTCAACCCCTTGCTTGATACCCTGCTGAAGGCCTTGTGCAAGTCCCTGCTGGATTGCCTGCTCGCGATTCTTCTTCAGCTCTTCTTCAATTTCTTCTTTCATAAGCTCTCTTAATGCTTCGCACATATCCGATGTCCTCCTATTTTGTAACTATTCAGAGTCACACCTCGATTCCGCTGCGCTTCATCTCGTTGTGGCTTCTCGCCATATGAAATTGCATGGCGCTGAATAGTTACATATTTTTTCCTGTTTGCCACAACGCTGACCTGTAATACGGCGTCGGCTTTTTCCTTGTCGCCTGGTTCGGTAAAAGCTCTTGCAAGTTCTGTGAATCTTTGAATGTCGTCGGTCTGAGCATTTTTTGATAACACTTTAAGACTTTCATGATTTTTTTGAGTTTAGATGAAGAGGATAGATGGTTTAAATATCTAGAATCGTTAGTAATTGGAATATTTATCGTTATTGGAGTTGCAGGACCAATTGCAATATTAGTTGCATTGTTTCTTGAAGCTGTGACAAAGTATCAAATGCCATTTCAAAACGCAATGCGTAGCGCAGGAGTTCAATTTATAGTGTTATTGCCGTTTTTGAGTCCTTGCGAATATATTATTTACGCACAAGTATATAACGGTATAACTTCCTCTGGAGCTTATTATTTAAACGAAAGAGGAATTCAACTTGAATATTGTATGCATATTTGTAGAGAAATAAGATGGGATGAAATTGATCGGATTGAGCGAAGAACTATAGACACTGGAGCAAAATATCCATTTGATGAAAATGAGATCTTTTTTATCTGCAAAAAAGGGTGCAGTGAAAAAGAGAAAAAACCCAAAACCAGAAGTGCATACTTTTTTGTTAATCATAGGAAACGAATTCTGTTGATAGGTTATTCTAAAGTGCGCGAGGAGGAATTTCGCCAATATTGGGACAAGGAAATTCGGGATCAAAGAAAATGGACTCGAGGAATGAATCTTTTTTGAGCCAGAGGGGTCAGTTGCGAATGGCTTTTTAAGTCGCTTTCGAGTTCCTGACCCCATTGTGTGTGAAATGGAGTTCCTTTGAAAGGAGTAGAATATGGGAGCTTGGGGACCTGGATTATATTCAGATGATGTAACTGAAGATGTAAGAGGAATATATGTAGATAAACTTCACCGAGGAAAAAATGGAGAGCAGGCTTCAAAAGAAATGATTGCCGAATTTGAATGGGATTGGAGTGATGAAGATGATGCTCCAGTATTTTGGTTTGCAATGGCAGATATGCAGTGGAATTATGGGCGATTACAGGAAGAGGTTAAAAAGAAGGCATTATATTATCTTGATGATATGAAAAACCTTCAAAGATGGGAACATGAAAATCCGAAAATGGTAGAAAAAAGAAAACGGGTATTGAATGAATTGCGGGAGCCAGAGGGGTCAGTTACGAATGGCTTTTTAAGTGGGTACGCTGGCTTAATTAGTGTCTCCAGTGGTTCAATAAATGTCTATGGTGGCAAAGCAAGTGCTTTCAAGTGCCTGACCCAAGATTTTACGTGAACATATATTGATATATTGAGCTCGAAGAGAACAATATATCAATGACAAAGGGGAGAAAGCATGTTATAATAATTTATCAAAAAATGGGTATTTGCTAAAAAAACATTGGGATATATGGAAAAATGATAAGAAGCAAAATATACAGGAGGAAAGAATATGGCGACTCAAACAAAAGGATTTTGCAAATATTGTGGAAAGGAATATGCAAAAAGTGGAATGCTGAGGCACTTACCGGCATGTAACAAGCGAAAGATTCGGTTGGCTTCAGAACGAGGAAAGAGAAGATGCCGATATTTCGAAATTGTTATTGTTGATAAATATCGAAAAGACTATTGGTTAATTGTTGAGGCAAGTGAAAATACGACGCTAAAGACGTTGGATCAATTCCTTCGAGATATTTGGGTAGAATGTTGTGGACATCTTAGTGCATTTGAAAGCAATGGAGTTGAATACGAAAGCTATCCCGATCCGAATCCGCTTTGGGGAAAACCTTCAAAAAACATGAATTATCGCTTAAAAGATGTTGTACAGGTAGGAGATTCAATTTCATATGAATATGATTTTGGCTCAACGACAAATTTGATTCTGAACATACATAGTTTCCGTGAGGGTGAAAAAAAGAATAACGAAGTTGTAATTTTGTCTCGAAATAATCCGCCCCAAATAATGTGCAGCCATTGTGAAAAAAATGAGGCGAAATGGATCAATCCAATGGGATATGATGACGGCTTTTTCTGGTGCGATGAATGCTTGAAAGAAAAAGATGGAAATGAAGGTGATGAGGAAGAGTATTACGGATCAGAATACTTACTGCGAATATGTAATTCTCCTAGAATGGGCGTGTGTGGATATGAGGGAAGCCATATGTATTCAGATCAATTTAAGCCGGACGAGGAATAAAAAGTAGAATAGGTGTGAAAAAAATTTCGGTATTGGGGGGATGTAAATGAAGCGAGTCTTGGTTAAATCATTAAATGAAGCGTTTGACTTTGTCATGGATCATTATTATCCGATAGGATGCGAAGAGGACGCAAAAAGAAAAGATACCTATGCAGTTATCTCAATTCAGGATACGCATACGGGTGGTTTTGGCGTTACGTTTTCGGAAAATAAATTCTGCAAAGGTGTTCTTACGCTGTATTTTGATGATGTCGTGAAGGAAACAGAAGGCGCAGTATTGTTTGATGAGAAAATGGCAGATTCTGTTATCGCATTTATTCGCAATCATATGGATGTAGATACACTGTTAATTCATTGCTATGCGGGACAGTCAAGATCACGTGCAGTCGGCGCATTTGCAGAAAAAATGCTTGGAAGAAACAATCAAAAATATTTTTCAACAAAGGAATTTTGGGCAGGAACGCCAAATGAGCATGTGTACCGTATGCTAGAGGATGCTTGGTTTCGGGAGATGTTAGGGGAGTAAAAAATACAAATGATTCTGCAAAAATATTGCATCGACAGTGATGATGGAAGGTGCTATAGTAGGAAATAGCAAGAAAGCCGTATGCAAAACATACATAGAGTGTTACGATAGTTTATGGAAAGGAATGGGAAGAATCATGGGAATTTTTATGCGTTTTCCGGGCGGAAAGAAAAAGGCGTTGACACTGAGCTATGACGATGGTGTGGAACAGGACATTCGTCTGATTGACATCATGAAGAAAAATGGATTGAAGGGAACGTTTAACTTAAACAGTGGCTGCTATGCCCCAGAAGGGACGGTGTACCCAGAGGGAACCATTCATCGAAGAATGACAAAAGAGCAGGTCACAAAGCTCTATTCGGAGAGTGGTATGGAAGTCGCAGTTCACGGCCTGACACATCCACATCTTGAACAGCTTCCGATCAATCTGTGTCTGGAGGATATTGTAAAGGATCGTGAAAATTTGGAGGAGCAGTTTGGCGTGATTGTGCGCGGAATGGCATATCCATATGGAAGTTTTCATGATACCGTTATTGAATGCATGAAGGCAGCTGGAATTGTGTATTCTAGAACGGTAATTTCCAGCAGGGGATTTTCGATCCCGAAAGATTGGCTTCGCCTTGAGGCTACCTGTCATCATGATGATCCAAAGCTTATGGAATTGGCAAAAAAATTTGCAGAGGATAATTCCAATAGTTCTCCGTGGCTGTTTTATCTGTGGGGACATAGCTATGAATTTGAGGCACATGATAACTGGAATGTGATTGAGAATTTTGCAGAATATATTGGTGGCAGAGACAATATTTGGTACGCAACCAATATAGAGATCTATGAGTATGTCACAGCATACAGACAGCTTGTATTCAGTATGGATGCAAAGCAAGTATTTAATCCAACCGCATATACGTTGTATTTTGAGAAGGATGGAAATGAGTATTGTGTAAAGCCGGGGGAGCACATTTTTAGCCAGAGGGGTCAGTTACGAATGGCTTTTTAAGTGGGTACGCTGGCTTAATTAGTGTCCCCGGTGGCTCAACAAATGTCTATGGTGGCAAAGTAAGTTATGGCAGGTGAGAATCAGGAACTATAAAAATAAAACTTTTAGAAAGAATTAAGATTGTTTATGCATAAGGGAAAGATTCGTGAGCGCGGAACGCACCAGAAGCTGTTAGCGCAGAATGGAATCAACAAGAAACTGTATGAGCTGCAGATTCATTATGAAGTAGAGGGTCAGCAGGGGTAATGTACATTGCCTCAGCGCCCACTATGTAGTGCGTGCATCTCGGAAAAGAATATATATTATTTTAAGTGGAGGATATCTGCATGTATACAGGTATTCTTCACTTTTTATTACATATTCAAAACTATATATTGAAAATGAATTTGATTGTGGTTGAGCGTCTGGAAATAAATGATATGATAGTATATGTCACAGTTTTTATGGAAAAGCCCTGAGGTGACTGGCTTTTTGTAATCCTTCCCGCGTGAACAGAAAAGACTTGACAGTATAGAAGGGAGAATAGTATTATGGAAGAAAACAAAATAAATTTTACAGACGGAAATAGCAAAAAAGGTTCGTTTCGATTTTTTTGGAGGAGGAGATAAAAAAGATGCTAGAATGACAAAATCTGGCATCTTTATTTGTAATAATAGAATAGTTAGATATACTTTTTGATAAGGAGGCAGAGGATGATAGATTATTTTCTACCGATTGGAGGCGCAAATGAAATTGGTGCATCGGCCTATTTTTTATCGCTTGATGGAATTAACATTTTACTTGACTGTGGTGCCAGACTAAAGGGCGAGGAGTTGTGTCCAGATTATGATCGGCTATTACAGGAGATTACCGATTTTTCGGAAATTGATTTGATACTGATAAGTCATGCACATTATGATCATATCGGGTCATTTGCAAGAATCAGTGGATTGGCACCGAATGCGGAAATAATAGCGACAGACGACACTCGGCAGCTCATTTCCATGCAGCTGTTGGATTTTGGACGGATTTCAAGGCGGAAAGAATCAGACTGCGTCAAAAATGAACGGTATCGTTTGGCACAAGCGCTGCTGTCGCGTATTCATGTGCGCCCGGTTATGAGGCCATTTGAATTAAAACAAAATAAGATAAAAATCACGTTTATGCCGGCAGGCCATATGCCCGGGGCGGTTATGATTTACATAGAAACATCAAACCATCGGGTATTGTATTCTGGAGATTTCAGTGTTCGGACGATGTTTGGGCAAAATGGTATGAGATTGCTGCCGGACATTGAGCCAGATGTATTTTTACTGAATGCGCCGAACACCTATATGAGTAAAATTGAGTGGGAGAAAGAGCTTTCCAATACCAGTAAATATGAAAACCAAAGTGATCATTATCTAGTTCAAAGTGATCATTATCTAAGATTGGAAAAAACCATTCGGGAAACGATTCAACACAGAAACATTTATTTATATTCAAGAAGTATTCCCAAACATTTAGACATGTTGTATTTTTTGCGCGAGAGCTTCTCTGAAATTCCGATTGTATTAGAACCCAAAAGCAGGGCGATAGCAGATAAGCTCGCCGAGATGGGATATGCAGTTTATGGGAAAAACGTCAGAGCATCCGAGGAACTGCCGGAAGAAAAGTGCATTATTGTCGGACAGGAGATAAGTCGCCCCGGATGCGCTGCGGTATCCTTTGATGGGTACAGCCTTCATGCATCACCAGTGGAGACACTGGAGTTTGTAAGAAAAATTGGTGCAAAAAAGGTATTTATCTTGCATGTTCAGCCAGATATTAGAAAAAAATCGTTGGCAGATGTGTTGCGGGAAACAGATGAAGACATTTTTGCCGTTCAGGCTGAAAATGGTATAAAATATTATTTAGAAAGGAAGAAACAAATGAAACACGAACGAATTTTGCAGGAGGTACTGCAAAAAGAGCTGGTGACAGCAAATGAGCAATTAAAGGATGTGCATGGAAAAATGACCATGGAATGGGTTGCTATTTATGGAAGCCTTTTGTATCCGGGAAAGCATCCAAGGGAGGCTTATGAACAGCTTCAAAAAACATTTGTAAGGGAGTATTCGATTTCCTACGGCGATTATAGAGATGTACTGAGAAATATAAATCTTGACAATGAAGAGAGACGAAACTATGTAATTGATCTGGTAGGACAGGGCGTAACGCTGTTAAAGAGGGCGCTCGATGGTGATAAGAATGCAATTGAAAAATATGCAGCTTTTACAGAAGATTTGGCACCGAGAGATCGAAAAAATCACAAGATGTTTTTTATTGGGAAATATATGGTAGCATTTCTTATTCTTATTGATCCAGATCTGAAGAATGATACCTATCGACCGATTGTAATTACGTATGGAGCGAGATATTGTGATCGACTACTGAGAAATATACGTGATCGTCTTTTGAAAGAATACGGAATGAGCAGAAGAAAAAGAACAGCTCGAGATGTTCTTCAGAAAACAGAAAAAGCATTGTTAGAGTCAACAGAAGCAGCGGTGGAATTTACGACAGGTGGTGAGTTGGAACGGTTGCGTTTTGAAAATAATAATTATAAAAATTCCCTTGAAGTGGTTCAGTCAACGCTTGATGAGTTGAATGAGACGATCGACGAAACCGCGGCTGATGCGAAGAATGCGGCCGTTGCTTCGTTTTACGCAACAATGAATTCAGATAAATATGGAAATCTTCTAGATAGCATTGAGTTAGTAGAGCGAAGACTTGGCGTAATAAAAGAGCAAAAGGTTAAGGTTCCGCCGCAGCTGATGCCGCTTACAATTGTATTTAAGCAGCTGCTTCGATTTATTAAGGAGTGTGGAATTACACCAATTGATGTGACGGGAAGAGAGTTCACGACAGAAGTAGAGGGCTTAGCGGATTATACATACATTGGAGAAGCGTACTCCAAAGAAGGAGAACAGAAAACGGTTGTAGTTGAGCGACCGGGTTGGAAATTTGGAGATGCGGTGATTACATTGCCAACAGTTCGCGAAAAAGAAGATGAAGGGAGCATATGATAATGGCTGAAAAACAATTTTACACTGCAATTGATTTGGGAACGACCAATTCTGTTATTGCATATGGAAATATCGTAAATGATAAGTTTAATCCGGTTGTACTGGATTTGGATCGAAAAAATGAAACAGGAAGTACCTCGAGAGGTTCGCTGCTTCCGTCTGTCGTTTTTTATTACAAAAACAAAGACGGCGATATGATGACGGACGTTGGAGACTATGCGAAGGGACGATACGGCATCAATTCTGGATATGTGTGCAAATCGGTAAAATCTCTGATGGGTGTATCGGACCATGTGCAGTTAGTAGATGACATTGCAGACAAGACACCGGCAGATGTCTCGGCACAGATTCTTTCCTATATGATAAAGTCAGCAAAAAAGCGACTTTTTCAAAGCACATTGAGCGATGTGATTATTACAGTTCCGGCATCCTTTGATTCGGATCAGTGTCGGGCAACGATTGACGCTGCGCGAAAGGCAGGCATTAACGTTGAAAACAGACACGATGTTTTGTTGTATGAGCCAAAAGCAGTCATCTATGATTTTATGAGAATGCAGGAGGCTGGAGAGATTTCAGCAGATCAGTTGAATCTTGATACAGACAAGAATATACTGGTATTTGATTTGGGTGGAGGTACACTTGATGTAACAATACATAGAGTGGGACGTTCACAGGAAGGCCTCTATAACATTAAAGACCTTGCAATCTGCCGTTATACACTTCTTGGCGGAGATGATTTTGACGAATTGATTGCGCTGGATATGTTAAAGCGCTTTGAAGAAATGTATGACATTAAGGTAAGTGTAAAACGACGCGAAGAAGTAATGTGTAAGCTAATAAAGCTTGCAGAGAACTTGAAAAAGGAGCTATCGACGTCGTATGAAAATGCTCATATGTCAGATGTGGAACTTGATGATGATTATGAGTTTGAAGTAATGGATACAAACCTTTATGATATCTATGCATTTGAAAGTACCTACACGAAAGGAGAAATAGAGAAGATTATTGCACCTCTTATGGGATATCGGTATAAGAAGGAGGATGCAAAACGAATTCAGCAAATGACGGAAAAGGATGTGGATAACATCATCTATCCGATATTGGATGTTCTTGACAAAGCAGGAAGCACCGTCAAAATAGATGCCGTTCTTTTGAATGGTGGAATGACCAAATTTTATCTGATTAAAAAACGATTAAAGGATTTCTTTGGTTTCGAGCCATTAGCAACCTCCGACCCGGATCTGGCTGTTGCAAGAGGCGCTGTCTATTATCATTATTGCCTCCATAAATATAACATTCATAGTGCGGATTATCAGGGAGAAACGGCAGCGACGACAGAGGTTGAGAAAACGGTGGTAAGCAAGCCTTTGTTTAACACCAGCACGATTCTCAATGATTCGATCAATCTTGGATTGCGTGGCGAATATGTAAGCCTTTTAATTCCGGCAGGAACAGAGCTTCCTTATCGTTCAGAGGAAATTCGTGATAAATATAAGCTTGAGAAGGCAACAAATTCCATCGGAATTGAGATGTTTTTAGGCCGCGGTAAGACCAAGAATCTTCCGAATAGACGTATTGCGACAAGAGTTGTAAAATTCCGCAATACATATCCTGCCAACACACCAATCAGTTTCCAGATTTATATCAATTCAATGCGAATGATGACAATGGAGGCTTGGATTACCGATAAGCCAAATACAAAGGCAACCATAGAAATGGACATGGCATCACTGAAGGAGACGAAGAAGGTTGAAAAGGGCATTCAGACAACTGAAAAGATAAAGCTCAATGCAAAGAGCGAAATGAATGAACTGAAGGTGATGGCAGAAAGAAACAAGAAGAGTTCTGGCCATGAGTTAAATGACCAGATTACAAGTATGCTTGAAGCGATCGGTCAGGCGTCCAATCCAGAGGACTTCTTTGAACCATGCCTTGAGCAGATAAAGGATTGCAAACAGTCTGATGTAATGAGAGGATATGTTTATACGATTGCTCAGAGCTTTAAGGATGGATGGAATGAGCAGCAAAAGAGAAGGATTCTGTCGATTGCGAAGGAACATTTCAAACCAGATGCAGCTATGATTGGTCAAAATAGTTATGTCATGAGAAAGGCATCGGAACTGATTGCGGCGATTGATCATGAGTTTGTAGATTTCTATACAGAATATCTTAGACGTGTTTCAGAGGAAAAAAGTCAGCTAAAGAAGGTGATGCTCCAGTTTGTCGTGCTGAATGAGAAAGACGATATACGAGTTGCCAAGTTTTTTGACGAGTTCTTTAAGGTTTCGGAGTTGAATAAGTGGATTGCGCAGGCATTGGTTCAGCGTTACGGAAGAGGAACCTCCAAGGAATATCAGCTAAAGCTTTCTAAGCTCGTAAAGACGCTGGCCAAGGGCATGGATGTACAGAACAGAACGAGCATTCCGCGCTATCTGGTGGTATTGATTGCGGAGCTGTGCAGCGATGATATAGACAATCCATTACAGAACGACAAGTACACAGCAAGACCAGCATGGCAGGCTTTGCAGGGATATCTTGACGAGGAAGCAGATATGGTATTTTGTTCTGCAATTGTAAATATCTGGAACGGAACAACACTTACAGCGGAGGAAGAGGCAAAGGTACAGGCTGTATTAAAGGGGGATTTTAACGACAAAGAGTAACAATTAGAAATCGGGCAAAGGAGAATAGAGGGAAAATAAAATAGGGAAAGGCATCTTAAAACAGAGATGCCTTTTGAATAAGAGGAATGTTTGATGGAATAAAAAAGAATCGCATTGGGACTCGACAAATAAGAAAAGTATGTTATTGTAGGTATAGAAATTATTTTAAAAAGAAAGGAAGGAATATGTATGAGTAGTTATGTAGATGGTCAACGGACCACAGTATCAGGAGAAAAGTTAGGAAAAGTTGGAGAAAAAATTGGGAAAATTAAGAAAAAATATTCAAATCTGGAGGAAGAAAGAGCAGATATTGAAAGGGAGGCTATTTTTATTAAAGAAAATGTATTTGGCGATACCTGGAATACTGTCGGTGATCGATGGAAGGAAAAATTTAATGACTTATATGCGAATTATTTGAAAAAAGAATGCACAAAAGATGAGACAATCCAATCTGAATATAGAAAGTCAACGAACGATTTTAAAGATGAGAAGACAACATACTGGAATACAGATGTTTTAGCACAATATATTGGAGTTTCAAAAGGAACAGTTGAAAATTGGAAAAAAGGAATGTTGCCGAATATACGTAGCCGCGATAGTATAATTAAATTAGGATTTTTGCTTAAATATACTAGGGAGCAAATGGACAGACTTCTTGATTGTGCTCAGCTGCCTAAATTGTATGTGAAAGGTAGTCAGACTAAAAAATTAGGAAGAAATCTAAATGATTATATATATTATCAAATGATTTATCAGAAGTACCCATTTGGAAAAGAATCATTTGAGGTTGCAACAACATGCATTGATTATATTAATAGTATGGTTCAGAAGGAGGCTCAAAAATACAGAGTACAGAAAAAAAAGGCAGATACAGGTTTGGATAAATGTTTTACATTTAATATTTTGAATGATATTTTGGATAATGAAGAAGAACAGGTAGACATACAGCCAACAGCACGCGCGTGGATGGAAGCACAAGCAGCGTATGTCAAAGCAAATATTGAAGCATTTGCATTTTCGTATACTAATTTTTTTGCAAAATTAACACAGGCATTTGAAGAACAATATGAGGTTGTAAAGCGCGGAGGAAATGCTCAAATAAATTTTGTTGATCAGGAAGGGGATAAGCTTTACATAAAGAATTTGACTCAAGGCTGGGGCAAAGAGTTTTATGAGCTTTTGTGTACAGCAGTAAACACGTCAAATCACGTTTTAAAGAAAAAAATGGTTATGCCATCAAGAGAGGATATCATCACGTTTGGATTGTTATTAGACTGCGATTATGAAAAAATGAAAGAATACTTAGCATTGTGCAGTATGCCAGAGCTGCGTGCTTCTGATAAAGTGGAAGCAATTATCCAATATGCTTTGAAATATGGGAAGAAGGTTTCTTCAGAGCTTACATTTTCTTTGCTTGGGAAGGTATTAGATACGGATCATATGGATAAAGACAGAAGCGCGGCAATTTTAGTGAATCCAGCGTTACAGTCACTTCAGACATATGAGTGGATAAAACTTGCTATTAAGGCGACAGAAATTGAAGATGAGGCTACGTGGATAACAGGTCGTTATCCAGAACTGCAGCTGTTTAACTGGATGATAAAAACATTAAAATTAGAGTAAGGTGGAGTATGATTTATATTGTTACATATGAAAACTATTCAATACGATATTATGAAGTGAGTTGTTTAGAGGAAGGAGGTGAATATTCTGTAGGAAGAAGTACAGAGCAACAGGTATGTTACTTTGAGTTTACATCAAAAACGATTTCGAGAGATCAAGGGTATATTAAAATGAGATATGGAAGTCCATTTTATTATGACACAGATGGTTCGAAAAAAGTAAATCGTACTTATCTGAATAATCGTGATCGTACAGGAAAGTGTGTCGAATTAGATTTTTACAATGTGGTTGCATTCCCTTGTAATCACAGTAAATATGCATTTTTGCTGTGTACGACAAATGCGGATTGGAAGTATTGCAAACTTAGAAAACAAAATGTTACGGTTGGAAGCAAATTGAAAACTTGTGAGATTTATATTGAAGATGTGCCAGAATCTTTGTTTGAATTACAGTACATAGACCAAAAATATTTCCTCACAATTCCTATGGAAATGGAGTCAGAATCAGAGGACGAAGAGGTGTTACTTTTAGATGAATATGGAGATGAAGTGGAAATTGAAAATAGCATAGAGATCCAGTTAAATCATATTTATCGAATTATAAGTGGTGAGTATTTATTCATTATAGGGGGTGACGTGATTTTGTATGGAAGGGTGTGAAAATAAGGCTGAGCTTTGCTTGCAGGCAGCAGGAAGAACTAGTCGGGGAAAAAAACGAGAAAAAAATGAGGATAACTATCAGCTTTGTTCTTACTACAAGGTAGATAGTGCATCAGACCATGATTCATGCACATATGAATCAAAGGTTGGTCAGCGCTATCAGGTATTTGCTATATTTGATGGTATGGGAGGCGGCAAAGATGGAGAGCGTGCGTCAATGTATGCCGCAAATGAAATGAAAAACGGATATATGACGCTTAAACTTCAAAATAATATTTCTGAGGAAGCTGCATCCTGGATTATTAAGAGCTTTTTACAGTCTGCAAATAATAGGGTAGTAAGAAATGCAGATGAGATGTTGGGAACAACAGCCGTGGTTGGCTTGTTTGATGTTCAGGAAAATCAGATTAAATTGTTTTGGTCCGGCGATTCACGTGCATATTTATATCGCAAAAGAAATGTATTTCAGCTTACCCATGATGAGTCAGTGGGAGAAATGCGTTTCAAAAATGGAGATTATGATAGAGAAAGCTTGCAATATCAGATGGATCGCAACAAATTGATTCGATATGTGGGATGTGATCGTTCTGGCTATGCATTTAATCCGCAAGAAAGCTCATGGATTTCTCTAAACGAAGGAGATATCTTTGTGCTGGTGACAGATGGTGTATGGGAAAAGCTTTCAGGCAGACAAATTAGAAATATCATATGGAGGGCAGATGAAGGAGTAGAATTGAGCTGCGAAAATCTGATAAATAGTGCTGTTCAAAACTGTGCTTCAGATGATGTATCAGCTGTAGTTATAAAGTGTGTGAGAAAAGGTACATGAGGAAAGAGAGGCTAAGAGATGAGGAATAGTGAAGAGATAAAACAAGAATTGCAAAAGCAGTTTCATCTTGAAATAGTACAGGAAATTGACAATGGTGAGGATTCACGTCCACATATATATAAGGCAAAGGAAAACGATGAATCATGGTTTGTGAAGGTTGTAGAGATACCAGGAAGAATTGTGGCGAATCTGTCTTCTTTAAGTACGGATGAAAAAGCGGCTATTTATCAAGAACTTAAGCTTGACCAAAAAGATCCGAAATATAATGAGTTGGATATGTGGTGGAGAGTTCGTAAAAACAATGAGTATGGCAAAGAGTATATTCTTGGCTTTTATAAGCATGAGTTTCTAAGATGGGAAACGAAGGATATGCTTGGAGTTGATTTGGTACTATTTATGACAGAGGCAGAATGTCTTGTTGATCGTTTGGAAAAATATTCTTCTAATAATCCGAGTAAAATTGAGGATGAAGCTACCATATTTAAGATTGGAATGGATATCTGCAAGGCTTTAATTGCGATGGAAAGTGAAGGCGAGTATCATCGAGATATAAAACCAGGAAATATTTATTTCTATAATGGTAATTATGTCCTTGGTGACTTTGGAATTTCGGTAAGCAGAAATCAAAAGAGAAGTTCATGGACAAGACAATTTACGAAAAGCTATTGTTCTCCAGAACAAAAAAATAACTGGGGTAGTGATCAAAGAATGGATATTTACTCACTCGGAATGGTGCTTTTTGAGCTTTCCTATCCAGATTGGGCAGAAGAATATAATGAAAGTATTTGTTGTGGCAAGGAGCAATTACCAACTATAGGTGGATCAAAAAAATTTGATGAATTGAATAAAATTATTCATAAAGCCTGCCGATTCCGTAAAGAAGATCGATATGCAAATGCAAGAAAAATGCTGGAAGCGTTAGAATCAGCGGTAGGATATGATAGCAATAAAACGGAATTTCCAGAAGACGGGGATCCTTATAGCGCAGATGACAGTTCGACTCAGATATCTGATATTGATGATGAGATGCTGTGGGAGGCCGGAAAATTCTGGTATGAAAGCAGCAGAGCAGAAGGAAATCGCTTTGAGAATTTTGAAATTGATGAGCGGTTAATGTCTGCTGCGGGTCGAAAAAAAGAAACAGAGAGATTACCGATTCATGTGTATGATGAAAATAATAGTGAAGAAACATTGCGCTTGGAGGATGTTATTTCGGAATCAGAAAGCCATCATATCTATCTTGTTGGAGAGGGTGGAATTGGTAAGACAACCGCTTTATATTCCATTATGGAAGAAGCATACCAAACGGATAAACCATATAGCACGAAAATTCAAAGCATCCCACTTTTTATTGAATTGTCAAAGGCTCCAGATGAATATAAAAATGTGTATAAAGAAGGCCATTCCACATTTATTCGTCGTTGTATTATGATGCAGGTGAAGGCTCAGATGAGTGGAACTCAATTTCAACTGGATAGAGACATTTTTGAGATGGAAGAGAATGAGGTGGTAAAGCCAGTGGAGCAACTTCTCAACGCACCTGATGCCCCTGTTCAATATGTATTGTTATTAGATGGACTGAATGAGGTATCGGTAAAACGACTTAAAGAGACTAGAATGTCTGCCATGGAGATGATTATTGAAGAGATTAATCAGTTGAAGGACAAAAGAAACTATCCGAAGGTAAAACTCATTTTAACTGGACGAAGTGATGAGCGAGTTGTTACAGAAGATATTGTGCGCTATCACTTGACTGGGGTGCAGGATGTTATTGGGTACTTACAAGCGAATCATATAGAGACAGATAGTGTGAAAGGGAATGAACGGTTACTTGATACATTAAAAAATCCACTGTTTTTAAAGCTGTATTGTCAGATTTCTTCAAAAGACAATATCGCAACTCCAGGTGAAATTTTTTACGCGTTTTTCAATGAACATAAGAAGAACTTGGGAACGTATACTGTAAAATCGAGAATAGAACAGATTGAACAGGATTTAAGAAGCATGGCAAGTGTCGGTGGTGAGAAGCGCATTGATGCCAAAATGCAATATTTTATTCTGGATTTTTTGCTGCCTGAAATTGGATGGTATATGGAGAAAAACAATTTATACTTTCTTGATCTGGAAGCGCTTCAAACGATTATCTGTGGAATTCTGACGGGGCGAAAAGAAAATGACATTTGCGGAAAAAATGGAAAGGCAGTATTTAGCGAATATGACAGCGGCATTGGTGTGGGAATGGATACCGAACAATATGCAGAGTTATTATTAAGGCTAGGTGCTACAGAGCGCGAAAGTGTTAAAATGATTGTGAACTGTTGTATTTCTTCCTTTGGGATTCTCTATAAAAACAACAGTCAGTTTGGATTTTCGCATCAGCATATCAGAGACTATTTTGCAGCGATGCGCATTATTAACCAGATGCGAGTCGCTTTGTATATGAAAGATGAAAAGTCTTGTATGGAGGATTTTAATGATTCACTTTTGAGTGATGATGTAGCTCGTTTTATCGGGGAAATTCTGGGAGAATATCATAATATTCCAGAAAAGAAAGATACTGTGTGGGAAAGTACAGTACCTCAGGAAAGAGGAAAGCGTACTATGCTTGCAGACTGTCTGGATTTATATAGAAATGCATTTTTTGATGATGATGATGAAATCAATTATGGTGTCAGAAATCTGCTGAAAATTATTTATGAGACAAGAAAGACACTGGCGGCATGTGATTTATCAAAGCTTGATTTGCGGTTTTGTGCATTAAATGATATCGAATTATATGATGCTGATTTCACAGGAAGTTTGCTTCAAAAAGAAACAATCTTTCCCAATGGTCATCAGGGATCTGTTCGGAATGCAGTCTTTTCCCCAACAGGAGAATATATAATTAGCGGCGGGGATGATGGTTGTATTAAGATGTGGCATACAAAAACAAAGAAGTATATAAAGACAATTGTTAAGTATCCATATCGTGTAAATAATATTGGATTTAGCAATGACGGGCGGTATTTTTTTGCGGCTACTTCAAAAAAGGTTGATGTTATGGATGCGCTTACCTTTGAGCTTCAGCATACGTTCAAAGGTGCATATAATGCAGTGTTTAGTCCAGATAGTCAATTGATGGCGCTGGAATTTCCGTTGAGAAAGGTGGAAGTCATAGAGATGGAATCCTTTTTATGTAAAGGAAAACTGGGATATAGTTTAAAAACTGTCCATAATAGCTATGAAAGCTTTAATGATATGTGTTTTAGCCCAGACAGTAAAAAAATAGCGTACATAAATCAAAGTTGTATAGAGCTGTGGAGTATTGATAATTATAAAAAAATAGGAACATTTGAAGATTCTGGAATGAGTTTTTCAGTGCAGTTTAGTTCAGATGGAAAATATATTGCATGGGGAGGAGTAACTGGAATAATAACTATTTGCGGATCAGATCCGAATGATTTGTTATCAGAGAGACGGGAAATAGGAGACGGAAGTAGGCTACATGATGTTTTGGAAGTTCGTTTCATAATGGATGATACATTTGTTATTGCAGGAGATAGTGCTGGACAAATGGTGATTTCTTCAGTAACAGATACAGAGAATAAAGATTATGAGAATGTTTATGCAAGTATTTATAATATAACTGAATTCTGTAATGGGGAAAATTACTATTTGACAATATCTTGTGATGGTGGTTTATTTTATATATTGGATATGAAGAAAGAAGAATTATGCTGCATTGGTGGATCTGCTACATATATTAACGATATTGAGTATATATCAGATAATAATCAAATAATGGTTGTCGGAATACATGATAGCAAGGCTTTAATAATAGAATGTGCAACAAAGAAATGTATTGGTTATTTTGATAATGGAGAGGCTGGTGCAATACATAAAATAGTGTATTCGCAAAAAGCAAATAAAATAGCAGTTGCATCAATTACTGGAAATGTGTCTATTCGTAATGTGAATGACTTTTTATGCGAAAAGCAATATGTTGCAGGTAATTTTTTGTATGGATCAAGTATTGTGTTTGATGAAAAAGGAAGATATATATTGTCAGGATCAATAGGTAGCAGTGAAATAATAATATATGATATGAAAACAGACAATATACGGGTAATTGACTCTCCAGATTGCAAAAATTATAGTGCAGCTTTTTACCCGGATGAAAAGCATGTATTAACGGCAGGGCTTAGTCAGTGCATTCAGATAAATGTAGAAAATCAAGCTGAAAATAAAAGGTTTTGTGGCTATACAGATCCTTATATAGAAACCAATTTATTTGACAGATTAGAACGTCATATTATGAAAAAAGATTTAGAAAATCATTTTGCTGAATACTTTGAAGAACATCTCGAAAGAAGAGGGCATATAGAATCTATTGTATATCGTGGTGACAAACAGAGATTATATTTAGGAACTTTACGAGGATACATTGAGGTCTTAGAGGCAGGCAGCAACAGATGTCTGGCGTTATTAAAAAGTGGAAAAGACTTTATTAATACCTTAGCAATCAGTATGGACGGAGCGTTATTCACAGGAATTTGCAAGGGAGATACTGATAAAATAAAAATATATGATTCTGAAACATATGAATGCCAATATGTATTGCCTAAGACGAAAGGATCAAAGAGAACAAGCATAGAGTTTGCAAATGACAATCAGCAGATTTTTGTGGGAGACCGCTCAGGCATGATTGAAATCTGGGAACGAAAAGAGCAATATGAAGCAGCTAAGGAAAATTACAAAAATAATAGAAATATAAAAACTTTGTATGATAAAGTGAGCAGTTGGGTTTATAGAAAGTTTATGGGAGATAAAGATTTTTATGACTATTATCTGGTAAAAACAATACCATTTGTAAGCGGATTAAAGCTTAATGGAGCAAGATTTGCCGATCTTCATCCCAAATCAACATTAACAGAGTCTGACTTAAATGTTCTTGACAGCTACAGTGCAATCGTAAAATAGTTATGGCATGTATTGAGGTCTAAGAAAGTGCGTGAGCAAATTAGGTGATAATTCGCTCACGCAGCTTTTATCATATACAGTTGGACTGTAATAAATCATCGGTCAATATCAGGCATTTTTGAACTTGAGCAAATCTTTCTTGGGGTTCAATATTAACAAAAAAGAATTGATATTGATAGAGCAAGATTAAAGTTTTATAATAATAAAAAATATACGGAAGAAAGAGAGGCTAAGAAATGAGAAACAGCGAAGATATAAAACAAGAATTGCAAAAGCAGCTTCATCTTGAAATAGTACAGGAAATTGACAATGGTGAGGATTCACGTCCACATATATATAAGGTAAAGGAAGATGGTGAATCGTGGTTCGTGAAGGTTGTAGAGATACCTGGAAGAGTTGTGGCGAATCTGTCTGCTTTAAGTACGGCTGAAAAAGCGGATATTTATCAAGAACTTAAACTTGATCAAAGAGATCCGAAATATAATGAGTTGGATATGTGGTGGAGAGTTCGTAAAAACCATGAGTATGGCAAAGAGTATATTCTTGGCTTTTATAAACATGAGTTTCTGAAATGGGAAACGGAAGATGCGCTTGGTGTTGATCTGGTATTGTTTATGCCAGAGGCAGAATGCCTTGTGGACTGTTTAGAAAAATATTCTTCTAATGATCCAAGTAAAATAGAGGATGAAGCTACCGTATTAAAAATTGGAATGGATATCTGTAAGGCTTTAGTTGCGATGGAAAGTGAAGGGGTATATCATCGGGATATAAAGCCAGGAAATATTTATTTCTATAATGGTAATTATGTCCTTGGCGATTTTGGAATTTCAGTAAGCAGAAACCAAAAGAGAAGTTCGTGGCCAAGACAATTTACAGCAAGTTATTGCGCACCAGCGCAGAGAAAAACAGGAGGCGGTGATCACAGAGGAGATATTTATTCGTTAGGGCTGGTGCTTTTTGAACTTTCTTATCCTGAGTGGGCAGGAAAATTCAATGCTCGTCTTTGTGGTGTTGAAGATAAAAAAGGGGATAGTGCTGAAAAATTGTTACCGGATATATCAGGATCAGAAAAGTTAAATGAAGTCATTCATAAAGCCTGTCGTGTTGATGAAAAGTTGCGATATGCAGATGCAAGAGAAATGCTGAAAGCCTTGGAAGTTGCAGCAGGATATGATAATGCTAAAACAGAAGTGGCAGAGGAAGGGAATCCGTATGGTGAAGATGATATTTTGATTCAGATGTCCGATGCGGATGATGAAATGCTGTGGGAGGCTGGAAAATTCTGGTATGAAAGCAGCAGAGCAGAAGGAAATCGCTTTGAGAAATTTGAAATTGATGAGAAATTAATGAAGCTAATGTCCGCTGCTGATCAAAAAGAAGCTGCAAAGAAACTGCCAATTCATGTATATGAAGAGGATAGCGAACAAACATTACTCTTAGAAGATATTATTTTTAAATCGGGAGATAGTCATATATATCTTGTTGGAGAGGGTGGAATTGGTAAAACAACTGCCTTATATTCCATTATGGAGAAAGCGTATAAGGACAATAAGTCATACGAGGCTAGAGTTAAAAGTATTCCATTATTTATTGAATTATCAAAAGCTCCGGATGAATATAAAAAGGTGTATAAAGAAGGACGTTCTACGTTTATTCGCCGCTGTATCGTGATGCAGATGAAGGCTCAGATGAGCGGGGAGAAATTTCAACTGGATAGAGATATTTTTGAAATGGAAGAAAAGGATGTAGTAAAACCAGTGGAACGATTACTCTGTGCAGTAGATGCCCCTGTTCAATACGTACTGTTATTAGATGGATTAAATGAGGTATCAGTAAAGCAGCTTCAAGAAACGAAAATGTCGGTTATGGAAATGATTATTGAAGAAATTAATCAGTTAAAGGACAAACGGAAGTATCCGAAGGTGAAACTCATTTTAACTGGACGAAGTGATGAATATATTGTTAGAGAGGATATTATTCGATATCATTTGACTGGAGTGAAGGATGTTATCGGATACTTACAGGCGAATCATATGGAGACGGCTGGTATTGAAGAAAACAAACGCTTGCTTAATACGTTAAAAAATCCATTGTTTTTAAAGCTATATTGTCAAGTATCTTTAAAAGAAAATGTCGCTACTCCGGGTGAAATTTTATACGCGTTTTTTAATGAACATAAGAAGAATTTGGAGACATATACAGTAAAATCGAGAATTGAACAGATTGAACAGGATTTAAAAAGTGTTGCAAGTGTCGGCGGTGAAAAGCGCATTGATGCAAGGATGCAATATTTTATCCTGGATTTTCTGTTGCCTGAAATTGGATGGTATATGGAGAGAAATAATTTATATTTCCTTGATATTGAAAACCTTCAGATGCTTATAAGCGCAATACTGAATGGACGAAAGGAAAATGATATATGCGGTAAAAATGGAAAGGCAGTATTTAATGAATATAACAGTGGTATTGGTATTGGTTCAGACACAGAAAAGTGTGCAGAATTACTGCTAAACTTGGGAACGACAGAGCGAGAAAGTGTTGAAATGATTGTGAGCTGTTGTATTTCCTCTCTTGGCATCCTTTATAAAAACAACAGTCAGTTCGGCTTTATACATCAGCATATCAGAGATTACTTTGCAGCAATGCGAATCATTAGTAATATGCGAATAGCTTTGTATGCAAAAAATGAAAAAGATTGCATGATGGATTTTAACAATGTAATTCTTGGAGATGAGGTAGTACGAATTATTGGAGAAATTTTAGACGAGTATCACAATGCTTCAAAGTGGAACGATGGCGAATGGGAAAACACAGTACCTCAAGAAAAATGTAAGCGTACCATGCTTACAGATTGTATTGATTTATATAGAAATGTATTTTTGGAAGATGATGAAATAAATTATGGTGTTAGAAATTTATTGGAAATTATGTATCAGGCAAGAGGAGAGCTTTGCGCATGTGATTTGTCAAAACTTGATTTGCGCTTTTGTGTATTAAATAATATTGATTTATATGCTACTGATTTTGATGGGAGTTTGCTTCAAGGAGGGACAATTTTTGCCAGTAGTCATCAAGGTGCAATTCGAAAAACAGTTTATTCTCCAACAGGGGAATATATAATTAGTTGTGGTGATGATGGATGCGTTAAAATGTGGCATGCGAAAACAAAGAAATATATAAAGACAATTGTTATGTATCCATGCCCTACAACCAACATAGGTTTTAGCAATAATGGGCGGTATTTTTTTGTGGCTACTATATATAGGGTTGATGTCATGGATGCAGTGACATTTGAAATTCAACATATATTTGAACGAGCATATAATGCAGTGTTTAGCCCGAATAGTGAATTAATTGCGGTTGTATATTCAAAAAAAATAGAGATGGTAGAACTACCATCTTTTATATGTAAGGGTGAGCTAGGAGAATGCCATTCATACTTTACACCAGGCACTCCAGATGGTGTTCTGCTTCCTCGTATAAATGATGATATATGTTTTAGTCCAGACAGTAAGAAAATTGTATATGGTATAAGAAAACATATTGAAATGTGGGATTCCTATAATTGTAAAAAAATTGGAACATTTCAGGAATCTCAGAGAAGCGAATCTGTGCATTTTAGTTCAAATGGAAAGTATATTGCATGGAGTACAACAGATGGAATTGTTATTTGTAAATCTGATCCGAATGTGCAAGCGCCTGAGATACAAAAAATAGAAAGCGTGAATGGAAAAAAAATAGGAACAGTTTATTTTATCCGTTTTATATTGGAGGATAAATTTATACTCGCGGCAGATGACTATAAAGTAATGATATTTTCAATAACAGGGATAGGCGAGATTCAAGAATATTACATTTATGATACAGACCAAATTTCAAATATTTCAGAATTCTATGCTTATAGAAAAGAACAGATATTGATATCTAGCGAGAAAGGAAATATTTATGCGTTGAATATTGAAAATATGAAATACACATGTATTAATAATTTTTCAATTAATGCAATTAGTGATATGAAGTGCGCATCTGATTGTTATGCGATAATATTAGGAGATCGCGAAGAGGTTCAGATATGGGATATGCTGGAAAAAAAGTGTATCCAACAGCTTTATTTTAAAGGTGAGAAAATATGTAAATGTGCATGTACGCCGATTTCTAATAAAATTGTCTTTGCGTCTAAATGGGGAAAAATATTTGTATTTGATGATAGAGAAACACTTAAATTTGATAAAGAATATACAATAGAGAAATATGTAAAAAGTATTGAATTTGATGAGTCAGGAAGATATATAGTAGCAGCATCTTTGCTGCCCGATGAGACAACGCAAATAAAAGTATATGACATACAAACGGATCAGATAGAAATAATTAATTTTGATGAATTCGAAGTTAAGCATGCTTGTTTTTATCCGAATGAAAAGAATCTGCTAATAATAGGAGATGGAGAATGTAAGCAAGTGAACATAGCAAGTAAAGAAGTTATTAAAACATTAAGTGGCCAGTCACATTTCTATAATGAAGAAAATTATTATGATAGAATAATTCAAAAAAAGCATGTCCAAGATTGTTGGGATTTTAAAGAACGCTTTGAGGAAAAAACAAGTATAAAGTGTGGTATATATAATAGTGATAAGCGACGGTTATATTTGGGAGATACTGGCGGATATATTAAAGTTTTAAAAGCAGATAGCGATAGATGTATTGCCTTGCTGAATTGCGCAAAGGAACCTATTACCTTGATCGTGTTCAGCCCCGATAAAGAATTATTTACGGGAATACCAAAAGAGGATTATATGTTTCTTAATAAATCGCCGATAAAAATATATAATTCTGAAACATTTAAGTGTGAATATAAAATAAAGAATGTAAGAAAGAGAGCGAAGTCATGTGCGATATTTGGTGATGATAATCAAAAAATATGGTTCGGAGATTATGACGGTGCAATTGAAATATGGGAAAAGCAGGAAAAGTATGAACGGGCGCAGCAAAACTATAGAAATAATAAAAACATAAAAACTTTTTGCAATAAGGCAGGAAAATGGTTGCATAGAAAGATTATGGGAAATCGCGATTTTTATGACTATTATCTTGCGAAAACAATACCCTTTGTAAGTGGACTGTTGATTGAGAATGCTCGCTTTACAAATCTTCATCCGAAGTCAACCTTAACACCAGATGCGATGGAAATTCTTGAAAGTTATGGAGCAATTATTAAGTAATGAAAAGCTATACCAATTAAAAATTGCCAGTTGCATAGCTATTAGCAATAAACTATGCAACTGGCAATACGTCCATAAAGTTAGCGCGGATTATAGTTGGTTTTTTGGTATCTAGCATAGATATCGTTCTTGCGCATTAATCAAATGAGAGAAGATCTGGAATATGATCGGATGACATTAAATGAATATATTAACCCGTTCACGGGTGATCCAGTAAAGAAAAACAAGAAGTAAGGAACTGTCGCATTAGCAAATATTTTTGCTGGATAACAGTCCCTTGATTTTTTATGAAGAAACTTTTGCTATCCAAAGCTGTGCTTTTTCAGAATTGTAAATTAACATTTTATTTTCATCCTGAAGTCTCATTAATTCATCCTGGGTAACAATACTCTTGATTTCTTGGGTTACAGATTGTCCTAAATGTATTCCACCCCCGTTTCGATGATGATCTGATTTTTTATCATTGTCTATAGCATCTTTATGAAGCGAGAAATCTAGCGTGTTCGTTTGTTTCTCACTTTCATATTCTGGCAAGACTTTTATTAAATCCTTAGCTGCTGTTCCAATGGATGATATGAATAGATATTCCATTGATGCAAGCAGCTGTTCTACACTTAACTTTCCACGTATTGAATCTTTTATGCTTCTATACAAGGAATCTGAAATAAGAATGTAATGTTGTATTGCATTTGCCAACGTTAATAGTTCATCATCTATTTGCAAGCCATGTCCTAAACAAAACAAGACTAGATGAGCGTCCCATTCAGTGATATTTTGTTTTAAGCGTAACAAATCCTCAGCGCCTTTTGCGTAAATTAAACAGTTTTTATTTTCAGGCAGACAGGTTTTATCCTGGAGAGCTACAAATTCCCAATCAATATCTGTCATAGTTTGGATAATTTTTATATCCAGCGTGCTACCAATGACCACACAAGGTCTCTCTGACATTTTAATTAACTGATATGCGATTGGAATTGCTTTTGAGTAACTTCCTGAAATCAGTATTGGTTTTTCTGGGATAACATGTGTTTCTGATAACATATGTGCAGACGACAGATTTCCCAAGTCAATAATATGACGTCTCTCATTGTTCTTTTTGTCCTTCTTTGTTATTGGCCACCGTAAAAAAGGTAGACCTAATTTGTTATAAATCTTGTACTTGCTTTTCTTCATAAATTTTCATTCTCCTCCCGTTTCTGATAACCATCATAGAAAAATGGATGTTCACTGACACCAGGGATACTCATTATTGCCTGTCCCTTTTCTATAACTTTACTGAATTCATAGTCTGAGATTACATCTTCCACAATACAATGATTTCCGTCTGTTGTGCTATTAGCATATGTATAATTGTAAAGAGCCTTTCCATATCGATCAGCAAGAATAGCTCGACTAAAAGAATCAGATACTTGAAATGATATTACATTTGGAAAAAGTGATAATAACACCTCGGCTTCTTGTTGTGTATAGTGCCGTGTCATAAGCTTAGCCGATTGTAAAGCCATTAAGACTCGAACTCCGGCTTTTCCATTGCCTGTTGGATCTCGCCCCAAAGAAAGTGCATCAACTAAGACCTGTGACTTTAATTGAGACCCCTCATCTAACAGAAACCAAGTCTTGTGTGTCATATCACTCTGCATTGAGGCTTTTAGAAGCAGATCCAACAGGATTTCAAAAATTTGAAGAGCCCCATTTGCTGAGTCACCATAATTTAAATAAAGAAAAATGCGTGCTCCGCCTTCCTTTAGAGCTTTAATAGCCGAGAAAGTTCCATTATCGGATGCAAAACTTCCATAAAAAGCTCGGCTGATAAGCGTTCGTAGTTCAGCTATACACGCAAATCCCTGTTCAGAAGCTTCACCTAAATAGTCGCGGAGCATACCAAAATATTTTGGCTCCAATTTTTCTAACTCGATCCATCCGGCTAATTCATCTGTTCCATAAATGGGTCTCTCTAGAAATTCTACTAAATCTGAATTTGAATAGTGCGCATTCTTATCTACGAATCTGCTATAGTCAAACATATATTTACATGTTTTAAAGAATATATCTCGAGCCGCCTGCGGAAAAAATGGCTGCATTGTTTTTTCTTCAGCGTCAGAGAAGAACTCCATCGAAATTTCCCGTAGTGTAAGTTCAGGATCTTTTGCCGCTTTCAGTTCTTCGAAAATATTCCAGCAAGACTTGGGGTCGCTACTTGTTGTACTAATTACAATATCACCGGGTCTGGCATAACGAAGCATCTCTGGCTTCGCACAAAAGCACACCACATTATCGTGTGACTTTTCTGCGAAAGAGAAAACTTCATCAGCGATTTCTAGCAAAAAACTAGTTTTTCCTGTACCCACATTTCCAAGTACAAGCGTAGGCGACTCAAAGCAATTTCCGTCATCTAGAACCAAGTGATTTTTGAGTTGTACAATTGGTTCTCTTCCCGTTACATTACATTCTGTAGGAACACAGTCTAACATTTCATTTCCAGATATTAGCTTTTTCATTCTACTTTACCTCCTATTTATGACCACCATGGCCGCTAGCTATTCCACTGTGACCGCCAGATGAACCACCATGGCCACCAGCCACTCCTCCATGACCACCAGATGTGCCGCTATGACCACCAGTAGAACTGCTATGACTACCATTAGAATTACCGCGACTATTACTAGAACTCTTTCCAATAGCTGTATGGCTATGTTCGCCTCTGGTTGCTATATTTACATTTGCCTTAGCAGAATTACGAATAGCCTCACCATTTTTGCCTAAACGTGTCAGAGCACCTAATTGCATAGAATTTATTTTACTTGGATTGGAATTCGCGCTTAACTTTCCTAACCGCATAGATTGTACTTTTGTCTTTTCCGTTCCTTTAAAGTCCGAATCTCGACCGTGATTTTGTGGCCCTTCATCACCTCTTTCACGTCCACCTAAATCATCACTCGTTTTTTTGCTAGTATTGCTTTGATGTTCTTTTGAGACATTGAGCAGTCTTGCCTGCGTCTCGGCATCAACCTTAAGACTTTCTTTAAAATTGTTGTTATTCATTTGAGCCTCCTTTTCTGGCGATTTGAAGTCGTGGGGAACCGACCTATGTATATCTCCCATGACCTGTCCGGTATTTGCTACCATGTCACCTATTGGTATTCTTGTAACTTCCAAAGAATGTGTATGGGAGCCATGATCAGTTGTAACTACAACATGGTTTTTGTCAATATCCCAGCTCCATTTTTGCTGATTATCGAAATAATTACTCATATATACCCTCACTTTCTGAATACATCATCAATTATTGACTCTACTTCTCCTTCTGTTTTACACTTTATAAGGAAATACTTTCCAAACCTGTTTTTTCTCAAATCAATGCTGGGATATCGGTCACCTTTTACGAGATAAACATGGAATTTTCTTTTCCCTTTTTTTAGAATATAAACAACAAACCTTTCATTTTCATTGTTTTTGCAGTTTAAAACGTTATACAGATATCCATTTCCAGACGGAAAATGAAATGTATTTTTTTCAGTGTCTTTAAAAAGATATTTGCTAATTTTGGAACCAATCTCTTGACCAATCTCAGTATAATTTGTCAATATAAATATAACGACAATTATAAGAATTGACAGGAAATCAATAGTTTTGAATATAAATTCAACATCATAAGGCATATATATTTCCTCCTATTTAATGAAAAATTTTGCGAATGAATGAGACAACTAAAGATATTATATGGAAAAATATAGAACTTCCGAAAATTAACAATATAATAATTCCGACAAATATCACACAAAAAACACCTATAATGAGCATGGCAAGTACCATAAGAATAAATATTGTAATTTCTTCACTAAACCAGCACGCCAATACTGCTAGTATCATTGATAAACATCGTATTATTTTTCGCTCACCCCGAATCATAATGATTGTGGAAGTAATAAGTGTTGCTAGATAAACGAAAATTCTAACTGTACACAAAATAAAAATCTGCATCTAGGGTTTCCTCCTTTCCAATTTGAGTCGATGTCCTAATGTTCATTTTCTCCAATACAAAAGTTCCTATTTAGGGAGCATGCCATTGTTATACGCGGCATATATTGTAAATAACATAAACATAAACATGACAAATATACCTTCTAGTATTTCTGAAATTTTAGTTACGGTTGAATCATCAATACTTTCCAATCTTAATTCAAAAATAAAAAATCCGATAAAGAATAAGGGAAAGTAGGCATGTCCAGTTCCAACATTAATCGCCCATTCAATTACTGTTTTTTCTAAATCAGAATTAATTGAGCTAAGAACTTTTAATAATTTGTATCCGATCTCTACAAAAATGTCTCTTTTTTTCATAATCATTTTTCCTTTCTTTAAGATCAATGTTTTATTTGCAAGTGGGATTTTTAATTTTCAAGGTACAATAAAGCTATAGATTATCTAACTTTATTAAGAGAATAATCGTTATCCTCTTGGGTGTATTTGATATATGCAATGTACATTGGGATTTTCTCAATCGTCTTATCGACTCTTGGATTCATTCCCCATTTATGAAAACGTCGTAATTCATCAGCTGTTTTTCCGAGTTTAAATTCTCGTGCTACAGCAATGCTATATCTTTGTGTAAATAAGTAACTTTTTTTGCCCTTTATTTCGAGATAAAAATTTAATTTATTACCTGGTAGCTCAAGGCATATTTCATTTCCGGCATTGTTTAGTACCCAACGTTTTTCCCAATTACGTTCAGCGATTACCCAGCCATTAAAATTGTATACTCTCTTCATATTTTTTCTCCTTTACTTTGTAACACCACTTTACAAGTTTTGAATCATAAAACTTTGCATAATTTTAAATAAAAAATTGCCGTACAAGGTTTTCCGATGTATAATGAGTTTACAACC
>CAVFYJ010000015.1:43430-44904 GCA_963626545.1 Acetatifactor sp. | reverse complement strand
GTCTACGAAAGCGGTTCGACGATTGTTTTGTCGGCGTCACTGTTCAGCGATGCCCACTACGTACCTTTTTATCATACGTTATTTTGAGCAGCTCGCTTCAACGTTCCCGGCTGCGAAGCAGACAATTGCCTCAGGAAAAGCAACTCGTCTCACCGCTAATCTAGGTTACGATATCCGAGTAAATTAGTTTTTCTTCTATCTTTCTTACAACTGGATTATCTGGCTATCCCATACTTTGCCTTGATCCATTAAGATTATTTCAAATTCTCCATGTTCAAGTACTTCCTTCATCTGGACATTCCAGATCGTAAAGGCCTCTGCTTCAAGCGTCATGGAAAGTGTCTTTGTCTCTCCCGATGCAAGCTTTGTCTTTGCAAATGCCTTTAGCTCACGCACACGGCGCACAGTGCTTGCCGCAATATCGCGCACATAGATCTGTGGTACTGCCCAGTCTGCCTGATCTGAAGTGTTTGATACCGTAACGGTGACTGTAACGGACATGTCATCGGTGCAATCATCTCTATCGGTATATGTTGTCTTCTTAATATCCGTTTTCTGTACATCTTTTTCCAATACCATTTTCCCATAGGAAAGCTGTCCATATCCAAAGCCTTCACCAAACTCATAAAGTGGGCGATCTTTTTCATCGCAATATTTCATTGCCTCATAGGAGCGCTTTGGATTATAGTACACCGGAAGCTGTCCAACATGAGATGGTACCGAAATTGGAAGACGACCTGACGGACTTTCCTGTCCATACAGAAGCTGTGCAAGTGCCAGTCCACCGAATGGCCCCGGATAAAAACTGTAAAGAAGGGCATCGGTTTTCGCGGCAATTTCAGGTGTTGCATATGGTCTTCCAGCAATGAGAATTGTTACAAGCGGCTTTTTTGCCTGATGTGCCAGTTCAAACCAATCCATCTGATCACCAGGAAGACGCAAGGTACTGCTATCCATTCCCTCACCGCATTCCATTGCCCACGCTTCTTTGTTTTTGCGAATGCAGTCGGCATCGTCAACGGATATATCTGTCTGATTTGCAGCAACGCCTTGTGCATTTGCCTGTATGCTTATATTCTGTGCATCCACATCCGTCTTATCTTGTACAATCGCTGCACCATTGTCATCAAATACAGCACCGCCAAAACGGCTTGAGGAACCGCCGAGAGCTAATATTACCGTATCCGCCTCTGCTAGCAACTGTTTTACTTCATCTTTCTTTTTGGCTGTTAATGGTGCATAACTGCAAGTCTTGATCCGCCTATTTCCCGCAAGCATCTTTAATCCCTTTAACAAGGTGACGCTTTCCGTTTCGCTTACCGGCGGTGTGTAATCACCTAACATTCGATAAATCTCATCTGCACTTGGTCCAAGAAGCAAGATGGTCTGTTTCTCGTCCGGCAATGGCAATACACCATTGTTTTTTAACAAGACTGCGGATTCTTTTGCTAACTGTAAACTCTGTGGATAAGAT
>CAVFYJ010000015.1:0-43420 GCA_963626545.1 Acetatifactor sp. | reverse complement strand
GAATCGGTTGTTTCAAATAAAGTATTTTGGAACAGATCCGTCGACTCGGGTTCAGGCAGATATGGATGCTCGAAAAGGCCCTGCTCAAATTTCAATGTCAGCACTCTGCGAACCGCTTCATCAAGTGCAGATTCTGCTAGGAATCCATTCTCGACTGCCTCATCGAGACGCGGGAATACACCATCCCACAAACTAACATCTACACCTGCCGTCAATGCAAGTGCTGCAGCCTGTGGTGCATCGCCTACGGTCTCCTTTAAGCGATTTAACGCCATGCCATCTGCCATCACGATTCCATCAAAGCCAAACTCATCTCGTAAAATTTCAGTGAGCAGATGATGATTCATGTGGCAATAAACGCTGTCAATCTCGTTGTACGCCGCCATGATGCCCTTTACACCAGCCTTACAACATGCCTTTGCTGCCGGAAGATGAATCTCGCGCAGCTCCCGCTCACCAATACGAGCTGCACTGGCATTGACACCGCCTGTCGTCTCTCCCTGCGCGCAAAAATGCTTTGCCACCATGGCAACGCCTTCCGACTGTGTACCAGAAACGGCAGCCTCTGCAAAACGGCTGCAAAGATACGGATCCTCACCGAAACACTCCTCGGTACGGCCCCAGCGCGGGTCTCTTGCTACATCAAGTGCTGATACAAGGGACAAATTGACGCCCATCTCTTTCAGCTGTCTTGCACAGACACGCACCGCATCTTGATAAAGCGCCGGATGAAATGTTGCACCTGCTGCCAGATTGACTGGTAACAAATAGCCGCCAAGTGCCTGATGACCATGTGGGCACTCTGTACTTAATAAAAGTGGAATGCCCAGTCTGGAATGCTCCATATTGCAGCGCTGCAACAGATTATAACCTTTTGCTGCATATTCTGGTGTAAGGCCATTTTCTGTGGTCTTTGCCGACCACGGGTCAGCGCGGTATAAGCCATATACCACGCCAAGCCCGCCAAAATACTCCGCTTCTCGAATGGTCTCCTCTGTCAGTGTGATTGTGTCACCCTTTCGCTCATACGCTGCAAAACCGTACAAGCGCTGATTTAGCTGGCCCACCTTCTCACGAAGCGTCATGCGTCCAAGAAGATCTTCCACACGCTCCTTTACAGGAAGCGATGCATCCTTATAGCGCATCGTTTCCTCTGTATGCACATTTGCCTGTGTCTGATCGACTAAAGCCTTTTCAAGAGCCTGCTTTTGAACCTCTGCCATCGGTTCGCCCTCCTTCATTTCCCTGACTTGTTTATTTTTCTTCATTTTCCAGACAGAATACGCAGCCGATCGGAGCCTTCTCCTCTGCCCATTCGCCTGCATCTACCAGATAGCCGCCATCCTTTGCCTCAAAGGAAAGGACACGTCCATCTGCCAGATCAGTAATCTTTGTTACCTTGCCCTCGTATGGAATCCAAACCTTAGAAGGTACTTCCTGTGTCTCGGATGTGAAGGTTTCGATTGCGTAAACAACACCATTCTTTGTTGTAAAGCCAATGCCATCCTTCTTGTACGGTGCGCATACTCTTGTGCCATAAATTGCCTCGCCATATACATCCAACCACTTGCCCATGCCAAGCAGACAATCTACTGCGCCCTTTGGCAGACAACCATTTGGCTGCGGACCAACGTTGATTGCGAGATTTCCACCCTTTACGACAATATCAACGAGCAGGCAGATCACCTCACGCGGACTCTTGTAGGTATCCTCGTAAACAAATGAGAAGGAGGTTCCCAGTGTGATGCAGCTCTCCCACGGAATCATAAGCGGTTCTTCCGGCACGCACTGCTCTGGGGTAACATAGTTCTCATAAGGGCCACCGATGGTACGGTCTGCACACAGCATTCCAGGCTGGAACTTACGAACACGCTCGATTACCTCACCAAGACGGATATCCTGTCCATTTTCCTTGCATACCCATCCCGCATCAAACCACATACCGTCGATCTGTCCATAGCGGCTTCCAAGCTCCATAATCTGATTCTGTGTGAAGGTTACAAAGCGCTCCCACTCCTCTGGATACTCCTTCGGATCGTAGGATGGGCCACGGTGCTGATAGCTGCCGCGCTCATAATTCTCACTCCAATAGCTGTCCACATGCCAGTCTGCCTTGGAAAAATAGGCGATTACGCCAAGATCACGCTTACGGAAGGACTCAAACAGATGTGCGCAGATATCCGCATAGTGATTGGTGTGATACGGACAATCCGGTGCAGTAACCTTATAATCCGAATACTTGGTATCCCACATACAGAAACCATCGTGATGCTTTGTCGTAAACAGCAGATATTTGGTTCCTGCCGCCTTTGCGATATCAGCCCACTTCTCTGGCTCGAAACGGATCGGATTAAAGGTCTTATTCAAATCAAAATACTGCTTCTTAAACTCCTCGCCAGTAACTTCCCAGTCGATGCAATGCCTTGACCAGCATGCATCTGCATCACTGAGCGCCCAAGACTCAACAATACCGAGCTGACTGTATGCGCCCCAGTGCATCATAAGACCAAGCTTCTGGTCACGGAACCATTCCAACTTTTTTCTTACCTTCGGATCGGTCGGCCAAACATAGCTTTCCTCTGTGCTGTAATTGTGGACACCATTTTCTACCATGTTCTCTTTTTCTTCGGTTTCAGATTCTTCTGTTTCAACCTCTTTGTTTTCCATTTCCTCGGCCTCAACTTCCTTTGCTTCGTTTTCCTCAACCGGGCTTTCGCTCATCTTACCTTCTTCATTCTTCATCTCTTCTGTTTCCTTCTTCGTTTCTTCTGTTTCTTTTCCCTGACGCAATTCTTCCATTCTTGCCTCCATCTTTACTTCAATTCGCTCTTTCATCTTTTTCATGTTCTTTTTTCCTTCCTTTTTCAATCTTGTGATTCAGAGTCCACCCATTTTCAAAGCCACGCGCTGCGCAAACAGTAACGGAACTTACCAAATTTTGATATGCCAAAACGCAATTGTTCGACGTTTCCAAGTATAAGTCAAATACACTTCATTGCCCTCTGCAACAATCGCCGGATACGAGAACTCTGCATACTCCTGATTCGTCTCGCATGGCACATAATCTAAGATTTGCGGCTCGCTCCACATTGTGCCATTGTCCTCTGATACTGAAAAAGCAATTGGCGTGCGCGCTGCCCAATTGCCCGATACCGGATTGTATACAAGTACGAGCCGTCCATCTGATAGCCTTGCCAGATCAATTCCGCAGTTATTATTTGGAAGACCAATCGGATAAGCCTCACCCCAGTGCCCTGCCTCTTTTGACCAATCACTTCGGAAAATACAGCCCTCACTGCTTCGCATCAACATATGAAGTTGTCCAGATGCATCCTGCCACAGTGTTGGCTGAATCATCCCAGAATTTTTTACGCTGTCTTTCTGAGGCACAATATCTTCTGATCGTGTCCATGTTTTTCCCTGATCAATAGAACGATCCGTAAAGCATTTCCAACCATCTCCTTCAGTAGACGCCGGTGCCAAAATGCTGCCGTCTGCCAATACAATACACTTATTTTTTACTGGGCCGCGGCCACCAAAATCGCCTTTCACCAGTTCTTTTGCTTCACTCCAGGTTTCACCAGAATCCAATGAGATCTTGATCATCGTCTGCCAGTGCGGAATTTCCTGTCCCACTTTGTAAAATAAAAGAACTTGATTTCCTTGTGCAAATAATACTGGATTCCAGCATGGGATGTTCTCCTCATCCGCAACTTTTATTGGCTCACTCCAGCCCTCTTTCGTCTTCTTTGAAAACCAGATCGCCACATCCGGCGCTTTCTCATGACTGCCGCCAAACCACGCTGCACCAAGTGAGCCGTCCGGCAGACGGCAGATCGTGGACGCATGGCACTGTCTGAAATAGCGCTCTGGTGTGAAAATGTGCTGATGTTCTATAACCTGATAATTTACATCGTTATTCATGTTTCTGTCCTCCCTGCTTCACTGTCTTTGGCTAGGCCCCGAGGTGACTGTGCGGCTCACAGCCCACAGTACTCCATTGCATACAGCGCAAACAACGAATTCGCCCACGCAAACCAGTCTCTCGTAAACTTCTTTGGATCGTTGCTGTCAAATCCCTCATGCATCAGGCGCTTTCCTGCATCCGTCGTAAACAAGGTCTTCATCAGCTGTGTCTTCTCGTTTTCATCCGCAGAGGTCAGTCCCTGCATCGCAAGTGCAATGTGCCAAATGTAGCCAGCTGGCGTATGCGGACTTCCAATGCCTTTTGCTGCCGTTCCCTCGTAGTAGAATGGATTCTTGCTGCTTAAAATCCACTTTCTGGTATTCTGATAGCGCACATCGTCTGGACTGCACCAGCCAAGCCACGGCATGGAAAGCAGATTCGGCACATTGGCATCATCCATCCATACGTCATGGCCATATCCATCAGTCTCATAAACATAGGTCTCTCCGATTCCTTCTACATTTCGCACCGCATATGCCTCAATACCGTCCTCGATCTGCTTCTTTAAATCAAGCGCTTCTTTTGCCATCGCCTCATCCTGATACTGGCTCGATGCATATTCTGCCAGATAGCCAAGCACTACGCTGGCAAACATATTCGATGGAACCAGATAGCCATATTGGCAGGCATCGTCACTCGGGCGAAATCCGGACCAGGTCATACCAGTGTAAGCCGTTGGCTCACCACTTCCGTTATTGGAAAGCGTATCAGTCGGCGGACAGTTTACACGTCTGAAATAATAGGATGAATCCTCATCATGGCGCTGCTCAGTCTTCCAGGTATCCAGAATGCGGCGAAACGCCATCTTTGTCTCCTCTGTAAAAACGCTCGCATCCTGCGTCTTCTCGTAGTACGCATGAAGCAGCCACAGCGGATAACAAAGCGAGTCGATCTCATATTTTCGCTCCCACTCCCAGTCATTTGAATCCGTATCATCCTTTTCCCAGCAATGACCGTTCTCTTCTTCATTAAAGGCATTCGCATACGGATCAATCGTGATATAATGCATCTGTCTTTGAATCAGTCCGCCAATCATACGTCCAATCTGCGGCACCGTCTTTGCAAATGGCAGATAATGAACCACCTGTGCGGAGGAATCTCTCAACCACATCGCCTCAATATCGCCGGTAAACACATACGTTTCTCCATTTTCAAGCAGCTTCGTTGTCGTATCTGCCGTGCTTACAAAGCATTTGGGAAACATCTCCGCAAAAATTTCCTGTTCTTTTTCTGAAAAACCTTTCTTAGCAAGTGCTTTCTGACCATCCTTAGCGAGCTTTTGTGCCAACGTACCAATTTCTTCTTTTAATTTTGCTAATTCTGTTAACATTTTTCTCCTTTTGTCCTTTCTTCTGCATTTTACGTCAAAATCACGCACGCAAAATCCATAAATTCTTCATTTTTCATTCAAAAGCCACCACCCTTTCTCACACAGTAGCTCCTGTTTGTTGAAAGTATAACAAGTTTCTGACCGTTATGCAACCAAAATCGGATGTATTTCCTTATCCTTTTTTATCATTTTCTTGTACTTTGTTTACATAATGTTTCTCAGGTGGTTGAATTTTTTTTTGAAATGAATTACAATAACTACATATTTTCTTTTATGGAGGATCTTGTTATGAGTACAAATTACAGTATACCAACGCCGATTATTCCATTCGCACCGCCAGTGTATGCTGCACGTTTCAATCCAAAACCGTTTACACTTGATGGACGACTTGGCAAAGAATTCTGGGCAGACATTCCGATGGAAAATGCGGACACATGGAAGAACTCGCTAAGATCAGACTGTAAAAGCGTAAATACAAAAGGATTTGAAAGGAGAATATTGATCAAGCCATGAAAAAGGTTACGTATCAACAGGTTGCCGATGCTTTAAACATTTCAAGAGTTACTGTATGGAAAGCAGTCAACGACAAGCCCGGAATCGCTCCTGCTACCAAGCGCAGCATCCTTCAAAAAGCAGTAGAAATGGGCTATCCGATCTCGATTATGAACAATCAGGAAACAAATAGCAACAGCAGCCCGAGTGTATCCGTTCCACAGCAGGCGGCTCCTATTTCCAGAAATATCAATGTAGCCGTTGTTGTATCCCGCCCAGAAACCTCCAATTTCTGGATGAGTATCATTCATTATCAGGCGATCACATTCGCCAATCAGGGAATCAATCTGATGTATGTCTATCTCCCACCGGCCTACAGCGATAATTTCACGCTGCCAGTTTGTCTGACCGATGGCACCGTAAGCGGCATCATTGTCATGAATATTTACGATCCAAGGCTGTTTTCTGCCTTAAATGAGCTTCCACTCACAAAGGTTTTCTTGGACTGCCCAGCCAACACGATTTTTTCTACGTTAAACGGCGATCTTTTCCTGATCGAAGGACGTGCAAATACAGAAGAAATTGTGGAACGTATGATTTTCTCCGGTAAAAAGAGAATTCGCTTTATCGGTGATATCGTCTACGCACAAACAAACAAAGAACGCTACATTGGCTATTTAAAGGCTATGCAGCGCCATCAGCTTTCGGTCAATGATGCTGAAAATCTGATCACGCCGATTGGTATCAACCAATTTAAAGAGGCTGTATTTGACTATCTGGATCACTTTGTCAAGCGTTCTGATGCGATTGTTTGTGTCAACGATTACATTGCATCTCTTGTACTTGAATATTGCCAGGAACATAATATTAATGTTCCAAAGGATTTATATGTATCCGGTTTTGATGACAATCACGAATTTAACAACCGTATTAGTCTGACGAGCGTTCATGTCAATAACGACCGTATCGGTGTCCATCTGGCAAACCGACTGATTCATCGTCTGACGCATCCAGAAGATGACTACGAGTATACCTATATTCGCAGCCGAACCGTTTATCGTGAATCCACCGATGATCATACGCAGAATACAGAGGACTTTTAATTACAGTTTGTGCACGTTATGCGCAATAACAAATTTCAATCAACTTAATCACTTACTCAACCAAAAAGGGCGAACAGCTTTGATTGCTGTCCGCCCTCTTTTCTTAATTGTTTTTATTTAATTATTTTTCGCTAATTGCATTCTACTTAGCCATTTTCAGGTTACATCATTTTTACTTGCCAGCTTTGTTTCTCTCACGCAGCTTGATGATCTCTAAGATCGCATCTACGGTACCTTCCGGTCCAAGCACGCTGCTGTTTAAGCAGACGTCGTAGCTGCGGGCATCGCCCCACTTCTTGCTAGTGTAGTAGTTGTAATAATTTGCACGCTTCTTGTCGGTCTTAACAATGATATCCTTTGCCTTTTCTGGTGTCTTGTCGTACAGCTTGGATATGTACTTTACCTTCTCATCCATGTTACCGGAAATGAAAACGCTCAGTACGTTCGGATACTCTGCCAGTGCATAATCGGCACAACGTCCAACAATAACGCAGCTCTCGGTATCGGCCAGATGCTTGATCGTATCAAACTGTGCCAAAAAAACCTTGTGGTTTAACGGCATATCGATGAAGGATGATGTGGAATATCCCATCGAATAGCTATCCATTACCAATGAATACAGGAAACTGCTGGTTGGCTTCTCATCGTGGCTCTCGAAGATCTCCTCGCACAGTCCACTCTTTTTTGCTGCCAACGTCAACAATTCCTTATCGTAACACTTAATATTCAGTTTTTCTGCAAGACGATTGCCGATCAGTCGTCCGCCACTTCCGCACTCTCTACCTATTGTGATCACTAAATTACCTGTCATAATGCTCACTCCTTTCAGCCTCAAGACTTATGAGTGTATTATACAATATTTCAGATAAAAATGCAACTTTTTTCGTGCAATTCTTTTAAGTGCGTATTACTCTGCAAAAAAGCCATTGAGATGATCAAATGTTTTTTCAAACGCTTTCCAAAGCGATGTTTTTTGTGAAATCCAGTAGCAAATCTGCGCAAGTGCCACACCACCCACAACATCCAAAATCACATGCTGTCTCGTGGTCAGTGTGGAAATGAATACGGCTACTGCAAAGAAGAAGGAAAAAATACGATACCACAGAGGAATCGTTTTGTCTTTTGCTATGCCAATAAAGCAAAACCAGCTGACCAGACAATGGATAGACGGAAACAGATTTGTTGGTGCATCAATCTTATAAAGGAAGCGAATGGCTTCGTTAAAAAGACCACTGCCCTCCACCTCTGGGCGCGCAAGTGTCGTCGGATACAGCACAAAAAATGCCAAGCATACCATTCGTGACAAAAAATCAGCCACAAAGAAACGGTATGCATACTCTCTGTTTCTTCGATAGATCAAAATATAATTGACAATCCAGAACAGATAGCATCCAAAATAGATCACAATGGTCCATGGCACAAGTGGAATCTCATAGTCAAGTGGCAGCGCAAGGCTATGCAAATCCCAGTTTCTTGTCAGAACATTGCAGCCAATATAAATGACAAAATTGCAGATGACTGCCATCAAAAGCGGCACTAGCCCCCACGGTGAGAAGATTTTTGCGATTGTTTTTTTTATCAATTTTTTATTCATCCATCCCTGTCTTTCTCTTATTAAATATCAACTTTTCTTTATTTTTATGCTTTTGTGGACGTGCGAAACTTTTGCAGCAATTCCTCAAAATACGCCGGAAGCGGTGCCTGAAACTCCATATACTCCTGTGTGGACGGATGGATAAAGCCAAGCACATACGCATGAAGTGTCTGTCCCTGAAGCGGATATGGGCATTTTGCAGACCCGTACAGTGCATCTCCTAAAAGCGGATGACCAATCGACGCCATATGAACGCGAATCTGATGGGTGCGGCCCGTCTCCAGTCGGCACTCAATCCAGGTAAAGCGACCAAATCGCTCCAACACCTTGAAATGTGTCACCGCATTCTTTCCATTCTTGCGATTGATCGCCATGCGCTTTCGATTGTGTGGATCACGTCCAATTGGTGCGTCAATCACGCCCTCATCTTCCTTTAAATTGCCGTGGACGATCGCGTAATAGCGGCGCGTAATAGAATGCTCCTTTAGCTGCGCGGCAATGCAGTTGTGTGCGGCATCGTTTTTGCATGCAATGATCACGCCTGTCGTATCCATATCAATACGATGAACAATTCCCGGGCGAATCACACCGTTGATGCCAGATAAGCTATCCTTGCAATGATATAACAGCGCATTGACAATCGTGCCAGAGGTATGACCAGCTGCCGGATGTACCACCATGCCCTTTGGCTTATTGATGAGAATTACATCGTCATCCTCATACAAAATATCAAGTGGGATGTCCTCTGCCACCACTTCAAGCGGCTGTGGCGCCGGAAGCTTTACACGAATCGCATCGTTTTCTTTTAGCTTGATTCCGCTCTTTTTGACCGGTGTGCCATTGACACTCACATTTCCCTGTTCAATCAGCTTCTGTAAAAAAGAGCGCGTATATTCCTCGTACTGATCGGCGAGGAAACGATCCAGACGGGTATTGTCCTGCTCAGTTCCTACTACTAGAAGTTCATTTGTATCCTGCACATTTGCTGCAGATTCGCCCGTAACGAGTTCATTTGCCGTGGCTTCAACTTCGCTTTTATCGATATCATTCTCATTTCGATTGATCCATTCACTCATGTTTCTTTCCTGCCTTTCCTGACGGTTTTAAAAATGCAAAGTCATCATCCTTATAGCAGAAAAAGAGCGCAATCAAAAGGACGGCTGTGGAAATCGTAATATAGCAGTCTGCCACATTAAATACTGGGAAATTGATTGGCACAAAATAGATCATGTCCACTACGTACCCTCTAAAAATACGATCAATCAAATTGCCAAGTGCTCCTGCTGTGTAGGTAACACAGAGAATGCGAAGCATCCGATACGATTTCTGACTTAACAGACGCACATAACAGTACACAAACACGGCAACCATCACTGCTGTAATCAAAAAGAAAAAGAGTTTCTGATTCTCGAAAATGCCGAATGCCGCACCTCTATTTTCCACATAAGTGAGCGTCAGCACATTGGGAATCAATGTAATGTCATGTATCTTCAATACCGATACGGTCAAAAACTTTGTGATCTGATCGAGCGCAATGAGCGCCACGCACAGAAGGGCGGCAAATGCCACACGTTTTTGTTTCATGTGCGTCACCTCACGCATCCTTGCACACAAAGTCAAGTGCCTCGCGCATCTCATCCATCGTAACGGTGCGATCAACAACTGCCTCGCCAAGTGACTTTAGCAAAATGAAACGAATCTGATTTCCCTGCATCTTCTTATCGCTCTTTGTCGCAAGAAGCGCTGCCTCTTTGTCCACTCCAGTCACGCTAATCGGAAGTTTGAATGAGGTAAACGCATCCAGTACGGTCTGAAGTTCCTCTGCGGTCAGATAACCGCGCTTCATGCTGATGTACGCTGCTGCGGCTGCACCGATGGAGACGCACTCCCCATGATAAAGCTCGCCTGCCTTCTGCTTCTCGATTGCATGACCAAGCGTATGGCCAAAATTTAATAAGCTGCGAATACCCTGTTCGGTCGGATCTTCCTCTACGACCTCGCCCTTAATGCGGCAGTTGTGATAATCCATCTCAATCAAGATTTCTGCATCCTGACTGCAAATTGCTTCGTGATGAGTCTCAAGCCAGTCAAAAAACGTCTTATCGCGTATCAAGCCATGCTTTACAACCTCGCCCATACCAGACAAATAATCACGTTCATCCATCGTGGACAGCGTCGATACGTTCATATAGACAAGCTTTGGCATGCAGAAAGCACCAACCATGTTTTTGTAGCCATCAAAGTCAACGCCGGTCTTTCCGCCTACGCTGCTATCCGACTGCGAAAGAAGGGTCGTCGGAATTTGAATAAAGGAAATACCGCGTAAATAAGTAGCTGCCGCAAATCCGGTAATGTCACCAACGACACCGCCGCCAAGCGCTGCCAGATAATCCTTACGATCAAAATGAGCCTCAATTAACTCCTTATAGATATCGCGCACCACATCAAGCGTCTTGTGAAGCTCTCCCGCCGGGAACTGGAAAGAAATCACCTTTGATGCTACCGGCTCAAGCGCCTTTCGCACAGCCTCCCCGTATAAGTGGCTGGTATTGGAATCCATCACGATGCAGACCTTTCTTCCCTCAAGGCCGATCTGCTGTATCTTTTCTTCAAGCTTATCAAAGCCTGTCTCAAAAACAATCTCGTAAATCGGCTTATGCGCCGGATCATTTACCATTAAACTTTTTGACATCGTGTTCCTCTCTTTCTTATACAACTATGTTTCGATAGCGATTTCACTTTGTATCTTTTCTTTCGCTTTGTATCTTTTCTTTCACTTTATGTCGTGTCTTTTCTTCATCAAATAAAAACTTCTACCGTTGCCATCAGCCTGCCCTTTTTGGTGACGGCTGAGGTTCCCTTATAGCGAAACTTTCCAAGTCCGCGCACAGAAATCAGATCATTTTCTTTCAGTGTATATGCATTTGACGTGATGACCTTGCCATTGACCTGCACCTTTTCCTCGCTGATATAGGCAGTCAGCTTGCTTCGAGACTGAGAAAAGGCAAGACCAATCACCGCATCAAGACGCACCGAAGCGATGCTTCCTGTGACTTCCTTTACCTTTGGCACATAGTCAAATTCCTGCCAGTCAATCTGCTTGCACATAACACTTGTATGACGGATTCTTGTCAGATTTTCGCAGATATAATCCGCAATGGACTCGGACACGATCAGATACGCCTGCATGTCCTGCACGATAATATCACCTGTTTTTGCCCTCGAAATGCCAAGATTCATCAACGCACCCAAATAATCGCGGTGCGTCAGTTCCTCGGAAAACTTCTTCATTAACGGCTGAACCGATAATAAAGAGATAGGAGCCGGGTATTCCTCCCCAACTCCTAATGGCTTGTAAAATATAATCTTTCGTTCGGCAAGTTCATAGCCGCCACACAGACTCATCGAGACTGGCGGAAGCTTGTCCTTTGCAAAAGCCAAAAACAGATTCTGCTCATTGAGCGTCAGAAAATCGCTGCCCATCGGGTACCCTCTTCTGTCGCAGACCTCTGCCAAATCCAGCAGATGGCTGCAAATCATCTGTTCCTCCTTATTCATCTCATCACACCTTTAAGCTGTAAGAGGAAAGATCAGATGAATCGTCATCGCCAAGCAGCTCAGTGAAATCACCAGACAGCTCTACGTTGCTTGGTGTTGCGATAATGATCTTCTTGGAGACTTTCTGCAGGTTTCCACCCATGGTGAAACATGCACCGGATATAAAGTCGATGACACGCTGAGCCGTATCCAAATTCATAGCTTCCATGTTCAGCACAACCGTCTTTCCTGAAAGCAGGATTTCAGCGATCTCCTTAGTATCGTTGTACTCCTTCGGAATGATCATGCATACTTCTGACTGTTTCATAACACCGTTCATTGGAACCACCTTGCTTGTGGAAGTCTTTGGCTGCTTCTTGCGGAATGTTGCCGCGGAAGAAGCCAGTGCAGACTCGGTCTTTGGAGCTTCTGGCTCAGCCTTCTTCTCCTCAGCTGCGCTTGCTGCGGTTTCCTCCTCTTCTTCGTTTTCTTCTGTCATATCCATATCGTCATAATCTCCATCGTACTCGTCTGTGGAAGAAAAATTCATCTTATTTAAAAAACCATCTAAAAAACCCATTCCTGTTCTCCTTCTTGTGTTATCGTGAACCAAATATGCCAGTTCCCACTCTCACAATCGTTGCGCCTTCTTCAACTGCAACAACATAATCGCCGGTCATGCCCATAGATAGCTCCCTCATTGATATATTATCAATGTTTTTACTCTGAATGTCAACCGCTAATTCATATAATTTTTTAAAATATTTGCGATTATCCTCCGCGTTCTCTACAAAAGGTGCACTCGTCATGAGACCTTTCACACAGATTCCTGGCATGACAGAAATTGCTCGGCAGGCATTTTCTACTTCTTCTATGAAGAATCCAAACTTACTTTCCTCTCTTGCCACATTCACCTCTAAGAGAACTGGAATCTCGATGGCTAACTTTTGCGCCTCATTGCTGATCTGCTCTGCCAGGCGAAGGCTGTCCACTGAATGAATCAATTCAACCTTTCCAGCGATGTATTTTACCTTATTACGCTGCAGATGACCGATCATGTGCCACTTTAACTGCTTTGGAAGTACCTCCATCTTATCGCACATCTCCTGTACCTTGTTTTCGCCAAAGGTATCCTGACCAGCCTCAATTGCCTCCTCAATCAGCGAAACCGGCTTTGTCTTGCTGACTGCGACAAGCAGCACATCTTTTGGATCTCTGCCAGCACGCGCGCAGGCTGCCGCAATATTGTTTCTTACCTGTTTTAAGTTTTCACTTACCATTTTACAATTCCTCCTTGCCCTATTCGTTATCGAATCTTAATAGATAATCTGATTTTCTGTCACGAGACCGGCATTCAAAATAATGCGGTCGTACGCAGATAATCCATAATAGGTACCTGTATTAATAATATAGTAGTTGTTGTCACTTGTCTCACTTAAAATATCCACCTGACGGAAAATACAGTAGCCTTTGTTTACACTATAAACACCCGACAATGGTGCCGATACGGCGATCAGACGACGATCTGTCACATTCGTTGTGATGGTTTCCGTTCCATCATCACTCTTTTCCACACTTGCTCCGATTAAATAATCGTCTGTTGTCAGGCTAGACGCCGCAATGTAATAACTGTTTCCCTGTTTTGCATAGATCGAAACTCTTGTAAATACAGCCTGTGCACTGCCATCGGACTGAATCACTTCCTTAAAGACACCGACACCGCTCGACTCGGAATTGATCACATATTGCTCCGGCACAACAAGAAAATCCTTGCTAAGCACCGCTGATTTCGGAATCTTATAGCCCTTGATATCATCCTCTGCAATCTTAAAATCAGCAAATCGCTCGGTCAGATAGCTGGAACCATATTTATTCAGAGAAACCGTCGCCATCGTAGTTCCATCCGATGCGGTGTGAATATCAAATGCACCATTTACCGTCACACCGATCGAAGTCAGCTCAATTGAAAGATACTTTTTGTTTCGATAGCGTGCGGCATCGGTCTCGCTGATCGGAAACGTAATGCTAAATGAATCGTCTGGAACCAGTTTATAGGCAAAATCGCCCTTGCTTCGCTGCTCCCCGTTTCCATATACCTTCATTGAATAGGCATCCTCATCAAAGCAAGCAAGCGTCACATCCTCGGGTGTATAGCCATCGTAACTGTCTGTACGAAACAAAATGTATCCACTCTGATCACTCTTCACACAATACGCATCTTCTGATGAAAAACCTTCAAGCGCATCGGATGCCACCATCAGATAGGCATCAAACACCGATACCTCCAAGTCATTTTTATCCTGATAGGCAAGTGAAAAATTTGAATCTAAATCGTGTCTTGCCGCCTTTTCAAGCTTTGTCTTAAGCGTATTAATGCTTGAGGTGCTTAATACCTGCGCACTGCTGTACTCCTTTACTAATGCATCTGTGATCGCACTGATATCCTGTGTCGTGTAGATCGTGCTGCCAAGTGCTGCTTTTAGTCCTTCGCGCACGGAATAATTTACGTATGCATCCTTTGACACTGCCACAACCTGCTCATCCCGTGTGATAAATCCTCTGTAATCCGTTGCGATCGAGTACAATGCCTTCTCCTGTACCTCGAAAATACTGATTTTCTCCTTTGTAAAGAAAAAATACAACTGTACAATCAAGTATACGAAAATAAAAAGGAAAAGAAACCCAATTACGCTGCCGTGCCACCGGTTTTTGTAACGGATTACTTTATTGTTTTTTTCTGCCATCCGGTATCCTGCCTTTCTCTTCCGGTGCCGCAGCGCCGGATATCGTTTTTATTATAACAGTTTTCACAAAAAAAGAAATAGTTTTTTTACAGATGTATAAAATACCTTCACGATGAAAAACTAAGAACGAATAACAAAGAAGAACAAAGCCGTTTGCGGCAGAATGAGAGGTTATTATGAATTCAAAAGTATGGGATTATATTGTGCTGGCTGTTGTAGTAATCGGAGCAGTAAACTGGGGACTGATTGGCTTTTTCAAGTTTGATCTGGTTGCATGGCTCTTTGGAAGCATGTCGCTTCTGACTCGCATCATCTATGCAATCGTAGGATTGGGAGGACTGTATATGCTTTCCCTGTATGGACGCATTCGCGGTATTGGAGAGGAATAATTCAAAAAGAAGGAGCCTAAACGGCTCCTTCCTACATAGAATCTTTCTCCATGTGTTTGATACGCTGCGGCAAAAAATACCTTTTTTACATCTTACAGAGATACGATGATGTGTGACTTTACTTCATCGGACAATTCGGTTGCATCTGCAGAAACACTCAAAACAAAATCAACTCCGAACTTTGCAGAAATCGCTTCCAGCGTCTTAACTGCTTCTGTGATGTCGGCGCCCTCGAGACACGCGATCTTTAAGAAGCTGTCAAAATACATTTTCTCGAGATCGTGATCCTGAGAAATGATTCCACTGACAAATCCGATAAATGCATCGTAGGAATTGATTCCATAATCCGAAACATTAATCAAACGAACCTTGTTGCTCAGCTCATACATGTGCTTTGCGGTCTTATCCAGATATACTACGCTTCCCTGCGCAGATGCAACAGCACCGTTTACGCTGTCTAACAGATACTTTGTTTTTCCCTTGCCCTTCTTGCCTGAAATAATCTGAACCATATGCTTGATCCTCCTTATATGAATTAGTCTTTTATACTTAAGACCAATGGTAGCTCTTGCGTATAGTATAGTATATTTTGCCGAATAAAGCAAGCTAAAAATAGAAAATTTTATAAAATTATCAAATTTTCGACAGCAATGTGTTCATCTGATTATACAGTTCGTCTTTTGACTCTGCACCGAGAATCACGGCTATGTACTCCTTGTGATGGCTGTCCTGAACAAGCAGCACAAGGTTATATCCGGCCGTATTCGTGTGTCCAGTCTTACCGCCAACGATCGTAACGCCGGACGGCGGCGTGTAAGCACCAACCAGATACTGGTTCGTGCTGTTAAAGCTTTTGGTGACATTCTCTCCGGCTGCATTTGTGTAATAGCACAAAAAAGACCCCCTTGCGATGATATCACGGAAAGTTGGATACTTTAAGCACTCCTGAAACATCAGATACACATCATACACCGAAGAGTAATGCTTAGACTGTGTCAAACCGGTCGGATTTGCAAAATGCGTGTGACTCGTCATCAGCTCCTTGCACTCCTGGTTCATCAAATCAACAAAGGCCTCCTGTGAACCAGAAACAGCAATCGCAATGTCGATCGCCGCATCATTTCCCGAATAGATTAACGCAGCACTTAATAAACTAGATAACAGCATCTTGTCTCCCGGCTCAAAACCACACAAAACAGCACTGCTCTCGAGACCTTCCGGTGTATAGGAAATCGTGATCTCCTGACTCAAATCGGCATATTTCATAGCGAGAAGCGCTGTCATAATCTTTGTGATACTGGCAATCTCGCGCTCATCATTTGCATTTTTGCTGTAAAGTGTTTTCTGATCGGTAATATTAAATAATGCACCGGCTGGCGCTTCTATGTCATCTTCTGAAAATTCATCTTCATTTTCGATCACACACAGGCCTGTGGCTGCACCATCCAGCCTTGAAAGCTTGTCCTTTGACGTCATTAACGTATCCAGATGCGTTCCAAAGCCATCAAGAAGCGCAGGAGACGCGCTGGCACAGCCTGCTGCACCGGCGGAACCACATAGAAGAAGCGCCGCCAGTGCGCAAATGATCTGCTTTTTTCTCATGAACGGTATGCCTCTCTCCACTCAAGGTCGCCGCTGTCAAGGGAACGGATCAAAAGCTCGGCGGTTGCCAGGTTGGTTGCCAACGGAATGCTATAGATATCGCAAAGATGCAGCACTCTCTGTACTCTCTTTGTATTGCTCGGGCTGACTTCTCCTGGATCACGGAAGTAAAATACCAGATCCATGCTATTATTTTCGATCTGAGACGCAAACTGCTGCTCACCGCCCAATAGGCCCTCAAGAAACTTATTGACCGACAGGGTTGTTGCCTCCTCGATCAGTCTTCCGGTCGTTCCCGTTGCATAGAGGCTATGCTTATTTAAGATGCCTCTGTATGCGATGCAGAAATTCTGCATCAGTTTCTTTTTGGAATCGTCTGCTATAAAACCGATATTCATAATGATACCTCCAATAAAATAGTTGCTGTTCCATCGAGTAACGCGCTTATGGATACGCGATAAATGGACTCTATAAATAGATCAGAACACTTTCATTTTTCTGTGCATGCTGATATTCAGCAGGATTCCCATCATGATGTATGTGCTGATTAACGAACTCATACCTGCGCTGATAAATGGAAGCGGTGTTCCCGTATTTGGAAGAAGCAGCATCGCTACTCCCATATTGATAAAGCACTGGACTAGCAGCATTGTGACAAATCCGCTGGCAATAAGCTTTCCTTCCAGATCGGGGCTTCGCCCTGCGATCCTTAGTCCCTCAATAAATAGCAGCAGATAAATCAATATGATAAATGCACTTCCTGCAAAACCCAGCTCTTCTCCCACAACAGCGAAAATAAAGTCGCACTGTTCCTCTGACAGAAAATTTCCGTTTTTTACGGATTCATAAGTCGAATTGTTTAGTCCCTTTCCGGTCAACTGACCACCGCCAATCGCCATGACCGAATTTAACTGTTGGCGCGTCTGATCGGGGTAATCCTCCGGGAAGAAATACGAATTGATACGGTTCACCTGATACTGCTGGAGAATCTCCTTATCGATAAACCAGTTAAGTGTCTTTTGCTCTGGTTCGTAAATGCAAAACAGAAGCGCTGCCGCACAAATGGCGACTACACCAAGCACACCGCCTACCCATTTCCAGCTAATTCCGCATACAAATACCATCGCTGCAAGTGCACAGACAATGATCATAGAGGTGGAAAGGTCCGGCTCGACATAGACCAGATAAACAGTTACACCTGTCACAACAAAATAAGCGAGCAAATAAAAGACGTTGTTAATGCGCTTTTGAATGCGAATCAACACAAACACCGCCATCAGCACAACTGCTACCTTTGAAAACTCGGAGGGCTGAATCGTACCAAAACCCGGCAGATGCATCCAACGGTTTGCATTACTGATATTTAACGGATTGATGTATTTTACATAAATCAAAAGTGCCATACTGATTGCATAAAAGACAATCGAATATTTGATCAACTTATGGTAATCAATACAGGTCAGAATCACCATGAGGACAATTCCGACGACCATTCCAAGGATCTGTTTTTGTGTGGTCGTAAACATTCCGGTTACAGCTTCATTCTGCGTCGCGCTGTGAACCATAAAGATACCGATAATACTCAGTATCAATGCGTATAGTATAATCTTAAAATTAAGATTGCTCAGATGCAGGGTTTGTCCTGTTTTTCTCTTGCGCATGCTGGCAGACTTCCTTTCTTTGTCTCTACCTATCTTTTTTGATTGCAGAAAGCTCCGTGACGGTAAACAACAGAATTCGTCCGGCACTTCGCTTTACATACAGACAGATATTTTTATCGGATACTGGCAGATATTTTGAAATCGTTCTGGTAAGATCGTGTTCCATGCAGCTTAACACCTGCGGCGTACACTGCGTATGTTCCTCAAGCATCATTTGTATCAGACGCTCCTTAGCAGTCTTGCCGGAGCGAATTCCCTGACTGGGTAATGAATGCCTGACCATATTGCCTTATTTTCCTTTCTTTTCCAAAATACTCTTAAGCCTTTGGATCAGCCCCTTTGGTGTGGCAGGCTGTGTGACCGGGATATCCTCTCCCATGATTCTTCGGCAGATATCAATAAATGCCTGACCAAGTGGAGAATCCTTTCCGGCAACCGGCTCTCCGTTATTGCTTGAGATGACAATCTCCTCCTCATCTGTCACCGCACCAATCACCGGAACTGTTAAGATTTCCTGAATGTCGTTAAGTGACATCATATCCCCTCTCGCCACCAAGTCCGGGCGAATGCGGTTGATAATCATTTCCATCTTTTTCATCCCGTCCGCCTCAAGAAGACCGATCACGCGGTCCGCATCGCGAATCGCGGATACCTCCGGCGTGGTGACAATGATCGCCCTCGCAGCACCGGCCACGGCATTTTTAAAGCCCTGCTCAATGCCGGCTGGACAGTCCAGAATCACATAGTCAAATTCCTCTGTCAATTCCTGTGTCAGCTTTTTCATCTGCTGCGGCGTGACACTCGATTTATCTCTCGTCTGTGCCGACGGCATCAAATACAGGCCCTGATGATTCTTATCTTTAATCAGCGCCTGCTTGATCCGGCAGCTTCCCTCCACTACATCAACAAGATTATATACGATGCGGTTTTCCAACCCCATCACAACATCTAGATTTCGAAGACCGATATCTGTATCGATCAGGACGACCTTGTTCCCGAGAAGAGCAAGGCCGCACCCAAGATTTGCAACAACCGTTGTTTTTCCGACTCCGCCTTTTCCCGACGTCACAACAATCACTTCACTCATGATATTTTCCAAACCTTTCTGATCCTCTCTTTTATCCCTGTCTTCTGTACCTTGCATCAGTCACTGTACGTAGCTGACTCTCCAAGTGTATTGTAGGATTTGTCCAGAATGTCTTCCATATCAATGTAGCCAAAGTAGTACTGATAAACGTAACGACAAACCACTGCGGCGTTATATGCCATGTAACCGTGTGGGATGGAAACCGTAACGGAAATCTTTGGATCGTTGTACGGACCGTAAGAAATAAAGGTCGCGTGGTTCGCACGGGAAAGATTCTCCTGTACGGAACCAGATTTTCCGGCAATGTCAATCTGCAAACCGGTAAACGCACTGGCCGCGGTTCCAGCGCCGTGAACAACTCGGTACATACCCTCTCTCATGACATCGTAGGTTGCCTGTGAGATACCTTCAATCTGCTCACTCTGCGGGGTAAGTTCTTCGATCACCGTCCCGTTTGCATCACAGATCTTACTTAACAGGCGGAAGGTATAAAGTGTGCCATCCGTTGCCAGTGCCGTCGCATAACGCGCCAGACTGATTGCTGTCAGGTTGTTGGTACCCTGTCCAATCGCAGAAGTCGCTGGGTATTCGGTTGAAATCTGTGACAGATTTTCTGCAACCTCCACGCCACTCTTCTCGCCAAAGCCGTACTTTTCGGCATATTTGCGAAGCATTGCAAGACCACGCTCCGCCTCGTACTCGCCATTTTCATTTAAGCTCAAGCGATAACCGACTTCATAGAAATAGAAGTTACATGACTGTTCAATTGCTCCCGCTGTATTTAACGGACCATGCTCACCGCCATTCTCTCGAGCGATCCAACATCGTGGATGATCCAATTTATCAAACGTACCAATACAGTTAATGTACTCCGAACTGTCAATCACACCCTCCTCAAGTCCTGCACTGGTGGTTACTAGCTTGTAAACAGAACCTGGTGCAATACGAACCTGTGTTGCCTTATCGTACAATGGCTCGGACTGGTCATTGATCAGCTTTGCCCAGTACTCGGCATCGACAGTTCCAGAAAGCTTGTTCAAATCATAACCCGGGTAGGAAACCATCGCCAACAGCTCTCCCGTTGTCGTATCGGTTACAATTGCCGAACCGCTGCACGGATCAAGTGCGATCTGCGCCGGTGTCAGCTCCGTATTTCCAATCTTCTCACGAATAAAGGTAAATGCTGTCTGCGCATCCCCATTTTGAAGTTCTTCATAGGACGCATTATCAGCATCTAAGATGCCCTGATCGATCAATGCCAGACAAACCAGATTTCCAGAAAGCTGTTCATTATGAATCAGCTTCTTGTATACAAGCTTACGATAACCACTGTCCGATGAAAGGTTTTCTTCACAGAAGGATACGATCTGACTCATAACCTGGCTGGAATCGGAATATGCAGAGTCTGCGCCAAGCTTTGAGGAATCAATCCATCCCTTTGAAACCACATAGGACAGGAAATCGTAAAATGAACTCTCTGCATTTTTCCATGCAAGGAAGGTCTCATCTGAAGTATCAATCTCACTTGCGGTAATTATGCCCTTTTCTCGTAAGAAGGTATAGACATATTCCATATAATCCTGCATGTCTTCTGTCAACTCAGACTGAATCGTTGCGCCCGGCACCAGCTCCTCCACAATATGGCGAAGGGCAAGTGTGGACTCTCCCTCATGCAAGGAAAGAATCTGCTGCTCAGCCTCAGAAGCACCATCGTCTGCAAAATGCTTTTCATCTAAAATGTTGTTGTTAAACATCTGATAGTAGACGTCTTTTACCGAAATCTGGAACTCACTTGCAAGTGTCGAGTCATCTGCCTCGAAATCCTCGATTGTCAGCTTTCCGACAAGGACATCGGCAAGACGCTGCTCCACAATATGGTATACTGCCACTTGTAAATCGTGATCAATCGTAAGATAGATATCATTTCCACGAACAGAAGGCTCACTGTCAATCGTATCAAGAATCTGACCGACATTGTTTAAGTATACCGTGTCAGTACCCTTCGTTCCAGAAAGCTCGCTCTCGTAATACTGCTCAAGTCCATCCTTTCCGACCATATCCGTCGCCTCATAGGTAGAATCGCTCTCCTGAAGTGTCTCAAGCTCCTGCGTACTCGGCTTTCCGGTGTAACCCAAAATATTGGAAAAATACACGCCATCCGGGTAAACACGGCGCTCTGACTGCTCCACCTCAACGCCAAGCAGCTGATCCTGATTCTCAAGAATCGCCGACTGAAGCTCTGATGAGATATCCGAGCAGATCGTCGTGGACTTGTACTTTGCATAAGTCGTCAAACGCATCGCATAACGAATGTTGCAAAGATCGAGTGCTTCTTCCTTGCTGATCTCGTCTGCGCGGCTCCATCTGGTTGTAAAGTTATACGAAACCTCCATCAGACGAGCCATTACCGTCTCGGCGTCATAGGAATAGACATCCTCACCCGCCTTGCTTTTCTCTTCGATAAAGGAAGTTCCGTACACATCACGAATCAGCTGACGAATCGCACTGTCTTTTCCGCTGTAGGCAAACTCTCCATTGTCATCAATGATAATCGGAAGCTCCGTCACGATGGTTCCGCCATGTTTTTTTACAATATCAATCAGGCGAAGCAGCATCTCATTGAAATCACCATTTGCCTTTGTATAATCGCTCGTGTCCTTTACGGTCAGGTTATAGACGGCCTCATTTCCAGCAAGAACGACTCCATTTCGGTCGTAGATTGTACCTCTCGTGGCTGTTGTCGTAATCTCCTTCTTGGTACGGGAAACATACGAATCATAATAAGCTGCTCCATCCAGAATCTGGAGCCGGAACAGCCTTACCACCAGGACTGCCAGAAAAAGCGTGCACACAATACCAAGCCAGAAAATTCTGGACTTCAATGTATTTTTTACCCATTCCCTGAATAAATCCCAATATTCTTTAAGCAAATCTCTTTTCTCCTCTTTTCTCTGCCTCTGTCAGATGTCTGTCTACTGTCATGATCACGCCATACACGATAATCGTAGCAATCGCAGTCATCAGAAGCTCCGGAAGTGCCAGGTTCTTGATATAATCCAAAATATTTACACGGCCAAATAAAAGGAAGCTGAATACATAAATATACACACTGTAAATCAGCTCATTGACACTGCAAAGAAGCACTGGCATAACTACCATATCGTGTGACAGCACTCTTGTAAAAATGCCATTGAAATAGCCGATGTAAATAAATGCAAGCGTATAATAACCCAACACACCGCCGCTGAATGCATCCAACAAAAGACCGCAGCCAAGGCCAGTAAACATGCCCCACATCCTGCCCTTTAAAAAACCAACAGAAAAGGTGACAATCAAAAGCAGGTTCGGCGCTGCTGTCAGAATTGGAAACATTCTCGTAAAGTTTGACTGCAACAGAAAACAACTGACGGCAAGTACTATACATAAAACAACTCTTAGTATCTTAATCTTCATATGTTTTTCTCCATCCCCACTTACTCTGTTTGCTGTTTTTGCGTTGTGATTACGAGCACATTGCGAATGTGCTTGAAATCAACCGCTGGCTTAAGATAGCCTGATGAAGCCAGTCCATTATCATCTACCGATACATCCTGCGCATAGCCGATCACTAGTCCTGGAAGGTAGCGATCGGAAATGTTTGAGGTGACAATCACATTGTCTCTGCTGATGTCAAAATCGGTATCCATATACTGGAGCTTTAACAGTCCGTATTCTTTCATGTACGGCAGATCGCCCGTGACAACACAGCTATCTCCCGTGGTGGACTGCATGGCGCTGACATTCACATTATCGTTGATAATGGAGGTCACAACTGCATGTCCAGACGCGATATCGGATATGTAGCCGACTAGTCCGCCGCCTGCGAGCACATTCATACCCACTTCAAGCCCGTCATCAGTTCCCTTGTCAATGGTAAACGTTGAGAACCAGTTTCCTGTCATACCGGAAAAGATCACGGTTGCTCCAATCGTATCGTAATCCGCATAGGTGCTCTTTAACTCAAGAAGCGCTCTCATGTCTTGATATTCCTGAACTTTCTGATCATAAGAGACCATCTCCTCCTTGAGGGATTCGTTCTCCGCCTCTAAGGATTCGATCTTTGCTTCCATCTCCTCCTTTGTCAGGCGGTCCTGATCAAAATCAAAGAAAAGGCTTCCGAGCTTGTTGACGCCCTGCTGAACCGGAACGGTAATCGCTCCTGCCACCTGCGCAACCGATACGATGTTTTCTTTCTTGATGTAATAATACCCCATTGAAGCCGCGCAGCATGCGGTCAAGATAAAAAGAATCAGCTGCGGTTTTCTGGTAAAGGGCATTTTCACATCGTTGTTTCTTTTGCTGCTCTTCATGAAATATATCCTCGTTCTTTTAAACTGATAAATCTGCCGTCTCCGATGATGACATGGTCAAGCAACGGAATCGCGGTAAGCTCTCCTGCCTTTTGAATCTGCCGTGTAACGTCAATATCCTCCTTGCTCGGAGTGGGATCACCACTCGGGTGATTGTGAATCAAAATGATCTTTACGGCCTGGTAGCGAAAGGCCTCAATAAAGACCTCCCTCGGCGAGAGAATAGTCTGATTCACCGTACCCTTCGTCAGCACAAGGTCTTTAATCCGTGCGCCCTTATTGTTTAAGAGCACAAGGACCACCTGCTCCTGACGTTCATCTTTCAGACGGTTCATATAATAGTTTCCGACTGCCTGAGGACTGTCCAGTACAATCCCCTGCTGCCTTGCTGTGCCAAGACGCCTTGCAAGCTCGCCAATGCACTGGAGCTGTATCGCCTTTACCCTGCCGATTCCCCGTATGCTTGTCAGCTGGGCAACCGTCATGGAAACCAGTCCGGGAAGGCTCTCTATTGAAAGAAGCCTCGACGCAAGCTCAAGGGAATTTTCGCCAACGCTTCCCGTGCGCAAAATCACGGCAAGCAGTTCGGCATTGTTTAATGCACCGGCACCCTGCTCCATACACCGTTCATATGGGCGGATATCTTTTGGCAGCTGCTTTGAAATATCATGCTTCATAATCGTTCCTTACTTCCAGGTATCGAAACCATTATGTATTCATTTTAGCACAATTCTTTTTTAAAGTATAGAAGAAATTTTCGAATATTAAGAAATCCGTATGCCAAAAGCTGACAGATTCTGCTTTGACATACGAAAATTCCCCTTAAAAATGAAATTTATAACGTAACAATACCAGCCTGAACAAGCTTCTCGAGTGCCATCATAATTCCATACTTTGCATGGTACCAGGTAAGACCGCCCTGGAAATAAACGGCATACGGCTCTTTTAACGGGCCATCGGCACTCAGCTCAATGGAAGAACCCTGAATGAAGGCGCCTGCTGCCATGATAACCTGTGAATCATAGCCTGGCATATCCCACGGCTCCGGTGTTACATAGCTGTCAACCGGTGCTGCTGCCTGAATACCCTGGCAGAATGCAATCAGTGCCTCTGGCTTTTTCAAGGTTACTGCCTGAATGATATCATAGCGTGGCTCTGTGCCGTTTGGAATGACATCATAGCCGAGTCTTTCAAACACATTTGCGGCAAAAACGGCACCTTTGAGTGCACCTGCTGCTACGGTCGGTGCTAAGAAAAAGCCCTGATAGAAGGATGGAAGAACACCTAATGATGCACCAACTTCCTGACCCAGTCCCGGTGCGCTTAAGCGGTATGCACACTGTTCAATACAAGACTGTGTTCCACAGATATAACCACCGATCGGTGCCAATCCGCCGCCCGGGTTTTTGATCAGAGAGCCAACGGTCATATCAGCGCCGACATCAGACGGTTCAATCTCCTCAATAAACTCACCATAGCAGTTGTCTACCATGCAGATCACATCCGGCTTAATGGACTTGATAAACGCAATCAACTCGCCGATACGCTCAACGGAAAGAGTTGGTCTTGTCTGGTAGCCCTTGGAACGCTGAATGGTTGCCACCTTTGTCTTTTCGTTAATTGCTGCGCGGATGCCATCCCAGTCAAAGCCGCCGTCTGGCAGCAGATCTACCTGACGGTAGGAAATGTTGTACTCTCGTAAGGAGCCAACAGACGGGCGAATTCCGATTACTTCCTCAAGGGTATCGTATGGCTTTCCAACTGGAGAAAGCAGCTCATCGCCCGGGCGAAGATTTGCCGATAATGCTAGTGCTAACGCATGGGTTCCACAGGTAATCTGCGGGCGCACCAGTGCTGCCTCGGTGTGGAAGGTATCAGCGTACACCTTTTCCAGTGTCTCTCTTCCCATATCGTTGTAGCCATATCCGGTTGTCGCTGCAAAGCAAGCCTCACTGACGTGATTTTTCTGCATCGCGCCGAGTACCTTCATCTGATTCTGCTCAGCAATGCGGTCGATCTCACAGAAACGCTCCTTTAATCCCTGCTCAATCTTCTCGCAAAATTCATATGTTTTCTCACCAATCCCCATGGACAGGTAGGTTTCTTTCATGGTCATTTTCTTTCTCTCTTTCTATCATCCTGTATCCCGTGTATTCGAAACCGTAAGCATCTCTTACACAGAGTATCATTTGTTATTACTTTTATCACTACTTTTATAGATTTAGCGTTTCCTTGGACTGCGCAGTCAACTGTCTTAATACTTCCTCATTTGTCAGGCCATCCACATCAAGCCAGGTCACATTGCGCTCCCTTCGAAACCAGGTCAGCTGACGCTTTGCAAAATGCCTTGTGGACTGCTTAATTTGGTTCACAGCTTCCTCTAACGTACATTCCCCGTCAAGATACGCCAAAATCTCTTTATAGCCAAGCCCCTGCATGGAGACAAAGCTTCGATCGTATCCCATCGCCTTTAACGACTCGACTTCCTTTAACAGTCCTTGCGCCATCATCTGGTCAACACGCAAATCAATGCGGCGATACAGCTCTGCACGATCCCGATTTAAGACAAAATAGCAGAAATTGTACGGCGATTCTTTCTGGCGCTGCTGTTCATTATGTTCTGAGATCGGGCGTCCTGTCAATTTAAAATACTCGAGTGCGCGAATTAAGCGCTTTGTATTGTTGGCATGAATTGCCTCTGCCGATGCCGGGTCAACCTTTCTTACCTCTTCTAACAGCCACTCACTTCCAAACTCATTTGCCTGTGCTTCAAGCTGTGTGCGGTAATCAGTATCTTCGCAGGTGTCCTCAAAGTCAATATCATACAAAAGAGCCTGAATGTAAAAGCCAGTTCCACCCACTACAAGCGGAATATGGCCATTGGCGTAGATTTTTTCCATCGCTGCTTTTGCCATCTGCTGAAAGCGCACCACGGAAAACTCATCGCCCGGTGACAGCTCGTCCACTAGATAATGAGGAACACCCTGCATCTCATCCGGCATGATCTTTGCAGAACCGATGTCCATATATTTGTACACCTGCATGGAATCCGCACTGATGATCTCGCAGCCAAGCTGTTTTGCCAGCCCAATCGAGGCGTTTGTCTTTCCCACTGCCGTCGGACCTGTCAATATAATAAGTGGTTTCCTGTTCTCTCTATTTTGTGTCATGTTTTCTTCCTAACTTCTATGATACTTCCAAACAATATAACACTATACGATATTGGAAAGACTTTCGAAAACGATCGATTACACAATTCGTTTGAATTTCTTTTCAAGCTCATATTTCGTCATCGTTATAATGGTCGGTCTTCCATGTGGGCATGCATACGGATTGTCCAGTGTCAACAGCTGTGACACGAGCGCATCGGCCTCTTGAAACGAAATCTTTTGGCCACCCTTAATCGCCGCCTTGCACGACATAGAAGCAAGCTTTGACGCAATCAGTTCGGACGGCGGCATTGTTCCTCGATCCTCAAGGCCAGACAGCATCTCCAAAAACAATTCTTTCTCATTGATTCCATACAAGTTTGCCGGAACCTCGCTAATCGCATACTCGCGTCCGCCATACGGCTCAATCGTAAAGCCGATGCGCTCAAACTCATCCTTAAATTCTTCTAACAGTGCTTCCTCTGCCCTTGTCAGCGAAACAATCATCGGCGGACTCACAAATTGCGTGATGCGCTCCTTTTTTCGGTATGCTGCCATCATGCGCTCATAATTTACCTTCTCATGCGCGGCATGCTGATCCATGATGTAAAGCTGATTGCCATACTGAATTAACCAATAGGTGTCAAACAGCTGCCCAATCAGGCGATGATGAATTCGTGCCTTTTCGGACAATAGCGGCTCGGTAAACAGCGTCTGCTGCTCCGGCTTGGCTGGTGTTTCCTGTTGCGAAATGATATCTGATGTCTCTTGTGTTCCTTGATTTTGGGCGATATCTGGTGTTAGAACTGTTTCAGCTGCTTGGATGCGATCTAGTGTTTGAACATTTTCTGTTCTTTCAGATATCTCTTCAATTTCAGGTTGCTCACTTGGATTTGAGGTTTTTAATGCCCCCTGTATTCTTAAAGATTGTGAATCCTTTGATTGTTCAAATGACTTTGATCGTTCGGAGTCCTTTTGCATTTCTGCTACTTTTGATAACGAAGGCTCTGCCTGTCCAATTCTTCTATGCATACCAGATTCGGTCTTATAGACGCCAGAAGGCTCTGCTAAATTTTTCCTAGCAGTTGAAGGTTCTACCAAATTTTTCCTAGCAACTGTTGCTTTTTGTTCTGTTGGTGGCTGTGGAATGATTTCCTTCATCGCCTGAATGCGCCGCTGCTCGAACGGCTCTGGAAACTTTTTCTTACTATCATCAACTTCTTTTTTTGCTTTTCCATCATCGCTGACATCTGGAATAAATTCCTTACCGCGAAGCGTATTTTCAATCGCTGCCGTTAAAAGATCATACACCTCATTTTCCCGCTGGAAACGAACCTCCATCTTTGCCGGATGGACATTGACATCAATCAATTCCGGCTGAATCTTAATGTGAAGCACCGTAAACGGATAGCGATGCTGCATCATAAATGGCTTATATGCCTGTTCAATCGCAGCCGCAATCAGACGGCTCTTTACAAATCGTCCATTGATATAATAATTTTCAAAGGTTCGATTTCCTCGTGAGATAATCGGCTTACCAAGGTAGCCCGTCACCGAAAACAGCGGGCACTCATAGTGAATCTCTAATACGTTAGATGAGATTTCTCTTCCATAAATCGTATAGATCAAATCCTTCAGGCGGCCATTTCCACTCGTATAGAGCTTATTTTGACCAGCGTTGATAAAGCGCATGGAAATATCTGGGCGCAGCATCGCCATATTTTCCATCAATTGGTTGATATAGTTTCCCTCTGTCGCTGCCGTTTTCAAAAACTTTTTTCTGGCTGGCACATGGTAAAACAGATTTCGCACCAGTATCGTCGTACCATCCGGCGCACCGATTTCTGTCAGGCTTTTTTCCTCGCCATCCTCGATTTGATACGAAACACCAAGCATGGATTCCGGCGGTTTTGTGATCAACTCTACCTGTGCAATGGCTGCAATACTCGAAAGTGCCTCACCGCGAAAGCCAAGAGAACCAATGTCAAGCAGATCCTCTATTGTATGAAGCTTGCTGGTCGCGTGACGCTTAAATGCCATGCGCACCTGATTCTTGTCAATTCCACAGCCATTATCGGTAATACGGATAAAGCTGATTCCGCCTTCCTTGATTTCAACGGTAATCGCCGTTGCTTTTGCATCAATCGCATTTTCCAACAGCTCTTTTACAACAGAAGAAGGCCTGTCAATGACCTCTCCTGCTGCAATCTGATTAATTGTCGCCTGATCGAGCAATTGTATTTCTGGCATTGCAGACCTCCTTTGTATATTTTTTGTTTTTCTGTTTTTTCTATTTTTGATACTTCCCACGGATTGCTACGTAGCTTTTTACTTTAGAAGTACTAGATCCGATTCTTTAAAGTTGCCTGCATTCGATACAGTGTGTTAAGTGCATCGAGCGGCGTCATATTCGCAATTTCAAGCTTCTTGATCTCTTCAATAATCGAATCGTCCTTTACGGTATCAAAAAGCGTCAGCTGATTGGCATCGACCTCATCCGGTCTGGACACACGCTTTTTGGACGGTGTTGCCTGCATCTGGGCAATCTCTCTTGCGCGCGCCGCAATGTCTGCATCCGTCAGCTCCTCAACCAATTCCTTTGCACGATTGATGACGCGATCTGGAACACCAGCAAGCTTTGCAACCTGAATTCCGTAGCTGCGGTCTGCGCCGCCCTTTACGATCTTTCTCAAGAAAACAATATCATCGCCCTGCTCTTTAACCGCGATGCAATAGTTATTGACACCATTTAACGCACCCTCCAGCTCCGTCAGCTCATGATAATGCGTTGCAAACAATGTCTTCGCGCCGAGCTGTCTGGTATCGGCAATGTACTCAACAACCGCCCATGCAATGCTCATACCATCATAGGTACTCGTTCCTCGTCCAATCTCATCTAAGATAATCAAACTCTTCTTCGTCGCATGGCGCAAAATATTAGCCACCTCGTTCATTTCTACCATAAAGGTACTCTGACCGGACGCCAAATCATCGGACGCACCGACTCTGGTGAAAATGCGGTCGCTGATACAAATATTTGCAGACTTTGCCGGAACAAAGCTTCCGATCTGCGCCATCAGCGCAATCAATGCCACCTGACGCATATAGGTCGATTTTCCAGCCATATTCGGACCAGTGATAATCGAAATACGATTTTTTCCATTGTCGAGCAGTACATCATTTGCCACAAACATATCGTTTGGAATGACCTGCTCTACGACCGGATGACGTCCACTCTTAATCTCAAGAATGCCCTTCTCGTTGATCTGCGGCTTTACATAATTCTGGCGCTCTGCGACAAATGACAGCGATGCCATAACATCAAGAAGTGCAATGGCTCTTGCCGTCTTTTGAATGCGCTCGACCTGGGAAGCTACACGGTCTCTTACATCACAGAAAAGATCATATTCAAGCGCAGACAATTTATCTTCCGCGCCAAGAATCATATCTTCAAGCTCCTTTAACTCCTGCGTGATAAATCGCTCTGCATTGGTAAGGGTCTGCTTTCTCGTATAATCCTCCGGTACCATATCCTTAAAGGAATTGGTTACTTCGATATAATAACCGAATACTTTGTTGTAGCGAACGCGAAGTGTCTTGATTCCGGTACGCTCGCGCTCCTTTGCCTCAAGTTCAGACAGCCATGTCTTTCCCTCTGTCTTTGAACGGCGCAGCTTATCTACATCTTCGTTGTAACCATCTTTAATGATTCCGCCCTCGCGGATGACAAGCGGCGGATCTTCTGCAATTGCGCTGCTGATCAAGCTTTCGAGATCTTCCAACGTGTCAAGATTTTCATACAATTCCTTTAACAGTGCGCCCTTAAAGCCTGCAAGCTGCTGTTTGATCGGCGGAAGCATCCGAAGTGATGCTGCAAATGCAAGCAAATCTCTCGGGTTTGCGGTCTTGTAGCTGATACGACCTGCCAGACGTTCCAAATCGTAAACTGGCTGAAGATATTCGCGAATCTCTTCTCTTGTCACATATTCATTTAAAAGCTCTTCAATCGCTTCCTGTCTCTTTAAGATCATCGCACGGTCGATCAACGGCTGCTCAATAAAGCTGCGAAGCAGTCTCGCACCCATTGCCGTCTTTGTCTTATCGAGTACCCACAGAAGACTTCCGCGCTTTTCCTTCTCGCGAAGCGTCTCTGTCAGCTCCAGATTGCGGCGCGTGGACGTATCCACAATCATGTAACAGCCTGTTGTGTACGGCTGAATGTTTGTGATATGAGGCATTGTGCTTTTCTGCGTATCGTACAGATACTGCATCAGCGCACCGGCGGATATCATTCCGGCATCGTAATCCTCCAGACCGATTCCAAGGAGGGAGTTTGTATGGAAATGCTCCAGCAAAATTTTCTTTGCATTGTCTTCCTTATAATACCAGGAATCTGGCGTGGACACGGTAAAATGCAAACGTTCTTTTAGCTCATCCAGATTTTCTCCACTTAACTCAAATAAATCGTTGCAAAGTACTTCTGCCGGAGTAAATTTAAACAGCTCGTCCTCTAACTGCTCTTTTGTTTTCAACTCGGTCAGATAAAATTCACCCGTGGAAACATCGCAGGTACTAACACCATAGATGCCGCCCACATAGGCAATTGACATCAAATAGTTATTCTTTGTCTCATCAAGTGCCCTATTATCGTAAATTGTTCCCGGCGTTACAACTCGGATTACCTCACGCTTTACCAAGCCCTTCGCTAATTTTGGATCCTCCATCTGCTCTGCAATGGCCACACGATAGCCCTTCTGGACCAGACGATCTATATAATTATCGGCTGCATGATACGGAACGCCACACATCGGCGCACGCTCCTCCAAGCCGCATTCTTTTCCTGTTAACGTAATCTCCAGTGCCTTTGACGCAGCGATTGCATCATCAAAAAACATCTCATAGAAGTCACCCAGTCTGTAAAATAAGATACAGCCCGGATACTCATCTTTTGTCTCAAAGTATTTCTGCATCATCGGCGACAATTTCGCCCTGTTGATCTCCATTTGTTTTTGCCTCTCTAATAACAGTCTGATAGCGGCTATCGTAACCGTCAGCCGCTATCATCCCCTCTATTTATCTTATGTTATGCCTGTTCCACAAGCTCCCCTAAATAATAGAAGCCTTTGGACTCTATCAGTTTTACTTTGCAGATCGTTCCGATTAAAGAACAATCTCCCTTGAAATGAACCATCGTGTTGTTGCTGAGACGTCCAGATACCATGGATGGATCTTTCTCATTTACTTCCTCTACCAATACCTCGAGTGTCTTTCCGGTATCGCGGCTGCACTGAGTCGTTGCGATGGACTGAACCAGCTTTAACAGGCGGTTAAAACGATCCTTTACCACATCCTCTGGCACCTGATCGTCCATTGCTGCCGCCGGTGTCCCGGTACGCTTGGAATAAATGAAAGTAAACGCACTGTCATACTGCACCTTGCGCACAACATCCATTGTATCCTCGAAATCTTCTTCGGTCTCACCTGGGAAGCCTACAATGATATCTGTAGTCAAAGAAAGATCTGGAATCTCACGGCGAAGCTTCATTGCCAACTCCAAATACTGCTCCTTGTCATACTTGCGGTTCATGCGCTTTAAAATGCGGCTGCTTCCAGACTGAAGCGGCAGATGCAGGTGACGGCAAATCTTCTTAGAATTTTTCATCACTTCGATCAGTTCATCCGATAAGTCCTTCGGATGGGAAGTCATGAAACGAATCCAGCGCAGGCCTTCAATCTGCTCAACCTGCTGTAACAGCTGTGCAAATGTAATCGGATGCTCAAGTGTCTTTCCGTAGGAATTTACATTCTGACCCAGAAGCATAACCTCTACTACGCCATCGGCTACTAACTGCTTGATTTCCTTAATAATATCCTCTGGCTGTCTGCTTCGCTCTCTTCCGCGCACATACGGCACGATGCAGTAGCTGCAGAAGTTATTGCAGCCATACATGATATTGACACCACACTTAAAGGTATATTTACGGACAGCAGGAAGATCCTCAACGATCTGGTCGGTTCCTTCCCATACGTCAATTACCTGCTCTTTTTTGGTAAATGCCTGATACAACAGCTCTGCAAGTTTAAATATGTTATGGGTTCCAAATACAATATCAACAAAGCGATAGCTGCTGCGAATCTTTGCAACCTCATCCGGCTCCTGCATCATGCATCCGCAGATAGCAAGCATACGGTGCGGTGCATTCTTCTTTCTGCCCTGATACATGCCTAAATGACCATATACCTTCTGATTTGCATTCTCACGCACGGTACAGGTATTCATGATCAAAAAATCGGCAGCTTTCTCATCCTCTGTCTCCTCGTATCCGATCTGCTCCAAAACACCAAGCAGTTTTTCAGAGTCCTTTGCGTTCATCTGGCAGCCAAATGTGGCAATATGAACACTCAGGCTTCTTCCCAGCTCTTCAGACTTCTGTTTTACATATTCTCTGTCCTTCGCCATGAAATAGAGCTGTCTGTTCGGTTCCGTCTCCGGTGCCGGAACAGTCGTATCTACCATGTTGATATCAATTCCGGTTAAATCGGAAACGTTTCTCAAATCTATACTCATAGTTATCCTTTCAGCGCTGTTTTTGTTTCTTTGGTTTTATTCATTTGTAGATGTTTGTAGATTTTTTAATTCTACTTTTTTACTCTACTTTATGTTTTACTTTTCATTCTTTCCTGTATATTCTCATCAAATAGATAAAAAGACACATTGTATATTACACTTAGCTTTTTAAAATGTCAAGGTTATTTCTCCAATGAATCGCAATCGCATTCGGTACTATGCAACCCGGTTAGTTGACGAACGACCCTTCGTAGACAACATCTGTGATTATAGAAGTTGCTCTCTTTTGCCGCCATTGCAGCAAGGAACATTGCAACATCAATTCCTTCTGCTGTACCACTGGACAATATCTCTCGATTCAGTAGCTTGCCTTCCTGAATGATGATTTCCGTTCCACCTAAGCAAGCCACACCTCACTCTTGCGGATAGCACTCCCTACAGCACTGCGCCGCAAACTGGATATCACTGTGCGGCGTCTTCACTCCGTTCTCTTCCTGATAGCTCTCATGTCCCAGTCCAAGAATGGTAATCATATCGCCTTCTTGTGCATGCTCAATCGCATAGCGGATTGCTTCCTTACGGTTCGGAATAACCAGATAAGAAACCGGCTCAGCCTTTTCCTTCTGTGCCTTGTCGATACCAATCTTGATATCGGCAAAGATCTGATCAAATGTCTCGTAGCGGTTATGACCCGCAGTAACAATGCTCAAATCGGCAAGCAGTGCACTCGCCTCTCCCATCTCATAGCGGCGATACTTGGAACGATTTCCATCGGCACCAAACACGCAAACAATGCGCTTCGGGTGATACTCACGCAGTGCCTCAAGATGATTTCTTGTGCTGTAGCCATTGTGAGCAAAATCCACGCATACCGCAAAGTGACCATTGTTAAACACAATATCAAAGCGACCACGAATCTTTAAATGTGTCAATCCCTTATTGATCACATCCGTTGAAATGCCCATATCGTGTGCAATGGCAACTGCCGCTGCCGCATTGTACATGTTGAAATCCCCCGGCAGATTAACCTGAATGTCAGCATCCAGCGCACCACTCATCGTAAACTCAATTCCCGGTGCCTCAAGCACGCCATTTTCACTCTTCTTTAAATTGTCAATGCGATAATCGGCCTTTTTGCCTTCTCCGTAATAGAATACCTGCTTTTTGCCACCATTTAAGCCATCACTCAAGGTTACATATTTCATAAAGGCATCCAGATGACGATCATCACAATTTACATACGCGCGGCGACTCTGATTTAATAACATCGCCTTACAGTACAGATATTCCTCGAAATCCTTATGCTCATTCGGTCCGATGTGATCACCAGTCTCGATATTGGTCCATACACCATACGCAAAATCTACGGTTGCCACACGTTTTTGCTTCATTCCCTGTGAAGAAACCTCCAAAACAACATGGGTACAGCCAGCTTTTGCCATCATTGCCAGATACATCTGCAGCTCCATCGGATCCGGTGTCGTATTGTTTAACTCATAGCAGTCATAGCCCGGCGTCTCATTGCATGGTGCATAGCTATATTTGTCGGAGCCCCACACAGCATGATCGCATCCTGCCGGAAGAATCGCACCGTTTGTGCCGATGGTTCCCGTCAGATAGCCCGCTGCACGCAAAATATCGGCCATCATATGGGTGCAAGTCGTTTTTCCCTTTGAGCCGGTGATGCCGATGCAGACCATCTTTTCAGATGGATAGCCATAAAAAGCTGCTGCGAGTGCTGCTACTACATCTCTGGTAGATGCGACCTGCACAACTGTAGTTTTACAGTCTTTGTCTAGCTCAACTGGCTTTTCAACAACAAGAAGTGCCGCCTTTTTTGCCAGTTCCTTTGCCATCGTATGTGTATCAAAACGTGCGCCTGCGATACAGATAAAGGCATCTCCTTCCTGAAGCATACGGTTATCATGACAAATACCCGTTACCTCACCAGAAAAATCACCCTGCAATACTGCATAGTCAATGCGCTGCAGTAATTCACTAATTTTCATAGTCTTGTTCTAAGCCTCTCATCTCGTCTATTTTATCCACAACTTTCTGATTGCCTATTTTCCATCTTTTTCCTTCTTCGAATTTATTTTTTCAAAAAACTAGTTCCAGAAAGTATTAGAAAAGAGGCATCTTCTATAGAAGATACCTCTTAAACTATACTATCAATCAGTTAAAATTGCAAGCGCTATTCACGATTCACAAAACGCTTCACTTACATTACGTTTCATGGTCAGGTTATTTTGCAAAAACAATTTCCTTACGCCTGCTGCGGCGTGTGGATCACCTCTGCCTTCAGGCCACCATCACCTGTATCAATCTCAATGACATCCTGTGCGTGAACCTCTCCAGAAAGGATGATTCTTGCGGCAAGTGTCTCGACATTCTTCTGCAAATAACGCTTTAACGGTCTTGCGCCGTATACTGGATCGTAGCCATGCTCGACAATGTAATGCTCGGCATCCTTCGTCAGAGAAATGGACAACTCACGGTCTGCAAGACGCTTGTTCACATCAGCTACCATCAGATGAATGATATTTCCAATGTTATCCTTCGTCAATGGCTTAAAGAGAATAATCTCATCAAGACGGTTCAAAAACTCTGGACGGAAATGACCGCGAAGATCATTCATAACAGCGGACTCTGCCTCTGGTTTGATATTGCCCACCTCATCAATTCCGTCAAGCAGATATGAGGAACCGATATTAGAGGTCATAATCAAAATCGTGTTCTTAAAGTCTACGGTGCGGCCCTGAGAATCGGTGATTCGTCCATCATCCAGTACCTGAAGCAGGATGTTAAATACATCTGGATGAGCCTTCTCGACCTCATCAAACAGGACAACGCTGTATGGCTTACGACGTACAGCCTCGGTCAGCTGACCACCCTCATCGTATCCAACGTATCCCGGAGGCGCTCCGATCAGACGAGATACCGAATGCTTCTCCATGTACTCCGACATATCGATACGAACCATGTTGTTCTCATCATCGAACAGATTCTGAGCAAGTGCCTTCGCAAGCTCGGTCTTACCAACACCGGTAGGTCCAAGGAAGAGGAAGGAACCAATCGGCTTGGACGGATCCTTAATTCCGGCTTTGGAACGAAGAATCGCCTCTGTCACTTTCTCGACTGCCTCATCCTGTCCAACGACTCTCTTATGAAGCTCGTCAGCCAGATGCAACGTCTTTTCACGCTCACCCTCGGTCAGTCTGGCAACCGGAATACCGGTCCACTTGGAAATGATACGGCAGATCTCATCATCGGTAACCGCCTCGTGTACAAGAGAAAGATCCTTTGACTTTACGGATTCCTCCTCTGCCGCCAGCTGTTTCTCCAACTGTGGCAGCTTGCCATACTGTAACTCTGCTGCTTTATTCAGATCATACTGCTGCTGTGCCTGAGCGATCTGCTGATGAACCTGCTCGATCTCCTCACGCAGTTTGCTTAAATGATCAACGGACTTTTTCTCATTGTCCCACTGAGCCTTCATGCCTGCAAACTCCTCACGCAGACCGGAAAGCTCCTGCTGAAGGGTCTCCAAACGCTCCTGTGACAGATGATCGGTCTCCTTCTTCAGCGCAGCCTCCTCAATTTCAAGCTGCATGATCTTACGACTTAACTCATCCATCTCAGCTGGCATGGAATCCATCTCCGTTTTTACAAGAGCACAAGCCTCATCAACCAGATCAATTGCCTTATCTGGAAGGAAACGATCGGAGATATAGCGGTTGGAAAGTGTCGCTGCTGTTACAAGTGCGGCATCAGTAATCTTTACGCCGTGATAAACTTCATAACGATCCTTCAGACCTCGTAAGATCGAAATGGTGTCCTCTACGGTTGGCTCGTCAACCAGAACTGGCTGGAAACGACGCTCCAGTGCCGGATCTTTTTCAATGTACTTGCGATACTCATCAAGTGTCGTAGCACCGATACAATGTAATTCACCTCTTGCAAGCATTGGTTTTAACATGTTACCGGCATCCATCGCACCGTCTGTCTTACCTGCACCGACGATCAGATGAAGCTCATCAATGAAGAGGATAATCTTTCCTTCGCTCTTCTTAACCTCATCAAGAACAGCTTTCAGACGCTCCTCAAACTCACCACGATACTTTGCACCTGCTACCAGTGCGCCCATATCAAGTGAGAAAATCTTCTTATCCTTTAAGCCTTCCGGCACATCACCGCGAACAATACGCTGTGCAAGACCTTCTACAACAGCGGTCTTACCAACACCAGGCTCACCGATTAGTACCGGGTTATTCTTTGTCTTACGAGAAAGAATACGAACGACATTACGAATCTCACTGTCTCGGCCGATAACCGGATCGAGTTTGTGGTCTCTTGCCTTCTCGACAAGATCGCTGCCATATTTGTTCAATGTATCATAGGTGGCTTCCGGATTATCGGATGTTACTCTCTGATTTCCTCTGATCGTAGACAATACCTGAAGAAAACGCTCTCTGGTGATACCAAACTCACGGAACAATTCCTTTACCGCATTGTTTGGATAACGAATCAAGGACAATACAAGATGTTCAACGGAAACATACTCATCTCCCATTGCCTTGGCCTCATCCTCTGCGCTGACAAGCACCTTATTCAACGCATTGCTGACGTAGAGCTGTCCGTTTCCACCAGATACCTTAACTTTTTTCTCGAGTGTCTGGACGGCACGATTATCAAAATATTCAAGCTGAATGTCCATCTTGGTGATCAGCTTTGCAAACAGGCTATCCTCCTGATGCAGCAGGGCAACGACCAGATGCTCCTGATCAATCTCCTGATTTCCATATTGGTAAGCAAGCTTTTCACAATCCTGAACCGCCTGCATTGATTTCTGTGTAAATTTATTAATGTTCATAGCCCCTCCTGTCTGCCACTCTCTATCCAACCATCACGGTAAAGCCGAACGTTCTATGAATTCTGCTCTGTAAACTCTACTTTGCAACTTTCATTTCGTGATGCCTGCTTTTGAACAAACACCGTAATGTTTTCGTGGCTGCGAGTTATGTGTGTTTCATTTGTTCTATAAACACTATAACATAATTTTAAAATCTGTCAAGCACTTTTTTTATTTTTTTGGAAAAAAAATTTCGCCCTGCCATTTTTGACAGGACGAAACCTTTTTTCTCATTTTTTATTCTATTAGTTTCCATAAATGGTCTGATGCAAACGATTGATGGTTGCTTCAAAATCTGGTACCAGTTCCTCTCCCAGATTAGAGTAAAGTCCGTCATACGGAATACGGTCAGCCTGAACATCGTAATTAATATAAGATGCTGCATTTGCAATTAGAGTCGTTAACGTTGCGGTATCAATATTGTGCGTGATAAGCGGTAACATCTCGTTTACAACGGAAAGCAAGGTTGTTGCATCCAAGGAACGTGCCTTCTGAATCAGCTGCATCAGAATCTCTCTCTGTCTTGAAGTACGGCCATAATCAGAATGCTCACTACCACGGCTGGTATAACGAATTCTTGCAAATCCAACGGCCTGATTTCCATTTAAGTGTGTCACACCACCGCCAGAAATATAATAATCCGATGCATTCAACCCTTGGAGTCCACACTGCTCATCCAGATACATATTCACATACTTCGCTTCCTCTGTTGAAACTTCCAGATCCACACCACCAACCAAATCAATGATATGTGCCATCGAGCTAAAGTCAACCGACGCATAATTATCAATATCAATACGATAATTGCTCTCAATTGTGGAGACAAGCAATGGGCCGCCACCGATTGCATAAGCGCTGTTGAGCTTTCGAATGCCGACATTCGGAATATTTGCATACAAGTCACGCATGAAACTTGTCATGTAAATCGTCTTTGTCTTCGAATTGATGGATGCCAAAATCATGGAATCCGAATTTCCATACCAGCTATTTCTGGTGTCGGAACCAATCAACAGAATATTATACACGTCACCATCAGATGCGATGTCAATATTCTCTCCAGCCTTCACTTCATTTGCGAAAACAGATGCAATCTTTGCATCCAGCGTTTCCATTTCTGTAAAACCTTCTACCTCGCCATCGTCTGCCGTTAATAGATCATAATTAATCGTAACATCGCTGTCATCTACATAGTTCATTCTGCCGAGATAATGCTTTAATCCAAAGTAAAATACGCAAAGTCCCGCCAAAACTAGAATCATCAATACAAGTACCACTACTAACAGTGGTGTCTTGGCCGATTTCTTTTTTCCTTTGGCCATTTGGGTTCTCCTCTCTGTTTGAGTTTTTCAAGTTTATAGTATAGCATATTTTCGACAAAATACCAGACCTTTTTCACAAAATCTTTTCCAGAAATCTCTGTCAAAAATAGTTTCTAAAACTTTTTCAGCCTTTTTAAAGCCTTTTTATTTTTTCATCTTTATACGATGAATGCATGCTTTTCATTTGTCTTATCATAAAACTGTTCCATAATGCTGCTGATCGAAGCGGTAATGGCCTCATCCATGCAGCCAGTATTCACACCATTCTGAATTGCCCGCGAAAAAGCGGCAATCTCATAGCGAAGGCCTTCGCCATCAAGCTTGTAAAAATAACGTCGGTTCTGCGTGAAATCTTCATAACGCACTTCAAAGTAATCGGTTTTCCACCATGGAGACGGAACATAAAGATACCCCTTCGTTCCTGTTATCACCAGCTCACCCTCTGACTTGACACCTATTCCCGTTTTCATGGACGCCACCGCATTCGGATACAAAAAATCAATCCGAGAAAAAAGATCCGGACTTTCCTTTGTCTGATACGTTACCATATCACATTTTTTGTAATCAATTCCTAAAATTGAAAAGATAGCCAACAAACCAAATGGTCCCCAGACTGCCATGCTGCCAAATCCGCCCTTACGATATCCCATCGGAGGCGGTGTCATCTGTGTGCAGGTAGCCTCAACCGCTTTAATGCTTCCGACCTCTCCGCTCTTTGCTAACAAGACAAGGCGATTAAACGCCATAAAATACGCCGTTTTAATTGCTTCTAAAAAGATACAGCCATTTTCTTTTGCAAGTGTTGTCAAAAACAAAGCGCCTTCTTTTTCTAGCGAAACAGGTGATTCGCAGAGTACATGCTTTTTCTGTTCAAGTGCTTTTTTGCTGTACAATGCCCTCTCATCTGGTGAAGTTACAACATAGACCGCATCGCTGTCATCAAGCAGTCCCTGCAACGTCTTATAAATAGGAATACTTCTCGTATTGTTCTCCACCAGTAAACCGTCATCTGCCGTTGGCAAAAAAATACCGGACAGTTCTACATTTCCCACATAGCGGGATTCTGTAATAAATTTCTCTACCATTGGCTCATAGCCAATAATTCCAAGGCGAATTCCACTGTTCTCCCGTCGAAGCTTGGTGCTGGAAATATTGGCCGTGCGCGGCAGATACACCACCTCGCAATATTCCTTTAAATAATCAAACTTTCCTTCCCAGTCTGATCCGATTGCAAAGATATCAATATGATAGCGGCGAATATCGTCAATCTTTTGCCCAATATATTCCTCCGGTATAACTTCATCTGCCAAGCCAGTATCTTTCACCGCCTGAATACGTTCCATCAATGACTGCTGAACATTTAACTTTCCTCTGCTAATATCGTAGCTGTCTGTCGTCACACCAACAATCAGATAATCGCCGAGTGCCTTTGCCCGTTTGAGCAAATTGATATGTCCATAATGCAGCAGATCAAACGTGCCATAAGTAATGACTTTTTTCAAATTGTTCTCCTTATATTACTTCGTGATAATATTTCGTAATAGCATTCTTCCTATTCTTCTTTTTCATCCAGTTCAAAGAAGGCCTCAAGAAAACGCGCCATCGCTGCTTTTGAACCAACGGAAATACGAAGATAGTTTTTCAGCATTTCATTTCCATAGGATTTTACCAGAATCTTCTTTTCAGTTTCGAGCTTTTTAGCAAGCTTCGCTGCCGGATGCTTTGGTGTAACAAAGATGAAATTTCCGCGGCAGTCTCTTGTCTGGTAACCATGCGCATTCAATGTTTCCAGTGTATATGCCTTTCCTTCCTTTTCCGTCTCAATTAACTGTTCAATCATTTCCGGATGATCCAAAATACGCTCCGCAAACAGCAAAGCAACCGCATTTGCATCAAAGGTCAGCTTTGCATTCTTCACATAATGAATGATCTGCGGATTGCTGATGATCACGCCAAGACGACAGGCAGCGATGGAAAATAGCTTGGAAAACGTGCGAAGCAGAACCACATTTTCTTCCTGAAGCGCATATTTTAAGAAGGTATTCGGATAAAAATAATGGTATGCCTCGTCAATAATGACAATGGCGCCAACCTTCTTTGTCTTCGCGATTACCTTTTCCAGCTCCTCCTCGGTGTAAACATTGCCGATCGGATTATTGGGATTTAATAATACAACAATTCTTGTATGTTCCGTAATTGCATCCAAAATCTTGTCAATCGAAATGGTTAGATCCGGCTCATATGCAACTGGAACATGATGAAGGCCAAGAATGCTGCAATTCACCCAATACATCTCAAAACTTGGTGCAACGGTAACAACATCCTTTCCCTTTTCACCAAAGGTCTCCAGCAGATAGCGAATTCCCATATCCGAACCATTTACGGCTACTACATTTTCATAGGACGCCCCAATATATGCAGCATATTTCTTTAAGAAACGATCTGGTTCCGGGTAAATCGAAAGAAATTCTGGTGTAATCTCTTTCACTACACTGTCCACAAATTCCTTTGGGAGTCCTTCTGGATTCTCATTCATATCATAGCGCAAATATTCGTAGCGTCCCTGCTGCGGAAACACGCGATTTGTATTTTTAATATGTTCATCTACATAATACATTCGTTGAAAACCATCCTCTTGTTTTATTTTTTATTTCTAGCTTGTATTGTACTACAGATATGCAAAACATACAATAAGAAAAATCAGCATGAATCGGTCTTTCTGCTCATATCAGTTAATAAAAAGAAATTAGGAATTCAATTATGTCCTATAATCCAAAACGTCCTTTTCGTCCAGTACCGCTAAGTACGTTGCTGCTTTCTGGCGCTTTTTTGCTTCTTTTCATCAGTGCCCTTATGCTGCCTGCCGCCGTCATGGTAAGCACGACTGTAGGCTCACGGGAGCTTCCTGTCTACTGTGTTCAAACCGATCAAAAAAAGATTGCTCTCACCTTTGATGCGGCGTGGGGAAATGAAGACACGGCCACACTTCTCTCAATTTTAGAAAAAAATCAGATTCACGCCACCTTTTTTCTGACCGGAGGATGGGTGGACGCTTACCCTGAGGATGTAAAAGCAATCGCCGCGGCCGGTCATGATATCGGCAATCACTCTCAAACGCATCCGGAGATGAGCAAGCTTTCAAAAGAACAGATCCGTGAAGAATTGATGACGGTTCATGAGAAAGTAAAAGAGCTGACTGGTCAAAACATGTGCTTTTTCCGACCTCCTTATGGGGATTACAACAATCTGGTCATTCAGACCGCAACGGAGTGTGGATATCTTAGTGTGCAATGGGATATTGACAGCTTGGACTGGAAGGACTACGGTGTTCAGTCGATCATCGACCGAACCGCTGGCAACTCAGAACTTTCAAATGGCTCCATTGTTTTGATGCACAACGGTGCCAAATATACGAAAGATGCGCTAGAAACCGTTATTCGAACCTTGCAAACAAAAGGGTACGAATTCGTTACGCTCTCAGAACTTGTGTACAAAGATCATTTTCATATGGACGCAACTGGAAAGCAAATTCCCGATTAATACTTGCACATGAATTTACATACACCACTTTACAAATTTTACGATTGATGACTCTGCTGGGAAAGTAAGGAATCCAA
>CAVFYJ010000014.1:0-46057 GCA_963626545.1 Acetatifactor sp. | reverse complement strand
CCGGCATTCAAGGAAAACTTTGCATGCTCGGCCATTCTATGACCGAGTTATTGACTGAAGGACGGTGGCTATCTGTGTACCTGCTCCTGCTCTCACTTTATGACACCAGAGCTGTTTACACAGACCATTGCACAGGCAGCCGCAAATGTTCACAAGCGTCTGCGTCAGGTTGAGTACCGTACTCAGGCACCAGATCATCCGATTTTGTGGGCAGCAGAGGAGTCCTATTATCTGAAGTTTTATATTTTCCAGGTATGTGATATTCGATAAATGGTAACGATTCAAAGCCATGCAAATTTGCTTTCTGAGAATGGGGTTTTGAATCGTTACGATAAATGATTTATTGGAATCGAATGATTTATTTATTGGAATAAATGGAAGGATTCAAAAATTGAGCTTATTTAGAAAGAAAAGAAAAGGCAGCATAGCTGCAAGGAATGTTCGTTTGAGCATGGTAGCAAGTCTTCTTTGTGGCTTGGTGCTGGGAAGCAGCGCGGATGTGGTACGGCAAAGTCACACAGAGCATACACTGGGCGTTATGGGCATTACAGAGGTACAGGCTGCTGAGAATGCGAATGCAGCAGAGAATGTGGATACAGAAAATGCAGGAAATGTCTCAGCTGATAATCAGACAGATCCGATACAAAATACACTGGGAATTGGTGTGTCGGCAGAAGGATACTGCGTGATGAATGCGGATACCGGAGAGATTGTATTGCAGAACAATGCAGATGAACAGTTTCATCCGGCAAGCATTACAAAGATCATGACACTTCTTGTGACGGTGGAAAATTGTGAAACGCTGGATCTTGTGACGACAGTGTCAGAAAATGCATTAAATCAAATTGCGCCGTTAAGCTCGACACTTCATCCGATGCCAAAGCCGGGCGAGCAGTTTACCATCCGAGATCTGCTGTATGGTCTTACGATGTGTTCTGGCAATGAATGTGCCAATATTCTGGCGGAGGCGGTAAGTGGTGACATTGACAGCTTTGTGGAGTTAATGAACGAGCGGGCGAAGGAAGCTGGTGCGACAAATACGCATTTTTCTAATCCGCACGGCCTTGATGCAGATGATCATCTGACAACAGCTCATGATATGGCACTCATCATGAAGGCTGCATTGGAAAATCCGGTGGCAAGAGAGATTCTTTCGGCAAAGACCTACACCATTCCGGCAACGGAATATGCAGCGGAGAGAGAGATGACGAGCGGCCACAAGATGGTTTCCGGTGAGTTTGCGTGTGAGGGCGTCTATGCAGGAAAGCCTGGTTATACGCGACTGGCGCAGTCTACACTTGTGACGGCAGCGGAGCGCGGAAATGTGAATCTGATCGCAGTGGTAATGAAATCGGATTCAGGCGTCAGCTATGAGGATACAAGCCTTTTGCTCGACAATGCCTACGCAAAGCGAAACGACTGGGGCCTGACCGGTGGCTATAATGTGTATCATCCGCGTGTGACGCAGATAGATGATACTGGATTTACGGTAACGTGGGATGTGGGCTCAGATGCAGTGCGTGCAGAGTTTCCAGTCTGGATCGAATATGACAGCACGGATACATTGACAAAGGGCACAGCAGACGTGACAGGAGATACTATTTCGTATCATGTGAATCTTTCTGACCATGCCGGAAAAACAGGTGTGTATACGGTGCAGGCGTATGTGTACAATGCAGCTGGAGAGTCAAAGGTTTGCTCCCTTAAGGTGTTAGCAGGAGTCGGCGATCAGAAGGGCTTTGTGAACTGGAACGGAGCGACCTATTATGTGCATGAAAATGGAGCACTTGGGCTTCAGTGGCAGGAACTAGCAGAGGGCTGCTATTACTTTGATTATACGACTGGGCAGATGTATACTGGCTGGCTGGACGGTGATACAAAGTTTTATCTGGACCCAGATGGAAAGATGCATACAGGTTGGCTGACACTTGATGGAAAGCAATACTATTTTTATCAGGCAGGTGATATGGTGACCGGAAAGATGACCATCGGAAACGGAAGCTATTATTTTGATGAAAATGGTGTGCTGCAGTCCGGGCATGCGCTGCCGCAGGCTCCGTCTCTGCATGAATGATGCAGAGTATTTCGATTGAAATAGAAGCAGTAGAAATAGAAACAGACAGAAATGATCAAAATAATAGATACGATCGAAAATAGAACGTATTGATAACGATCAATAAAAGAAACATTCAACTAATAAAAGAAACGATAAAAGAGGGATAGTTTTATGAAGTGGAAAAAATTTACAATTCAGACAACAACAGCGGCAGAGGATTTCATCAGTGAGAAATTAAGCGAGATTGGCATTGAGGGAATCGAGATTGAGGATAAGGTCGAGCTGACCGAGAACGATACAAAGGGCATGTTTATTGACGTGCTTCCAGACTTAGGACCAGATGACGGTGAGGCAAAGGTTAGCTTTTATCTGGATGATACCTATGATGTACCGGCGACACTGGCAGCAGTAAAACTGGCATTAGAGGAGGTCAGTGTGTATGTAAATGCAGGTTCCTGTGAGATTACCGCATCCGAGACCGAGGACAAGGACTGGATGAACAACTGGAAGCAGTATTTCAAGCCGTTCGTTGTCGACGATCTGTTAATCAAGCCAACCTGGGAGGAGATCCCGGAGGGCATGGAAGGCAAGAAGCTGATCCAGATTGACCCAGGTATGGCGTTTGGAACGGGAAAGCATGAGACCACACAGCTTTGTATCTCAGGTATCCGCAAGTATGTAAAGCCAGGCGATGCTGTTTTAGACGTTGGAACCGGAAGTGGTATTTTATCCATCTGTGCGTTACTCAGTGGTGCAGATCATGTAGTAGGAACCGACCTTGATGAGAATGCGATTGACGCAGCACATGAGAATGCGGAGGTAAATGGCATTACACCAGAGCAATACAAGGTTCTGATTGGAAATCTGATTGACGATCAGGCAATCAAGGATGAAGTCGGTTATGAGGCATATGATGTTGTTGTAGCAAATATTCTGGCAGATGTCATCATTGCGCTGCAGGCAGTAGTAGCCGTTCATGTAAAGCACGGCGGAATCTTCATTACCTCTGGTATCATTGATATGAAGGAGCAGGCGGTTCTGGATGCATTCGCAAAGAATCCGGAGTTTGAGGTGATTGACGTATTGCATCAGGGCGAGTGGGTTTCCATCGTAACAAGAAGGAAGTAATCATATGTATCATTTTTTTATACAGCCAGAGCAGGTAGCCACACAGGAGGTTACGATCCTCGGAAGTGATGTGAATCATATTAAAAACGTGCTTCGCATGAAAATTGGCGAGAAGATTTGCGTCAACGATGGCAGCCATGAATACCTGTGCAGCATTGCGCAGCTTGAAACAGAGTCGGTGACGGCTACAATTGAGCAGATAAGCGACAAGACAAGTGAGCTTCCGGCAAAGATTGTGCTGTTTCAGGGACTTCCCAAGGCAGATAAGATGGAGACGATCATTCAAAAATGCGTCGAGCTTGGCGTCTATGAGATCGTTCCGGTGCAGATGAAGCGCTGCGTAGTTAAGCTGGACAGTAAAAAGGAAGAAGCAAAAAGAAAGCGCTGGCAGGCGATTTCCGAGAGCGCTGCAAAACAGGCGGGACGCGGTCTGATTCCCGAGGTGCATCCGCTAATGACTTACAAGGAGGCACTTGCATATGCAGCCAGCATGGAGCATATCTTAGTCCCATTTGAGCATGCCAAAAACATGGAAGCGACCCGCACGGCGCTCAGCGCGGTAAAGCCGGGCGAGCAGGCAGCCATTTTCATCGGTCCAGAGGGCGGCTTTGAGGATGAAGAGATCGCGCAGGCAGAAAATCAGGGTGCACAGGCAATCACGCTTGGAAGACGAATTTTACGAACGGAAACAGCCGGAATGGCAGTGCTTGCCATGCTCGGATACGTATTGGAGGAATAAGAAATGGAAGCATATTTGGATAATTCAGCGACAACACGTGTGAATGCGCAGGTGCAGGAACTGATGAAAAAACTGATGGACGTTGATTTTGGAAATCCATCTTCCCGTCATCAGAAGGGTGTGGTGGCAGAAGGCTACATCAAGGAAGCCAGACAGCGCATCGCATCCACACTGAAAGTCGATTCAAAGGAGCTGATCATTACCTCTGGTGGCACCGAGTCTAACAACATGGCGTTGATTGGAACGGCACTTTCTGCAAAGCGAAAGGGAAATCACATCATCACAACGTCGATTGAGCATCCGAGTGTAAAGGCAACGGCTTCCTTCTTGGAGGAGCAGGGCTTTCGCATTACATTTCTTCCAGTTGATCATAGGGGATGCATTTCCTTGGAGCAGTTAAAGGAAGCGTTGACACCAGATACAATTCTGGTATCCATTATGTATGTCAACAACGAGATTGGTACGATCCAGCCGGTAGAAGAGGCCGCAAAGCTGGTACATAGTATGGTTCCGGGTGCAGTGTTCCATGTCGATGCGATTCAGGCATATGGCAAGCTTATGATCCGCCCGAAACAGCAGGGAATTGATCTGTTATCCGTCAGTTCCCATAAATTCCACGGCCCGAAGGGCGCAGGTTTCTTATATTGCAGCAGCAAGGTAAATCTGCATCCGATCATCTTCGGAGGAGGTCAGCAGGCCGGTATGCGTTCCGGAACTGAGAATGTGCCGGGAGCAGCCGGAATGGGACTGGCAGCACAGATCGCCTATCAGCAGTTTGAACAGAAAAAGGCTCATTTAAATGAACTTCGCCGCTACTTTTTGGAGGGCATCCATCAGCTCGATGGCATTACTGTAAATGGATGGGATGAGACTGTGGACGGTGAGGAATGCTTAGACAGACGCGCACCGCATATCGTGAGTGTAAGCTTTGCTGGCGTGCGAAGTGAGGTACTTTTAAATGCGCTGAGTGACCGTGGCATTTACGTTTCATCGGGAAGTGCATGCTCTTCCAATCATCCAGCATTGTCCACAACGCTTCAGGCAATCGGACTGGATAAGCCCCTGCTTGAGGGAACGCTTCGTTTTTCCTTCTGTGAGGAGACAACGACAGAGGAGCTGGATGCGGCATTGGTAGCGTTAAAGGAGTTTCTTCCGATGCTTCGCCGTTATACCAGACGATAAATCATAACGAAATCATCGAATAACGCAAAATGAATTTGAGTAAAGAAATAAACTTATGATAAGTTTATCGTTTATATGGAAAGAATGAAATAGAAAACAATGAAATAGAAAACAAAATTTTTAACCCGATCCATGAACATAGAATTGTGAGGAAAAAAGAAACATGAAATATCATGCATTTTTGATAAAGTATGCCGAGATCGGCATAAAGGGAAAGAACCGTTACCTGTTTGAAGATGCGCTTGTAAAGCATATCCGTCTGGCAATGGAGCGTGTTGAGGGGGAATTTGAGGTAAAGAAGGAGTCTGGCCGTATCTACGTGCAGGCGCTCAGCGAGTATGATTTTGATGAGGCAGTCGATGCGTTAAAGCATGTGTTTGGTATCGTATGGATTTGCCCGGTTGTTCAGCTTGCAGATGAGGGCTATGACAAGCTTGCAGAGCAGGTTGTCGAGTACATGGGAAATGTATATCCGCAGGCCAATTATACCTTTAAGGTACACAGCCGCCGTGCGAGAAAAAATTATCCGAAGGATTCCCAGCAGTTAAATGCCGATCTTGGTGAGGCGATTTTAAACGCATACGAGAACGTGCGCGTTGATGTTCACAATCCACAGGTACTGCTTTCTGTTGAAATTCGTGATACCTGCATCAACGTATATTCCGTATCCATCCCAGGTGCAGGCGGTATGCCGGTCGGCACAGCAGGAAAGGCAATGTTACTTTTGTCTGGCGGAATCGACTCTCCGGTAGCGGGCTATATGATCGCAAAGAGAGGCGTTACCATTGAGGCTGTTTATTTCCATGCACCGCCATACACCAGCGAGAGAGCAAAGCAGAAGGTTGTTGATTTGGCAAAGCTTGTGTCGAAGTATGCGACACCAATCAAGCTGCATGTCATCAACTTTACCGACATTCAGCTCTATATTTACGATGCATGCCCGCATGAGGAGCTGACCATTATCATGCGCCGCTATATGATGCGTATCGCGGAACGTATCGCAATCAAAGAGGGCTGCCACGGTCTGATCACTGGTGAGAGCATCGGACAGGTAGCATCCCAGACCATGCAGAGTCTGATGGCAACAAATGAGGTTTGTACCCTTCCGGTTTATCGCCCAGTAATCGGTTTTGATAAGCAGGAAATCGTTGATGTCGCAGAAAAGATTGATACCTTTGAGACTTCCATTCAGCCGTATGAGGACTGCTGTACCATTTTTGTGGCAAAGCATCCGGTTACAAAGCCAAATGTAAAGGTAATTCGCAACTCTGAGAAGAAGCTTGAAGAAAAGATTGATGCGATGGTAGAAGAGGCCATCAATACTGCAGAGGTTATCTGGTGTAAGGCCTGATATTACAGTTCACAGGACGCCCATTCGCAAAACCGCACGTTTTGTGTGAACTGTAGCAAAAAAATGGGCATCACGGATGTGATGCCCTGCTCGGTCAGATAAAATAATCTCTGAATTTGATTTGAAAGAATTACTTGATGATGTATGGTTCCAGAACCTTCATAACGTCGTCAAGATTCTTTTCTTCATGGATGTTTAAGTCGATCGGCTTGGAAAGATCCAGAGAGAAGATACCCATGATGGATTTTGCGTCGATAACGTATCTTCCGGATACCAGGTCAAAATCAGAATCAAACTTGGTCAGGTCATTTACAAAAGACTTAACCTTGTCGATAGAATTTAAACAAATTTTTACTGTAACCATGATAATTCCCTCCTGTGAAGATGATGCTTATGAGTTTTTAATGCGTTTGTTTGAGATAGATTTACTGTTTTCAAGAACAAAATATATCATAACAACAAACACATTTCTTTAGTTTTATACTACTTGTTCGGGAGCGAAAAGTCAAGGTTTATTTCACAGAATTTTGTTACTGTTCACGGAACGCCTATTCGCAAAACCGCACGTTCCGTGCGTCGCTGCTTCGCAGCTGTGTTTTGTTCATTAACAGGCGTTCACTTCGTCCTGTTGATCTGTCAAATCTTCATGCAAGCATGAGATTTATCCAGATCTAGCAGGACGCGTGAACTGTAATAGTAACACTCGACAGAAAGGAAAAATAAAAATATGGGAAGACGGGCAGCATTTCACACACTGGGCTGCAAGGTCAATGCATATGAGACGGAAGCAATGGAAGAGCTGCTGCAGACAGCAGGCTACGACATTGTACCGTTTAACGAACAGGCAGATGTTTATGTTGTCAATACCTGTTCGGTTACAAACATTGCGGAGCGCAAATCAAGACAGATGCTGCACCGCGCAAAGAAGCTAAATCCTGAGGCTGTTGTGGTAGCGACGGGCTGCTATGTACAGGTAAGTGAGGAAGAGGCAAAGGCAGACGAGGCTGTGGATCTCGTGCTTGGAAACAATCAGAAGCGCCAGATTGTTTCTGCTCTTGATGCTTATTTTGAGGGAAGAACCTTTGATGAGGTGCTTGCAGATGTAGAGAAGGAACAGTATGAGGAGCTTGAGGTCAGCACCGTATTGGAGCATACGAGAGCCTTTGTAAAGGTACAGGATGGCTGCAATCAGTTCTGCAGTTATTGCATCATTCCGTATGCGAGAGGTCGCGTGCGCAGCCGCCGTATGGAAAACGTAATATCGGAAATCAAGCGTCTGGCAGAGGCAGGCATTCAGGAGGTTGTCCTGACGGGGATTCATTTAAGCTCATATGGAAGGGAAATTGATGGAGAGAGTCATTTAATTGAACTGATCGAAGCCATCCATCCGATCGAGGGCATCAATCGCATCCGCCTTGGCTCTCTCGAGCCGCGCATCATCACCGAGGAATTTGTTGGACGCTTAAAGAAGCTTCACAAGGTATGTCCACATTTCCATTTATCTTTGCAGAGTGGATGTGAGGCAACCTTAAAGCGTATGAATAGACATTATACACCGGAGGAATACTATGAAAAGTGCCAGCTTCTTCGGGAAAACTTTGAGCATCCGGCGATCACAACAGACGTAATCGTAGGTTTCCCGGGTGAGACAGAAGAAGAATTTGAGGAAACCAGACAGTTTCTTGAAAAAGATCACTTTATGAGATGCATATTTTCCGCTACTCCAGAAGAAAAGGAACCAGAGCGGACAAGATGGAAAATCAGGTGCCGGATGAGAAAAAGGCACAGCGAAGCAGTATTCTTTCCGAGCTTGAGGCGAAAATGACGAAGGATTTTCGCGCACAGTGGACCGGAAAGAAGGTCAAGGTATTATTGGAGGAACGCCAAGAAATAAATGGCATCTCCTATATGGTCGGCCATACGCCAGAGTACATAAAATGTGTAGTAAAGACGGATGCGCCGGACAATACGATCATTGACGTGGTCATCGAGGGTGAACTGACCGCGGATATAATGGAGGCAAGACAAGTATAAAAATAGTTTACCAGTTCTTTTATGGTTCTTTTATGGGCGATTATCGTAACCTGAATCGCCGAGCCGCCTTCAAAAATTACCGGGTAACATCATCCTGAACTGATGAATAAAAAAAGACTTGCCGAAAGAGGCGAAATGTATTACAATATTATTGTTTAGCAGGTTTTGGACTGTAGGAAGGGCGTGAATCAATGGCAGATTTAAAAAATACTCAATTTATCGATGTCAATCAGACAAAGCGAATTTCAGTCTCAGAAGTCATTCTGAGAGTATATCAGGCGCTGGTGGAGAGGGGGTACAATCCGGTCAACCAGATTGTTGGATATATCATGTCTGGAGACCCCACCTATATTACCAGCCACAACAATGCAAGAAGCCTCATCATGAAGGTTGAACGAGACGAGATTCTCGAAGAACTGATGAGAAACTATGTAGAAACCAAGTGCAAGGACTGATTGATCGCAGCAGTTTCAGCGTCCGTGAGAGAGATTCTTTTCGACGAGATCTCTTTCAACGCTGACAACACTGCATTCATAGAAAAGGCAGAGAGAAAAAGTGAGATTACTAGGACTCGACTATGGTTCCAAGACAGTGGGAGTGGCAGTCAGTGACCCGTTGGGGTATACTGCCCAGCCGTTAGAAACCATTACAAGAAAAGAGGAGAATAAACTGCGGCGCACACTTGCACGCATTGAGGAGCTGGCAAAGGAGTACCAGATCGAGAAGATCATTTTAGGACTTCCCGTCAACATGGACGGAACAGCAGGAGAGCGAGCAGAGCTGGCGCTTGCGTTTAAAGCAATGCTGGAGCGCAGAACCGGGCTTGAGGTTATCATGCAGGATGAGCGGCTGACAACAGTTGCAGCCGATGAGATTTTGCAGGAGTGCGGTATGCCGAAGGAAAAAAGAAAAACCGTGATCGATCAGGTAGCGGCGGGACTGATTTTGCAGGATTATATGGAAAATTCTAAGAAGAATCAGGCAGTTGCCGAGACCGAGTCAGATACGGAAGCACAGCAAATAAATAAAATTAATAAAAATTAAAAACCTGGAAGTTATGAATAACACAGCAGACTAGGGAAAAAGACTGGAGAAGGCGAATGGAAGATAAGATCATTTTGACAGCAGACGATGGAACAGAAGCAGAGTTCTATGTGATTGAGGAGACAAGACTTGGCGGAAACGATTATCTGCTGGTGGCAGATTCGGATGATGAGGACGCAGAGTGCCTGATTTTAAAGGACACTTCACGCCCAGAGGATCCGGATGCCGTTTATGAGCTGGTTGAGGACGAGACCGAGCTTGACGCTGTTTCGAAAGTATTTGAAGAACTCCTTTCCGATGAAGATATCACCATTGAATAACATCGCGTAAAAAGATGGAATCTGGACGTTTAGTGGTGGCGAGTGAATGAAGACTCCACAATCGTTATTATGATGAAACATTGGACAGAGAAGTTACGACAGAAGAAAGAGCTGTTTCATAAATGAACAGGGAAAAGGAGGTAAGGTTTGAGTACAGTTGAAACAAGTGTCAAGGTCATACCGTTAGGAGGTCTTGAGCAAATCGGAATGAATATGACGGTGTTTGAGTATGGAGAGAGCATCATCGTAGTAGACTGCGGTATGTCATTCCCAGGAGATGAGATGCTGGGTATTGATATGGTCATTCCGGATATCACGTATCTGAAGCAGAACATTCACAAGGTAAAGGGTGTATTTATCACCCACGGTCATGAGGACCACATCGGCGCATTGCCGTTTTTCTTTAAGGAGATCAACGTTCCGCTGTATGGAACAAAGTTGACCCTTGGAATCATCGAGGGAAAGCTTGAGGAGCACGGCATCACAAAGAGCGTAAAGAGAAAGGTGGTAAAGTACGGCCAGACGATCAGTGCAGGCGATTTTCGTGTTGAGTTTATCCGCACCAACCATAGTATCGTTGACGCAGCAGCGCTTGCGATCACTTCACCGGCAGGAACCATTATCCACACCGGAGACTTTAAGATCGACTACACACCAGTATTTGGCGATATGGCCGATTTACAGCGCTTTGCCGAGCTGGGTAAGAAGGGTGTGTTAGCACTCCTGTGTGAGAGTACCAATGCACTGCGCCCAGGCTTTACTGCATCGGAGCGCACCGTAGGTCACACGTTTGACACGATCTTTTCTGAACACAAAAATCAGAGAATTATCGTTGCCACATTCGCATCAAATGTAGACCGTGTACAGCAGATCATCAATACTGCCTACAAGAACGATCGTAAGGTTGTTGTAGAGGGACGAAGCATGGTCAATGTTATTGGAAAGGCAAGCGAGCTTGGCTATATCAACATTCCAGAGGGAACCCTGATCGACATCGAGCTGCTTCGCAACTATCCGCCGGAAAAGACCGTTATCATCACGACCGGCAGCCAGGGTGAGTCTATGGCAGCATTGTCCCGTATGGCAGCAGCGATCCACAGAAAGGTCAGCATCTGCCCAGGCGATCTGGTTGTCTTCTCTTCAAACCCAATTCCGGGAAATGAGAAGTCCGTATCGAAGGTCATCAACGAGCTGTCCATGTTGGGTGCAGAGGTTATCTATCAGGATACTCACGTATCTGGTCATGCGTGCCAGGAGGAGATCAAGTTAATGTACTCACTGGTTCGCCCGAAGTATTCCATCCCGATTCACGGTGAGTTCCGTCACAGAAAGGCACAGGCTGAGATTGCAGAATCCCTCGGTATCCCGAAGGACAACATTTTCATGATTCAGTCTGGTGATGTGCTGGAGCTTAGTGAGGAGAGTGCGCTTGTTACCGGACAGGTAACACACGGCGGCATCCTCGTAGATGGACTTGGTGTCGGCGACGTTGGAAACATCGTTTTGCGTGATCGCCAGAATTTGTCACAGGATGGTATCATTATCGTCGTTCTGACACTGGAGCGCTACACCAATAACCTTCTTGCAGGACCGGACATCGTATCGAGAGGCTTTGTCTATATCCGTGAGTCTGAGAATCTGATGATCGAGGCTCAGCAGGTCGTAGAGGATGCAGTATTTGATTGTCTGGATCACAAGATTTCCGACTGGTCCAAGATCAAGAATGAGATTCGTGACAGCTTAAGCAACTATCTGTGGAAGAAGATGAAGCGCAGTCCGATGATCCTTCCGATCATCATGGAAGTGGAGTAATTCAATGTTTGATTTTGAGCGGGCAACTGATTATATTCGCTCCCTGGAACTTCCGGGGAGCGCTCTGAGTGAAGAAATCCAAAGAGACGCGCTGGCAGGAGACGTGCCGATTATTCGGCCGGAGACTGCCAGTTTTCTGCTCTTTTTAATCCGTCTGAAACGGCCGCTTTCCATCCTCGAGGTGGGTACGGCGGTAGGCTATTCTGCAATTCGCATGAGTGAGGTCATGCCAAAGGATGCGAAAATTACGACGATTGAGAAGTATCCGCCGCGCATCGAGGAAGCCAAGCGCAATTTTGCACGGGCGTCAAGAGGCTGTGACATCACACTGCTTGAGGGCGATGCAGCCGAAATTTTAAAGACACTGGACAAACCGTATGATTTGATCTTTATGGATGCGGCGAAGGGCCAGTATATTCATTTCCTTCCGGATGTGCTGCGGCTTCTGGCACCGGATGGACTTTTGTTTTCGGACAATGTACTTCAGGACGGCGACGTTTTGGAGTCCAGATTTGCGGTGACGAGACGCAACCGCACGATCCACAGCAGAATGCGAGAGTATTTGACGATGTTAACACATACGCCAGAACTTACCACATCAGTCATTCCGATCGGAGACGGCGTCTCACTGACAATGAAGAAAAACACGGAGGAAATGTGAAATGGCAGCAAGAAAAAAGCCAGAGCTTTTGATCCCGGCAAGCAGTCTTGATGTATTAAAAACGGCTGTCACCTACGGGGCAGATGCGGTCTACATCGGTGGGGAGGCGTTTGGTCTTCGGGCAAAGGCAAAGAATTTCAGCAAAGAGGATATGGCAGAGGGCATTTGCTTTGCCCATGCACACGGCGTAAAGGTCTATGTGACTGCCAACATTTTGGCACACAACGACGATTTGGATGGTGTGCGCACGTATTTTCGCGAGTTAAAGGAGATCGGACCGGATGCGTTGATCATTTCCGATCCGGGTGTTTTCATGATCGCAAAAGAGGAGCTTCCAGAGATGGAGCTTCACATCAGCACCCAGGCGAACAACTGTAACTACGGCACCTACAATTTCTGGCATCAGCTTGGCGCAAAGCGCGTTGTTTCCGCAAGAGAGCTGTCTCTGTACGAGTTAAAGCAGATTCGCGAACACATCCCGGATGATCTTGAGATTGAGACTTTTGTGCACGGCGCGATGTGTATTTCCTATTCGGGAAGATGCCTTCTCAGTAACTACATGGTTGGACGCGATGCGAATCAGGGTGCCTGTACACATCCGTGCCGCTGGAAGTATTCCATCGTCGAGGAGACACGTCCGGGCGAGTATTATCCGGTCTATGAGAATGAGCGCGGCACCTACATTTTTAACTCAAAGGATCTGTGCATGATCGAGCATCTTCCAGATTTGATTGCTTGTGGCATCGACAGCTTAAAGGTCGAGGGGCGCATGAAGACGGCGCTGTATGTGGCGACTGTGGCGCGCACCTACCGCAAGGCAATCGACGATTACTTTGAGGATCCGAAGAAGTACGAGGCCAACATGGAGTGGTACAAGGAAGAGATCGGAAAGTGCACCTATCGCGAGTTTACGACTGGATTTTTCTATGGAAAGCCAGCGCATGATGCGCAGATTTACGACAGCAACACCTATGTAAAGAATTACACGTATCTGGGAACCGTGGAGTCAATCGACGAGAACGGACGCAGCGTGTTCGAGCAGAAAAATAAGTTTTGCGTTGGCGAGACAATCGAGGTGATGAAGCCGGATGGACGAAACATTCCGTTGAATGTAATTGGAATTTTTGATGAGGACGGCAATGCGCAGGAGAGCGCACCACATCCAAAGCAGATGCTTCACGTTGTATTTGATGGCGCGACCGAACCGCAGGATATTTTGCGTCGTCAGGAGCCAGAGAGCGAAAAGCAGTGATGGAAAGGCAGAAGAAAATGGATTTGACAAAAGTAGCGCAGTATGAGCTGGTGGAACATCATTATGTGAAGGAGCTTGAGAGCGAGGGCTATTTGATGCGCCATAAAAAGACAGGCGCGCGCGTTTTTGTATTGGAAAACGAGGATAATAACAAGGTCTTTAACATCGCATTTCGTACCGTACCGACCGATAGCACCGGTGTCGCACACATCATTGAGCACACTGTTTTGTGCGGTTCCGACAAGTATCCGGTCAAGGACCCGTTTGTGGAGCTGGCAAAGGGTTCACTAAACACCTTTTTAAACGCGATGACCTATTCGGACAAGACGATGTTTCCGCTCGCAAGCACAAACGACAAGGATTTCTTTAATTTGATGTCTGTCTACATGGACGGCGTTTTTCATCCGAACATCACAAAGGAACGCAAGATCTTCGAGCAGGAGGGCTGGCACTACGAGATGGAAAGCCCGGATGGCGAGCTGACGTATAATGGTGTCGTTTACAACGAGATGAAGGGTGCTTTTTCAAGCGCCGATGAGGTGCTTGGACGCCACGTGCAGGAAGCACTGTATCCAGATACGACCTACGCGTTTGAGTCGGGCGGCGATCCGGCGTGCATCCCAGATCTGACCTATGAGGATTATCTGGCGTTTTACCGGAAATATTATCATCCATCCAACAGTTACATTTATCTGTACGGCGATCTCGACATGGCAGAGGCGCTGAACTGGATGGACCGCGAGTATTTAAGCCACTATGAAAAGCAGGAGATTGACTCCACAATCGCACCGCAAAAGCCATTTGATGCGATGAAGCAGATTGAGTTTTCCTATGCGGCATCGGAGGACGATGACGAGGGTACCTATTTTACCTGGTCAAAGGTCGTATCCAATGCGCTTGACCGCGAGAAATATCTGGCATTTCAGGTGCTGGAATATGTGCTTCTTGACGCGCCGGGGGCGCCGTTAAAGCAGGCACTGCTGGATGCTGGCATCGGTGTGGATATTTACGGTGGCTTTGAGGATGGTATTTTGCAGCCGTCCTTTGAGGTGACGGCAAAGGGCGCAGCGCCAGAGCAGCGTGACGCCTTTGTTCAGACGATTGAAACGACATTAAAGAAGCTTTCGAAAAATGGTTTAAATAAGCGATCTCTCCTTGCTGGTTTGAACAGCTTACAGTTTCGCTTAAAGGAGGGTGACTTTGGCCGTTGGCCGAAGGGTCTGATGTACGGTCTGGACTTGTTTGACAGTTGGCTGTACGATGATAATGCTGCATTTTTGCTTCTTGAGACACAGGAGACGATGGAAGAACTTTACAAAAAGGCAGAGGGTAATTATTTTGAGCAGCTGATTACCGACTGTCTGATTGACAATACCTTCGGTGTTGTGGCAATGGCAGTTCCGCAGGTGGGTCTTGACGCAGAGAATGAAAAGAAGGTTGCCGAGAAGCTTCGCGCCTACAAGGAAACACTCTCAAAAGAAGAGATCGAAGCGATTGTGCGCCACACGAAGGAATTAAAAGAGTATCAGGAGACACCGAGCACAAAGGAAGAGCTCGAGACCGTTCCGATGCTGACACGCGCCGATATTAAGCGCGAAGTCCATCCACTGTACAATGAGGAGCGTAGCATCAATGGAATTCCAGTATTGTTCCATGAGATGTCCACAAAGGAGATCGGTTATCTGGAGCTTGTGTTTGATGCTGATTTTGCATCGCTTTCGGAGCTTCCATATCTGTCACTGTTAAAGCAGATTTTGGGCGTTGTCGGAGCAGGCCCATACAGCTATACCGAGTTGATGGATGAGGTCAATATCCACACGGGTGGCATTGATCCAGGCTTTGTTGTGCTTCAACCTGAAAATGGTCATCCGACTGTGCGCTTCTCCTTCCGCATTAAGGCATTTTATAGCGAGCTTGAGACGGCGATTCGTCTGACAAAGGAGATGATGTATGAGTCTGATCTGGCAAACGAGAAGCGTCTATACGAGATCATCGGTGAGACACGCTCCCAGCTTTACGAGCGCTTAAAGAGTGCCGGACACAACACAGCAATCAAGCGTGCATCGTCCTATCACAGCGAGTCGGGCTATCTAAATGAGCTGATGACAGGCATTTCGTTCTATGAATTCTTGAATGATCTGTATGAGCATTTTGAGGAGCGAAAGAACGTTGTTATTGAAATGCTAAAATCCGTCAGCCACCGCCTGTTTAACAAAGAGGCGATGCTCGTCAGCTTTACCGCAGACGAGAAGGGCTTTGAGATGCTTACAGGTGCGATGAATGCACTGATTCCAGAGATGCCAGATGAAATCTTTCAGAAGGCTGAGTGGCATATGCCACTGGAAAAGAAAAACGAGGGTATCTGCTGTGCATCTCAGATTCAGTTCGTTGCCCGAACTGGAAATTATAAGGATGCAGGGCTGCCATTTCAGGGGTCACTCCTTGTTTTGCAGAACATATTAAACTATGATTATCTGTGGATTCGCCTTCGTGTAAAGGGCGGCGCTTACGGCTGCATGTCCGGCATGGGACGCGATGGTGACTGCTACATGGTATCGTATCTGGATCCGAAGCTGGCAGAGTCCAATGAGGTGTATGAGCAGCTTCCGGCTTATCTGGAGAGCTTCGATCAGGATGAGCGCAGCATGGATCGTTTCGTGATCGGTGCGATCAGTGAAATGGATATTCCGAAGAATCCGGCGGCACTTGGCGTTCGCGGATTGACTGCGTACCTAAGTGGCATCACGAGAGAGCAGCTTCAGAAGGAGCGCGATGAGGTGCTTCAGACAATGGCAGCGGATATTCGCGCACTGGTGCCGTATGCGAAGGCGGTACTTGGCGAAAACTGTCTGTGTGTCGTTGGAAATGAGAACAAGATTAAGGAGAATCGCGCGCTGTTTGCAAATGTGCGATCTTTATGAGTTTTTAAGAAAGAGGAAATATGGAAAAACAGAAAAAATCAGGCTTTATTGCACTGGTCGGACGCCCAAACGTAGGAAAGTCCACACTGATGAATCATCTGATCGGACAGAAGATCGCAATCACATCAAGAAAGCCACAGACAACAAGAAATCAGATTCGTACCGTTTATACAGACGAGCGCGGCCAGGCCGTTTTTCTGGATACGCCGGGCATCCATAAGGCGCAGAATCGTCTGGGAACTTATATGGTAGAGGTTGCACAGAAGACTTTCTCACAGGCCGATATCGTTATGTGGCTGGTTGAGCCGACTACCTTTATCGGAAGAGGCGAGCAGGAGATTGCAAAGAAGCTGCGCCAGTTAAAGTGTCCGGTCTTTCTGATCGTCAATAAGACCGATACTGTAAAGAAAGAAGCCGTGGCAGAGTGTATTAAGGCATACCGTCAGATCGCAGACTTCAATGAGGTCGTAGCCGTTTCTGCCCTTCGAAGCGTCAACACCGATACGCTGCTTGACACCGTATTTCGTTATCTGCCGTATGGTCCGATGTACTACGATGAGGATACCGTTACCGATCAGCCGATGCGCCAGATCGCAGCCGAGATGATTCGTGAGAAGGCACTCAGACGTCTTCAGGAGGAGATTCCACACGGTATCGCAGTCACAATCGAGACGATGAAAGAGCGTCCGGACGGTTCTGTGATGGATATCGAGGCTTCTATCATCTGCGAGCGCGAGTCTCACAAGGGAATCATCATCGGAAAGGGCGGCTCGATGTTAAAAGCCATCGGAAGCGATGCGCGCCGCGATATCGAGGATATGCTCGAGATGAAGGTCAACTTGAAACTGTTTGTCAAGGTGCGCAAGGACTGGAGAGACAGTGACCTCTATATGAAGAATTTCGGTTATCACGAGGACGAGCAGTAAACAGATTCGGGAAAGGAAAACAAATGGATACAGTAACGGTGAGCGGAATGGTACTGTCTGCCATGCCAATCGGCGAATATGACAGGCGAATTGTGCTTCTGACGACGGATTTGGGGCGCATCAGTGCATTTGTGCGGGGCGCGAGACGTCCAAACAGTTCTCTGCTTGCCGCAGCACGTCCATTTTCGATGGGAGAATTTTCGCTGCATGTAGGTCGGGATTCGTATACGGTGCAGTCTGCCTCAATAAAGGAATATTTTGAAGCGATCAATGCCGATGTCACGAAGATGGCTTACGGCTGCTATTTTCTGGAGGCGGCAGGTTTTGTCTCGGAGGAAAATGATGATGCAAAGGAACTGCTAAATCTGCTCTATTTTTCCTTAAAGGCACTGGAAAATCAGTCCATTCCGGATGAACTGGTGCGTTTAATCTACGAGATTCGCCTGTTTACTGTGATGGGTGTGTATCCACAAGTATTTGAGTGCAGAACATGCGGCAGCAGGCTTACAAAGGGCTGGCTATCTGTGGAGCGAGGGAATTGCATCTGCGAGGACTGTGCAAATGCAAAGCGTGATACACAGACACAGCAGCGCGTTTATCTGGATGAATCAACGATGTACACGCTGCAGTATATTCTGACGGCGCCGCTTGGAAAGCTGTATACCTTCTGCGTGGAAAAGCCGGTGCAGCAGGCACTTCATAGTCTGACGGAAAAATGGCGCAAACGATACTTTCCGAGAGAGTTTAAATCATTGACAGTGCTGGAAGAAATGCAGCGCTTCGCGGGCTATTAGGTAGCGCCCCGAGGTGGAAGTGCTTTGCGAGGCAATGCGGTAAAGCGAAGCGGTCAGGCTTGCCGACAAAGTCACTTCACCGAGTGGGCGTTTTAAGGAACGAGCAGAATGCCGATACTTTTGTAAAGAAATGTTAATGAAATCGGAAGATTTTGTACTTGAAATATTCGCAAAGATACCATAGAATGTATAAAAGGTAAGTCTCTGCCGAAAAGAGGCAGTAAATGAGAGGAAAGAAAAGTATGAGAAACAGGATGATACGGACAAAAACAGTCAGTCTTATGGCGGGGCTGGTGGCGGCAGTCAGTCTTGCAGGCTGCGGACTATTTACGAAGTCGTATGACTTCACAGAGGCTGAAAACAGCATTTACGTGCAGGACAATGCTACGATCCGTGCTGCCATGATTTCCGACTTTGACAAGGACTATTACAGCATCGATGAGCTCGCTGGCGTTGCGCAGCAGGAAGCACTGTCTTTCAATACAAATGTTTATGGCTGCAAGTACTATAGCTATGATCAGATGACAAAGGAAGAAAAAGACAGCATTCTTCTTCCGGTATGCTACGAGTCCGCATCTGTGAAAGACAAAAAGGCAAGTGTCGTATTTACTTATGCAAACGGCGATACCTACACAGGCTTTAATTCCGCAGAAATCCAGTCAGCAGGTGGCAGCAAGCTTTATACTTCACAGCTTGGAAGCAGCACGATGACCCTTAGCGGTGAGTTTGTCACAAGCGATGGTCAGAAGAGCATCAGTGCAGATGAGCTGATGAAGAAGACGGATTATTGTCTGGTGTACGCGGATTATCCGGTAACGGTATTTGGTGAGCATGACATCGCATATGTCTCCCCGAATGTTACGGTGCTGACATCGAACTGTGCGCAGATCACCGGAAATGACGGTGGATATATTATTTTTAAATAAAACCTGCTTGCACTGTATAAAGTAATCTGGTATTATTAGAGAGATTCACGCGGCGTTTATGCCGCAGAAAAGAGGAAGAACGATTATGGAAAAGACGTTGGAGAAAATTGTAGCGCTTGCAAAATCCAGAGGTTTCGTATATCCGGGTTCCGAGATCTACGGTGGTCTGGCAAATACTTGGGATTATGGTAATCTCGGTGTCGAGCTGAAGAACAATGTAAAGAAGGCATGGTGGCAGAAGTTTGTTACCGGCAATCCTTACAATGTAGGTGTAGACTGTGCGATCCTGATGAACCCGCAGACTTGGGTAGCATCTGGTCATCTGGGCGGTTTCTCCGATCCGTTAATGGACTGTAAATGTTGTCATGAGCGTTTCCGCGCAGACAAGCTGATTGAGGATTATTATGCAGAGCAGGGCAAAGAGCCAGAGAAGCCAATCGACGGTTGGACCACACAGGAGATGAAGGAGTTCATCGACGAGAAGAACATCTGCTGCCCAACTTGTGGAAAGCATGATTTTACGGATATTCGTCAGTTTAACCTGATGTTCAAGACCTTCCAGGGTGTTACTGAGGATGCAAAGAATACCGTATATCTTCGTCCGGAGACTGCACAGGGTATTTTCGTAAACTTCAAGAACGTTCAGAGAACCTCCCGTAAGAAGCTTCCATTTGGTATCGGCCAGATCGGAAAGTCCTTTAGAAATGAGATCACTCCTGGAAACTTTACTTTCCGTACAAGAGAGTTCGAGCAGATGGAGTTAGAGTTCTTCTGTGAGCCAGGAACCGACCTTGAGTGGTTCCAGTATTGGCGTCAGTATTGCATCGACTGGTTAAAGAGCCTTGGTATTAAGGAAGACGAGATGCGTGCAAGAGACCATTCTCCAGAGGAGCTGTGCTTCTATTCGAAGGGAACAACCGATATCGAGTTCTTATTCCCGTTTGGTTGGGGCGAGCTGTGGGGTATCGCAGACCGTACCGATTACGATCTGACCCAGCATCAGAATACATCTGGTGAGGATATGACCTACTTCGATGATGAGAAGAAGGAGCGTTACATCCCGTATGTTATCGAGCCATCTCTTGGTGCTGACCGTGTAACACTGGCATTCCTTTGTGCTGCATATGATGAGGAAGAGTTAGAGGGCGGCGATGTTCGTACCGTGCTTCATTTCCATCCGGCACTGGCTCCAGTTAAGATTGGTGTGCTTCCACTTTCCAAGAAGCTCAATGAGGGCGCTATGAAGGTATATGAGCAGCTGATCAAGAGATACAACTGTGAGTTTGATGATCGTGGTGCGATCGGAAAGCGTTACAGAAGACAGGATGAGATCGGTACTCCGTTCTGCATCACTTACGATTTCGATTCTGAGACCGACGGCTGCGTAACCGTACGTGACCGTGATACCATGAAGCAGGAGCGCGTAGCAATTGCAGATCTGAAGGCTTACTTCGAGGACAAGTTTGATTTCTAAGAATAGGTTCGAGGGTTAAGGATACGTTTGAAGTCGAAGTGAACAATGCGAACAAAATAATACAAAGTAAATGAACACCCAAAGGCGGGTACTGCTGACAGAGTCAGTCTGCCTCTGGGTGTTTTTTATACCCATTTTTCTTATGTGCAATGTGAACGGAAGGAAAAGTAAAAAATCGGGACTTTGACACTTTACCAGAATGCATTGTATAAATACATAAAAACATCACGAAGAATTTATTTTATTTTTGAAAAAGAGGTATTGACGTAATTTAATTCATGTAGTACCATGTACATGTCGGTTTTTAAGACCGGTTTTGATTGACCTCCCGATTGACAGCATAGTTTTGACATCTTTAGGTTTCGGGGTGGTAATATAGATCAGAGTGAAAATCAGTATTCACTCCGATATCCGGGAACAGCGCCGGGTATCGCAAAGAGTCGCCCAGAGCGGCAGATTGAGAGGTCATAATGTCTTACGTAGATGAAGTGCTGCAGTTAGTTGCAGAAAAGAACCCTGGAGAAAAGGAGTTTCAGCAGGCAGTTAAGGAAGTTCTTGATTCCCTTCGTCCGGTAATCGAGGCAAATGAGGAGCAGTACCGCAAGGATGCGTTGCTTGAGAGAATGACAGAGCCAGAGCGTATCATTACATTCCGTGTACCGTGGGTAGATGACAATGGACAGGCACACGTAAATAGAGGATTCCGTGTACAGTTTAACAGTGCAATCGGACCATACAAGGGCGGCCTTCGTCTTCATCCATCTGTAAATCTGGGTATTATTAAGTTCCTTGGATTTGAGCAGACCTTTAAGAACTCCTTGACCGGTCTTCCGATCGGCGGTGGCAAGGGTGGTTCTGATTTCGACCCGAAGGGTAAGTCTGATCGTGAGATCATGAGATTCTGCCAGAGCTTCATGACAGAGCTGTATCGTCACATTGGCGCAGATACGGATGTACCAGCTGGTGATATCGGTGTAGGCGGAAGAGAGATCGGTTATCTGTACGGACAGTACAAGAGACTGACTGGCCTGTATGAGGGTGTTTTAACTGGTAAGGGACTGACCTATGGTGGTTCTCTTGCAAGAACAGAGGCTACAGGTTATGGCCTGGTATACATGGTTCGTGAGATGCTGTTAAATGCAGGTATGACCATGGAAGGAAAGACAGTTGCAGTTTCCGGTTCCGGTAACGTTGCAATTTACACCACTGAGAAAGCTCAGCAGTACGGTATGAAGGTTGTTACCTTAAGTGATTCCAATGGTTGGGTTTACGATCCAAACGGCATCGATCTGGATCTGGTAAAGCAGATCAAGGAAGTTCGCCGTGGAAGAATCAAGGAGTACGCAGAGGCTAAGCCAGGTGTTGAGTATCATGAGGGCAAGGGTGTATGGAGCGTTAAGTGTGATATCGCTCTTCCATGCGCAACTCAGAACGAGCTGGATCTTGAGGATGCAAAGCAGTTAAAGGCAAACGGATGCTTCTTAGTAGCAGAGGGTGCTAACATGCCATCCACCAGAGAGGCTACTGACTTCTTCTTAGAGAGTGGTATGATGTTCATGCCAGGAAAGGCAGCAAACGCAGGTGGTGTTGCTACTTCCGCACTTGAGATGAGCCAGAACAGCGAGAGACTTTCCTGGACATTCGAGGAAGTTGATGAGAAGCTGCACAACATTATGATCAACATCTTCAAGAAGGTTGATGAGGCAGCTAAGAAGTACGGCTACGAAGGAAACTATGTAATGGGTGCAAACATTGCAGGTTTTGAGAAGGTCGTAGATGCTATGAACGCTCAGGGTATTGTTTAATTTAAAATATCAACGGAGTTGTTTATTAAGACGATAAGCAGATGAGTACATCAATAGAGGTGCCGGGCAGAAATGTCCGGTGCCTTTTCACGTTAAAAAATAAGAAAATTTCTTGTAAAATTATGATTGCTGTTTTATAATGTGATAAGATACAGGGAAGACCCGCCCAAAACATGAGGAGGTAGCCTGAAGGGGCGAATTCCGAATGTTTTCAGGATTTCGGGAGTACGAAGTACGGAGAAATCCGAGGTATCTTATCAGGACATAGAATGGAAAGGAAAAAGTAAGAATGAGTAAGTCCCGCAAGAAAAAGAAGGAAAAGAAGAATTCCTTTAAGCTATTATATATGATACTGGGAATTGAAATGCTGGTGACAGTAGCAGTAATTGGCTATATGGGTTATCACTATGGAAGTATTTTATTATCTGGTTTTAAAAGTGCAAGAGCAAATACAAGCACAGATACGCAGAATCCGGTACAGGACCTGGGTTATCCGATTGATGTTGATGCGCAGGCATCCACAAAGCAGGCTCAGGCAGAGACTGAGGCTACTACCGAGGAAGTATTTAAGCCAACAAGTGCAACACTTGTTGCAGTAGGTGACAATTTGATGCATCGTTCTTGTACGCTCAGCGCACAGAAGGCAGACGGGACCTACGATTTTACCAATCATTTTGCAAACATGGCAAGCATCTTTCAGGCAGCAGATCTAGCAGTGCTTAGCCAGGACACGGTACTTGGCGGAAGTGCGCTGGGTGCTACCTCAACTGAGACCGGTATCTTTAATACAGCAGTCGAGCTGGCTGACAGTATCCGCGATGCGGGTATCAATGTTGTGCTGGCAGCAAACAATCATATCATGGATGAAGGCCGCGATGGTCTGAATACGATGATGAGTTATTTTAGCACAAACTGCCCTGATGTGACACTTCTTGGTGTAAACAGTTCCAGAGAGGCAAAGGATGTTCCAGTCTATGTCGAGGCAAATAATATTAAGATTGCAATGATCAACTACAGCTATGGTTCTAACCAGACAGCAGATCTGGATGGAAGTCCGTACCTGTTAAATGAATACGATGAGAGCTGGCTGTCTGATATTTTAAAGCAGGCACGTGAGGAGGCTGATTTTATCATTGCGTTCCCGTTCTGGGGTGAGCAAAACAGCATGGATTACACCGAAGAACAGGAAAAACAGGCACAGTTTCTTGCAAACAATGGTGTGGATCTGATCATCGGTTCTTATCCGCATGTAGTTGAGCCAGTTAAGTGGGTGACAGCAGAGAATGGTGACCGTGCACTGGTTTATTATTCGCTTGGTAATTTCCAGTCCATTCAGAATACACTGGAAAATATGCTCGGAGGTCAGGCAAATGTGACAATCAAAAAGGATGAGAACGGTACCTATATTTCCGACTATTCTCTTGATTTTGTCGTAACGCACTATGAGCAGAGCGAGTCAAGTGAGTATTATGATATTGTTACAACGTATCCGCTGTCTGATTACACAAATGATCTGGCATCTCGTCACGGCATGACAGTGTCCGGTAATGAAAGTTTTAATTTGGCATCCCTTCAGGGATTAAGCAGTCAGATTCTGTCAAAGTGTGAGCTGGGTGAGACAAATGCACCAACTGCATCAGACGAAGCGGCAGCAAATGGAGAAAATGAAATTGAAGACAACTAAGACAAAAAATGCAAATAAGTGTGCAGCGGCCGGTATGTGCGGCGGCTGCACTTATATTAACGGAAGCTATGAAAAACAGCTCAAAGAAAAAGAGCAGTATGTGAAGACACAGTTAAAGGGAGTCTGTCCGGTAAATCCCATCATCGGAATGGAGAATCCGTATCACTATCGCAACAAGGTGACAGCAACCTTTTCTTATAAGAAAGGAGAGATCCTTTCGGGAATCTACGAGGAGGGCAGCCATAGCGTAGTACCGGTAGATTCGTGCCTGCTAGAGGATCAGACAGCGGATCAGATCATCTGTGACATCAGAGGACTACTCAAGTCCTTTAAGGTAACAATCTACAGTGAGCGCACACGCTATGGTCTGCTGCGCCATGTAATGATTCGACGTGGCTTTACGACAGGTGAGGTGCTAGTCATTCTTGTTGTGACATCACCAGTATTCCCATCGAAAAATAACTTCGTAAAGGCATTAAGAAAGCTGCATCCGGAGATCACAAGTGTTGTGTTAAATATCAACGATCGTATAACTAGCATGGTGCTGGGCGAGCGAAATGTTGTTCTGTACGGAAAAGGCTATATTGAAGATGTGCTTTGTGGCAATCGTTTCCGTATCTCGGCACAGTCGTTCTATCAGGTCAATCCGGTGCAGACACAGAAGCTGTACGAAAAGGCAGTTGAGTTGGCAAATCTCACCGGAGAGGAGATTGCGATTGACGCTTACTGCGGAATCGGAACCATCGGAATGACGGCATCATCCAAGGCAAAAACAGTGCTTGGAATTGAACTAAATCCACTTGCGGTAAAGGATGCGATTGCGAATGCAAAGGCAAATCATGTAACGAATATTCATTTTCTTCAGGGCGATGCCGGAGAGCAGATGACGCAGATGGCCGAGGAAGGCAGCCACGCCGATGTGGTCTTTATGGATCCGCCGAGAAGTGGAAGCAGCGAGGCATTTATGGATTCCGTAGCAATTCTTGCACCAAAGCGCATTGTATATGTTTCGTGCAATCCGCAAACATTAGCAAGGGATCTAAAATATCTTGCAAAGAAGGGCTATCACGCAAAGCAGGCCACACCGGTTGATATGTTCCCGTGGACAAAGGCAGAGCATGTGGAGACGGTTTGTCTGCTTGAGAAAGGAAATAAGCGATGATTAAAAACATTGTACTTGATATTGGAAATGTGTTGATTCCATTTTCATGGCGTCATCATCTTGACAGCTTTGGCTTTTCGGATGAGGTAAAGAATCGTCTGGCAGAGGCTGTTTTCTTAAACGATGATTGGAATGAGATCGATCGCGGCGTCTTGACAAAGGAAGAACTGCTTGCGCGCTTTATCGAAAATGACCCAGGTGTCGAAACGGAAATCCGCATGATCATGGAAAATATCAGTGGAACCGTAGGTGCGTATCCGTATACAAGTACATGGGTACCAGAGCTTCAGGCGATGGGGTATCGTGTGTATCTGCTATCTAATTTTGGCGATCAGCAGCTGCACGACAGTCAGGCGAAGCTGCCGTTTATTGATCAGGCGGACGGCACACTTTTGTCCTATCGCTATCAGATCATCAAGCCAGACGATGCGATCTATCAGAAATTGTTTGAACTGTTTGACTTAAAGCCGCAGGAGTGTCTGTTCTTTGATGATAAGAAGGAAAATATTGACGGTGCGGTGCGAAATGGAATGAACGGGCATGTGTTTGTGGGCTATGAGGATGCGATGGAGACGATTCGACGCTCGCAAGGTTAATGACAACCGGACGCCCACTCGGTGAAGTGACTTTGTCGACGGGCCCAACTCCGCGGGTCCCCACTACATGTTTTCAACGTAAGTGTATTTTGACAACGGGCCCGCTACAACGTCCCGTCTCGTAAAGCACATTCACCTCGGGGCTTAGGCATGAGATTACAGGAGGAGAAATCATGGCAGTATATCAGTTAGAAAATGAGCATATTTATCTGGAAATCGAGAGCCACGGCGCAGAGCTGGTGCGCCTGATGGGCAAAAAGACAAAGAAAGAGTATTTATTTGACGCCAATCCAAAGTACTGGAAGCGCCATTCACCAGTGTTGTTTCCGTTTGTTGGCGGCGTAAAGAATAAGCAATACCGCTACGATGGAACAACCTATGCCATGTCTCAGCATGGATTTGCACGAGATATGGAATTTGCATTGGAGAGCCAGACTGCTGATACACTGTGGTTTGTGCTGGAGTCTGATGAGAGCACAATAGCAAAATATCCGTTTGCATTCCGTCTGGAGATTGGCTATCAGTTGAAGGAGGCAAGCGTATCGGTATTATGGAAGGTAACAAATACAGATACCAAGGAAATGTATTTCTCTATTGGTGCGCATCCGGCATTCTTTGCCAGCATGACACTCGAGGATGGCGCAGATACCGATCATATCCATGTCGGTGACAATACCGAGGGAACTTTTACCTGCTATCATATTTCCAAGGATGGAATGGCGCTTGAGGATGATACCGTTACCCTGCCGCGTGATCTGCCGCTGACAGCAGATTTGTTTGCAAGAGATGCCATCATTTCCAAGGATGAGCAGGCATCCCGCCTGGCGCTGGCATATCCAGATGGACAGGAGTATGTGACCTTACAGTTTGATGCACCAATTTTTGGTCTGTGGGCACCGACAAGTGATGCACCGTTTGTCTGCTTAGAGCCATGGCATGGAAGATGTGATTCCGATGACTTTACTGGAACTCTACAGGAGCGTGCATATGGTAATACCTTAGCAGTAGGTGAGACCTTTAACAGCATTTACACGATCGGACTGCCGTTAGAATAAAAAGCTGATAGTAGTAAAATAATGAATTTCAGAGAAAAATCGAATTTCATTAAAAAAGAAAATAGTAGATGATAGAATCAGGAGCGTAATGACATGATTTATATCGGAAATCACGTTTCTTCCTCAAAGGGTTACGAGGCGATGGGCAAGCAAGAGGTGAAGCTCGGCGGCAATACATTTGCCTTTTTTACCAGAAACCCGAGGGGAGGAAGCGCAAAGGAAATTAAGGAAGAAGATGTGAAACGTCTTCTTGCATTGATGAAAGAGCATGAATTTGGCCCGCTTGTTGCACATGCACCGTACACGATGAATGTATGTGCCGCAAAAGAGGATATTCGAAAATTCTCCGTGGAGATGTTAAAGGATGACATCAAGCGAATGGAGTATCTGCCGGGCGCATTTTACAACTTCCATCCAGGCTCCCATGTTGGACAGGGAAGTGAGGCAGGAATCGAGCTCATCGCAGCCGCATTAAATGAGTGCTTAAGCAGTACGCAGAGCGTGACTGTGCTGCTGGAGACGATGGCAGGAAAGGGAAGCGAGGTCGGAAGAAGCTTTGAGGAGCTGCGCGCAATTATCGACCGTGTTTCCTGTAAGGAAAAATTAGGCGTATGTTTTGATACCTGTCATGTATGGGATGGTGGATATGATATTGTAAACCGTCTGGACGAAGTGCTTACCGAGTTTGATCGCATCATCGGTCTGGACAAGCTTTGCGCGGTACATTTAAATGATAGTATGAATGACTGCGGCGCGCATAAGGATCGTCATCAGAAGCTTGGCCTCGGAAAGATCGGAGAAGAAGCATTAAAGAGAGTCGTTACCCACCCGGCATTACAGGGACGTCCATTTATTTTAGAGACGCCGAATGAGGATGACGGCTACGCAAGAGAGATTGCCATGGTGCGCGAGTGGCAGGAGAGATAATGAACGTTCACGGGTCGTAACCTAGATGAGCGGTGAGATGAGTTGCTTTTCTTGAGACAATCGTAAACTTCCCGCCCGTGAACACAAAAGAACACAAACAAAAAATAGGAAAAAATGCAGGAGGAATCGTGATGATCAGTTTGCAACGCACAATTTTGACTTCGCATGGAAGGGGCATTCCTATGGTGTTCAGCCCAGAAGAAAGAGCGCCTGACGCTGGCACCGTGGGGCTTGGTGGTAGAGGAGATTTAAATTAACAAGAAATACAAAAAAGAGGGAAAACACATATGAATCTTGACATGACAAAAGGCAGCCCATTAAAGCTGATCTTAAAGTTTTTGATTCCGGTCTTGCTCGGCTGCTTATTCCAGCAGCTGTACAACATGGTCGACACCATCATCGTAGGAAAAGGTGTCGGCTCTGACGCACTCGCTGCGGTAGGAGCGACCGGAACAATCGTCTTCTTCATTCTTGGCTTTATGAATGGACTGACGACCGGATTTACCGTCCTGTCCTCCCAGCGCTACGGGGCAGGCGACTATGAGGGATTACGAAAGAGCGTTGGAAATGCATTTGTACTCGGTCTGATTGTTACGGTAATCATGACCGTGTTTAGTTTGCTTGGCATGGACTGGCTGCTTCGCATCATGCAGACACCAGAGGACATCTTTGATATGTCCAAGCAGTACATTGTCATTATCTGCGCCGGAATTATTTTTACCACGCTGTACAATCTGACCGCGAGCATCCTGCGTGCAGTCGGAAACAGCAAGGTACCGCTTTATTTCCTGATTTTATCAGCACTGTTAAACGTTGTTCTTGACCTGTTCTTTATCATGGTATTGTCATGGGGCGTAGCAGGAGCAGCGATCGCAACTGTTATTTCGCAGGGCGTTTCTGGTATTTTGTGTCTGGTGTTCTTGCTGACAAAAGTGGATATCCTGAAGTTAAAGAAGGAACATTTTAAACTTGATCCAGTTGGCGCAAGAATCCAGTTAAACATCGGTTTGCCGATGGCGCTTCAGTTTTCCATCACTGCAATCGGAACGATGATTTTACAGGCAGCGTTAAATCTGCTTGGTTCTACTGTTGTGGCATCTTATACGGCAGCCTGCAAGGTCGAGCAGCTGGTAACACAGGCCTTCCAGGCGATGGGCATGACGATGGCAACCTACAGTGCACAAAACTGGGGTATCCATTCCACCGATCGTATCCGAAAGGGACAGAAGACCGCGATGGTACTTAGCTGTACTTACGCAGTTGTGATCTACTTTGTCGTACTGGCAATCCTTCCATTTATGACATCGTTGTTCTTTGATGGTGATATTACAGAAGTCATTGGCTATGTGCGCAAGTACATTGAGATCTGTGGAATGTGCTTTATTCCGCTTGGCATGATCTTCATTTATCGAAATGTCCTTCAGGGCTGTGGTTATGCGCTGTTTCCGACACTCGGCGGCGTGGTAGAACTGATTAGCCGAAGCGTGTTCGCATTTCTGGCGGCAAGAGCAAAGAGCTACACCGGTATCTGTATCGCAAACGCGAGTGCGTGGGTAACCGCTGGAATTTTCCTTTGGATTGCATATCTGTTTATCATGAAGGATATCTTAAAGAAGGACAAGGAACGAGCACAGCAAAAACAAGAAAGGTCTATATAATTTATGATAGAAACAGCACAGAAAAAAGAACGTCTGCTTCTTGTTGCGGTCAATACCGCAGAGGAGAGCAGGGTAAAGGCATCGCTTGAGGAGCTTGCCCTTTTGGTGGATACGGCGGGTGGTGAGGCCGTCGGCTCCATCTACCAGAATCTGGATCACCCGATCTCGGGTACCTATGTGGGAAAGGGAAAGATCGAGGAGATTCGCCAGCTAGCGATCGAGCTCGATGCGGATGGTATCGTGTGCGATGATGAGCTGTCACCGGCACAGATGAAAAATCTGGAGCAGGAGCTGGATCTTCGCGTACTCGACCGTACCATGGTCATTCTGGATATCTTCGCAGCGCGTGCAAGAAGCAGCGAGGGAAAGATTCAGGTTGAGTTGGCGCAGCTTCGCTATCGCGCAAACCGCCTGACGGGAATGGGACAGGAAATGTCCCGACTCGGCGGTGGTATCGGTACGAGAGGACCGGGCGAGAGTAAGCTTGAGACCGATCGCCGTTTGATTCACCAGCGAATCGGTCAGTTAAAGGCAGAGCTTGAGCAGGTAAAGCGTACCAGAGAAGTGACAAGAAAAAGAAGAATTGATACACATATTCCAGTGGCGGCGATTGTCGGCTACACCAACGCTGGAAAGTCCAGCCTGTTAAATAAGCTGACTGGTTCCGATGTACTGGCAGAGGATAAACTGTTTGCAACGCTTGATCCGACCACAAGATTATTAAATCTGGGCAATGATGAGCCGCTTTTGATGACCGATACGGTAGGTTTTATTGATAAGCTGCCGCACAATTTGATCGACGCCTTCCGCAGTACCTTAGAGGAGGCAAAGCACGCCGATCTAATCATTCATGTGGTTGACATCTCCAATCCAGAGCATGAGGCACAGATGCAGGTCGTTTACCAGACCTTAAAGGAACTTGGCGTTGAGGGAAAGCCGATCTTTACGCTGATGAACAAGCAGGATTTGCTGTCCGAGGAGGATAAAGCGCTGCTCGTTCGCGATATGCAGGCCGACCGCACGATTGAAATTTCTGTCAAGGATGGCACCGGGCTTGATGAGCTGCGTGACGTGCTTTTAAGCTTTCTTCGTGATCGCAAGAAATATGTGGAGCGCCTGTATGGCTACGATGAGATGGGCAAGATTCAGCTGCTTCGCAAGTACGGACAGATTGTGACGGAGGAGTACCGCGATGACGGCGTAGCCATCACCGGATACGTGCCAAACGAATATTATAATCAGATTCAATAAAATTAACTTCAGGTAACTATTCAGTAAAACTAGATTCAGTAAGAAATAGGAGGACCCGAAAATGGAGCAAACAGCTCAGAAGAGAATGGAAAATGCACATACCGTTGCTGGAATCGTGGCACACGTAGATGCAGGAAAGACAACCCTAGCTGAGAGTATGCTCTATCTGACCGGAGGTACAAGAAAGCTGGGAAGGGTCGACCATAAGGATGCATTTTTGGACACATACGAGCTTGAGAAGAATCGAGGAATCACAATTTTTTCCAAGCAGGCAGAGTTGTCCTTAAAAGCAAGAAAATTAACACTATTAGACACGCCTGGCCACGTGGACTTCTCCGCAGAGATGGAGCGCACGCTTCAGGTGCTTGACTATGCAATTTTAGTCATCAGCGTGGCGGACGGTGTTTCTGGTCACGTGCAGACGTTGTGGCGTCTGTTAAAGCAGTACAACGTTCCCGTCTTTCTTTTTATCAACAAGATGGATCAGCAGGGTGCTGACCGAAAGGGAACACTGACGCAGCTGCAAAAGCGCCTCGATGGGCGATGCGTGGATTTTTCCGATTCTGAAAACTTTGACGAGCGTCTGGCAGAGACCGATGAGGAGCTGCTAGAGCAGTTTTTTGAAGGAGGCGGCATTACGACGGAGCAGATTCGCGCGCAGATCAAAGCGCGAAAACTGTTTCCGTGCTATTTTGGCTCAGCATTAAAGATGCAGGGCGTGACCGAATTTCTGGAGGGCTTTGAAACCTACACGGTGACACAAAATTATGGCGATGAGTTTGGTGCGCGCGTGTTTAAGATCGCCCGAGATGCGCAGGGAAAGCGCCTGACGTATCTGAAGGTGACAGGCGGCGTGTTAAAGGCAAAGCAGGTGATTGGCGAGGAGAAGGTGGACCAGATTCGTCTGTATTCCGGTGCTTCGTTTACGCCGATTGCAGAGGCATCGGCGGGCATGGTCTGTGCGGTAACGGGCTTAAACAATACATTTGCCGGACAGGGGCTTGGCTGCGAGACACAGGCACAATCACCGATTCTCGAGCCTGTCCTTACATATTGTGTGTCCTTCCCACCGGAAATTGACATTCATGAGATGTATCGAAAGTTATCTGTATTAGAAGAGGAAGAACCGCAGCTGCAGCTTGTGTGGCAGGAGGAGACATCAGAGATTCACGCGCGCGTCATGGGAGAGGTGCAGATTGAGATCTTGCAGAGCTTAATTCGTGAGCGCTTCGGCGTGGAGGCATCGTTTACCTCTGGCTCGATTATTTATAAGGAAACGGTGGAAAATACCGTTGAGGGAATCGGTCATTTCGAACCACTTCGCCACTATGCAGAGGTGCATCTTCTGATTGAGCCGGGTGAACCGGGCAGCGGTATGGTCTATGAGACAAATTGCAGCGAGGATATGCTTGCAAAGAACTGGCAGCGTCTTGTGCTGACGCACCTTGAGGAAAAGCATCACAAAGGTGTGTTGACTGGCTCGGAGTTGACCGATACAAAGATTACATTGATCGCGGGACGTGCGCACATTAAGCACACGGAGGGCGGCGATTTCCGTCAGGCAACCTACCGTGCGGTGCGTCAGGGACTGATGCAGGCAAAGAGCCGACTGTTAGAGCCTGTCTACGCGTATCGACTCGAGATTCCATCGGAGTGTGTCGGAAGGGCGATGAACGATATTCAGCAGATGTGCGGCACCTTCTCAGCGCCGGAGCAGGAGGGGGAGATGAGCATCCTTTCTGGAACGGCACCAGTATCCGAGATGCGTGGCTACCAGCGAGAGGTCGTTGCCTACAGCAGAGGCCGCGGACGAATTTTTTGTACGTTAAAGGGCTATGCGCCGTGTCACAACGAGGAGGAAGTGATTGAGCGCATCGGCTATTTTGCAGAGGCGGATCTGGCAAACACGCCGGACTCGGTATTCTGCGCACATGGCGCTGGTTTTGTTGTTCCGTGGTACGAGGTGCCAGAGTATATGCATCTTGAGGGCATGGAGCAGGAGGACGAGGATGAAGTCTTGCAGCGCGCAGCCGAGGAAGCCAAACGTGCCAAACAGGAATCGGTGCGCTCACTTCAGGATTACGAGGCGGAAAACGAGGAGCTAAAGCAGATCTTTGAGCGCACCTACGGTCCAGTAAAGGTGTACCGACAGGACGATGAGGAGCAATATCAGTCCTCCGCGCCAAAGGGAGCATCTACGTATCGTCCGTCCAAGAAAAAACAGCCTGAGGAAGAATATCTGCTTGTTGATGGCTACAACATTATCTTTGGATGGCCGGAGCTAAACGAGCTTTCCAAGACCGATATCGCGGCGGCGCGTCTGACACTGATGGACATTTTGAGCAATTATCAGGGCTACAACAAGTGCAAGCTGATTCTTGTCTTTGATGCATACAAGGTACCAGGCGGCACCGAGCATGTCGAAAAATATCACAATATTTATGTTGTCTATACGAGGGAAGCGGAGACGGCGGATCAGTACATCGAAAAGACGGTTCATGCGATGGGACGAAAGCACCGCGTTACCGTTGCCACGTCAGATGGTCTTGAACAGGTCATTATTCTCGGACAGGGTGGCGTGCGCATGTCGGCGCTTGGCTTAAAGAAGCAAATCGAGAGCGCAGGTCATGAGATTCGGGAGATGTGTGGCATAAAATCAGACAGCGGAAAGGTCTATTTGTTCCATGAGACGTCCGAGGAGGTAAAGAAAAAGCTGGATGAGATTCGCCTGAATCCGAATCATAAAGATCTGGGGAATGAGAAGGAAAATAAAAAAGGAAAATAATGATCTGTAAATAATGATTCGAGAAAAATGAGTATCGAAGAGAATGATCAAAGAAAATGATCAAAGAGAACGATCAAAGCGTGATGAGATTGAGATGAGACTGAGAGGAGAAGAAAAATTCGATGAAAGGGAAAAAGAAATCCTTTGCAGAGAAGATAAAAAATGAGGGATGGCTGCGGTTAGAGTGTCACCCGCTTGCGGTGTGGTTTGGCAGCACGTTTATAACTGTTTTTTTGTTGGAACTGTTAAGCCGAAAGTCGTTGTTTAGCGTATTGCGCTTCCTATTTATGATGCCGCATCTGTTCTTTATGAATTTTATGATTGTGCTTGCCACCTATTCACTGATGTTTCTGACAAAGCGCTGGGGGTTTGTACGAGGACTGGTGGCGATTTTCTGGGGGGCAATCGGTGTGACAGACTTTGTATTGTTAATGTTTCGTACCACACCGTTTAACTGGCACGATTTGAGCCTGATTGATTCTGCAATGCAGGTTATGAATCACTATGTTTCCGGAATTGGTTTTGTTGCAATCGGAGCCGTGATTGCAGCGTGCATTGTGCTGATAATTGTGCTGTTTCGAAAGGCCGCACGGCTTACGAAGCGACCAAATTATAAGAAGGGCGCAGCCAGCGTAATCGTTGTTTCACTGTTGACGGTATATTTCTGGTCTGTTGGTCGTTGGTCCTCTATTTTGCCGCGTAACTTCAGCAACATTGCAGAGGCCTATCAAACTTATGGACTTGCGTATTGCTTTACCAATTCATACATCAGCACCGGAATTTCCAAGCCGGACAATTACGATGCCAAGAAGGTAGAGAACATTCTTGACGAGGAGGTCGTTCCGGTCAATACAGAGGTCGAGATCGACCCGGTTGAGACACAGGTGGCAGAGGCAAAGACCGAGGAGGTCTACGAGGAGGAGACGAAGGCATCCATCGATGAGTATGAGAATGCAGGTGTCAATGTTATTTACCTTCAGTTGGAGTCCTTCTTTGATATCACCGATTTGAATGATGTGATGGTCAATGAGGATCCGATTCCGAATTTCCATTGCCTGTTTGAGACCTGTTCCTCAGGATTTTTGAGTGTTCCGTCTGTCGGTGCGGGAACCGCAAATACTGAGTTTGAGATTTTAACTGGTATGAATCTGGATTTCTTTGGCTGCGGCGAGTATCCATATCAGACCGTGCTTCGTGAGCAGACCTGTGAGAGTCTTCCATATTGTTATGACAGCATCGGCTACACATCTCACGCAATTCATAATAACTCGGCAACATTCTACAATCGAAACATGGTATTCTCCCGTCTGGGATTTGATACGTTTACCAGTATGGAGTACATGTACAATTTGACCTACACACCGGAGAACTGGGCGAAGGATAAGGTACTGACCTCCAATATCATCGAGGCGATGAAGTCAACCGATACAAGCGATTTTATCTACACAATTTCTGTTCAGGGTCACGGTTCCTATCCGACCGAGCAGGTGTTAAGTGATCCGCATATCAAGGTAACCTTGAATGAGGATGACGAGGCCAGACAGAATCAGCTGACCTACTACGCAAATCAGATTTATGAGATGGATTTGTTTGTAGCCGAGTTGACCAGACAGCTCAAGGAATTTGATGAGCCGTGTATTCTTGTTATGTACGGCGATCATCTGCCGAGCCTTGGCATCGAGGAGACGGATATGAATCAGGGAAATCTGTTTACTACAAAATATGTTTTGTGGAGTAATTTCCAGATGGAAAAACAGGACAAAAATGTGGAAGCATATCAGCTGGGTGCCTATGTAATGCAGCGAATGGGTATCAATGAAGGCATTATGTTCCGCTATCATCAGAAATACTTTAAGGAACAGAATGCAAATGAGAGCGCATATCTTGATTCCATGGCTGTGATTGAGTATGATATGCTGTACGGCGATCAGGAGGTGTTTGGCGGTACCAATCCATATCAGCCGACAAAGCTTCAGATGGGCATTCTGCCAATTACGCTTGATCGCGTAGTATATAAGGACGGCACGATGTGGCTGTATGGAAGCAACTTTAATGAATTTTCTATCGTTATCATAAATGGAAAACAGTATGAGCCGTCATCACAGCACCAGAATCTGATTAAGCTCGATGGACTGGATTTAGATGGTGACATCGAGGTGTGCGTGGCGCAGCAGGATGATTACGGAAAGACGATTCTGAGTACCACGAAGAATTGCAAGCTGACGATTGAGAATGGAAAGGGTGGGGAGTGAGCGCTGCCCGATAGTTTTGATTGACGTACGGCGAAAAGTGAGATATGATTATACCAAGGTTCAAAGGTCGAGATTCGACTGGCGACAGTAACTAGGAAAGGTAAAAACAGACCATGGAAAAGATTATATTAACAGGTGACAGACCGACAGGAAGACTTCATGTAGGGCATTATGTAGGCTCTCTTAGAAGACGAGTAGAGTTGCAGAACTCCGGTGACTATTCCAAGATTTTTATTATGATTGCAGATGCACAGGCATTGACCGATAACATTGAGAATCCAGAGAAGGTTCGTCAGAATATCATTGAGGTAGCACTTGATTACCTCTCTTGTGGATTGGATCCGACAAAGAGCAACCTCTTAATTCAGTCCCAGATTCCAGAACTGTGTGAGCTGACTTTCTATTATATGGATCTCGTTACCGTTGCAAGACTTCAGAGAAATCCTACTGTAAAGTCTGAGATTCAGATGAGAAATTTTGAGGCAAGTATTCCGGTTGGATTCTTCACCTACCCGATCAGCCAGGCTGCTGATATCACCGCATTTAAGGCAACAACCGTTCCGGTTGGCGAGGATCAGCTTCCAATGATCGAGCAGACAAGAGAGATCGTTCGTAAGTTCAACACCGTTTACGATGAGGTATTAGTTGAGCCGACCGCGCTGATTTCCACCAATCAGGCGTGTCTGCGTCTGCCAGGTATCGACGGCAAGGCAAAGATGAGCAAGTCTCTTGGAAACTGCATCTATCTGGCTGACAGCGCTGATGATGTAAAGAAGAAGATCATGAGCATGTACACCGACCCGCAGCATCTTTTGGTAAGCGATCCGGGACACCTTGAGGGCAACACCGTATTTACCTATCTGGATGCATTCTGCAGACCGGAACACTTCGAGAGATACTTGCCGGATTACGCAAATCTGGACGAGCTGAAGGCTCATTACACAAGAGGCGGTCTGGGCGATGTTAAGGTAAAGAAGTTCTTGAACAATATCGTTCAGGAGGAGTTAGAGCCGATCTGTAAGAGACGTAAGGAATACGAGAAGGATATTCCGGAAGTCTACAACATCCTGCGTAAGGGTACCGAGGCTGCAAGAGAGGTTGCAGCACAGACCTTATCTGAGGTAAAGAGCGCAATGAAGATCAACTACTTCGATGATGCTGAGCTGATCAAGGCACAGAGCGAGAAGTATCAGGGAATCTAAAAGTAAAAAAAGTAAGGGCGATCATTGTCCGGTCAAATGGCACCGAACAATGATCGCCCTTTTCGATTCGTATCAAATTGTTTCTTTATCCGTTACCGATGGTGCTTCATCAACGATTAAGCATCCATGCATCAATCCTTATCGGTAAAGCTGGTAACGATGTCGACTGGTTCAAATGTGATGGAGATCGGGTTGAGACCGCCCTGACCAAAGTACAGACGTACATAGTGGTGGAAGCCAAATACGCCGCCCTCTCTGGAAAGAGTCACTTCCTTTCCTTCGCTTCCGTTGAAGCTGTAGGTGCCAAACAGCTGATTGTCTACGAAGACAGATACTGGCATCTGAGCGAGTGGCGTGGACTCGGAGGAAGCAGTAATGCTGATGCAAAAGGTGCCAAAGCCTTCGGTATTGATTCCAAACATATGGCTGTCACCCTTTTCACTGGAAATATCGGTGAGAGGAAGGGTGGTGGTGCCGATGACATCATAATAGGTGATATCAAACATGGAAGTTACCTGTGCGTTTTCTGGTACATTGACAAGCTCAATTTCAGGTTCTTTTCCAGTTAGACGAAGCAGAGCAGGAGAGTTCATCAGGAAATGGCAGATGTTTGCTGCACAGCGAACCAGATGACGGCGCTCTAAGCGGCCACTTGCAAGGGCTGCCTCAAGATCCCCCATTACCTGAATCGTATCAGAAGTTACCATATAAATATCATTCTGAGCAAGAACCATAGCGGCAAATTTCTCGCGGGATGGCTTGTCGCCCGGTGCATTGTTGATCTCTGCCCACCAGTCCGTCATGACGATGCCATCAAAGTCCCACTCACCGCGTAAAACATCGGTATTTAACTGTGGGTTTCCTGCGGTCCAAAGACCGTTTACGCTGCCGTAGGTCGTCATGATGGAGCTTGCGTAGCCGCTTCTGACGGCGATCTCAAAGCCCTTTAAGTAGATTTCGCGTAGCGCACGCTCGGAAATTACGCTGTCAACAAAACGACGATGATATTCCTGATTGTTTCCACAGAAATGCTTGATCGTTCCGGTCACACCAGCGCGTCCCATACCCTCTAACTGAGCGGTAGCGATTGCGCCACTTAAAAGCGGATCCTCAGAAAAATACTCGAAGTTACGGCCATTTAATGGACAGCGGTGAATATTCATGCCAGGTCCAAGCAGGCTCTCAATATGATTGTTTCGCATCTCGAGGCCTTCCATCTCAAACAGATCGGCGTTCAGACTGGTATTGAATGTGCAGGCAAGCAAAGTTCCGCCAGGAAGACTAAATGCGTTTGTGCCGCAGTCCATACGAAGACCGGACGGGCCGTCGGTACAGCAGCCAGCTGGGATGCCAAAGTGAGTAAGCGCTGGGGTGAGACCACCGAATGCAGCAGCAGTTCCAGGAGTGACCTTCGGGCTGGACATACCTTCGCCCTTTACCATGTGGCACAGATCCAGATCTGTAAGCTGTGCAAGAAAATCGTCCATAGAAACAATGCCAGACTTCACATCATCAAGGGAATAACCCTTATCACCTGTGTAATCGGCGCACTGTGGGCAGGTATCTTCCTTATAATGCTGTAGGTAAACAGGAGCTGCCTGAATGACAGGAGTAAAGGTGCCGTCCTCATTTGCCTTTGGTGTGATGCGCTCAAGATGGCGGCGCGGGGCAAGCTGCTGTGCAAGTTCCTGTAAAACAACAGTGCTTGTTAGCGCAAAGCTTCCGATTTCCTTTGCATCGCGCACATTGGTACCGGCAAAGATGGTATACGTACCTTCCTCAAGTACATAGCTGAAGGCGTGTCCGGTAATCCCACTGTCGTCATAAGAGGCAAGTGCATAGAAGTCAATCGCAAGGATCCCAGATTCCCCTTCGCCAGCCTCAAGAAGTTCTGTCTTTGTGAAACGAATCAGCTCACGGGATGGCTTTCCGAGAACACCCTGTGGCTTCTGTACATAAAACTGTACGGTCTCCTTGCCAGCCACATCGCCTGTGTTTGTAACATCATAATTGACTTGGAAACTGTCCTCCATGGAAATCTCGCCTTTTGCAAGTCCTGCCGGAAGAGAGCACATATCAAGGGAAGCCTGTACATCAAATGTCGTATAGGAAAGACCATATCCAAATGGGTAGCGAACCTTATTCTTTGCGAAAGTCTCAAAGTAACGATAGCCAACGTAGATATCTTCCTCGTAGCGAATCGTCTCTTCACAATTAAAATTTCGTGTGGACGGATAGTCCTCAATATGGTAAGCAATGGTATCGCTCAAGCGTCCACTTGCCGGAACTTTTCCTGTCAGGACATCGATGGCACCACAGCCGCCTTCCATACCGCCCTGCCAGATGTACAGAACAGAAGATGGTTCATAGCGGTCAATAAAGCTCATATCAATGATATTTCCGACATTTAAGATCACAACGGTGCGTGAGAAATGACGACATACGGTTTGAAGCATCGCCTCCTCGTCGTCGGTCAGATACCAGCTGCCTTTTTCAGCCGCATTGTCGCGGTCCTCACCTGCGGTACGTCCAATTACGATTAACGCAGTTTGACAGCGAGAAGCTGCACCAGATACCAGCTCATCACTAAGCGGCATCTCCTCCTGGCACCATGGCTCCTGTGCCCAGCCATTTCCAAGGTCAAACGGATGCTCCTTTAACCAATCCTTATAGGCATTTTTTACTTCCTCGTCAATTACAAGAGACGATTCATTCAAGGCATACTCCAGATCATGTACGTAGCTGGTGTTAACCAGACCGCCCGATCCGGTTCCACTCTTGTAATACTCAAACTGAGTGCGGCCAAATACCGCGCATTTTTCTCCTTCGGACAGAGGAAGGGTATTGTTTTTGTTTTCCAGAAGCACGCAGCCTTCAGCCGCAGCCTGTCTTGCAAGCGCTGCATACTGCTTCCAGTCAAGTGTGAATTTGCTCATTGAAGTGTTTCCTTTCCTAAAAAGTGTACGAAATGCATTGACAATTTCTTGCTTCCATCATACAATAAAAAAGATATTATTTCAACAAAATACTGTTAAAACAGGAGGACAAAACGTCATGGAAGACGACGGCAGCGCGGATACGGATACGAATATGCAGATCCCAGCGGGATTTTCGAAAGGAGGTCTCGCATGATAGGAGCAATTGTTCTGCAGGTCATTCTGATCGCACTGAACGCAGTGTTTACGTGTGCAGAGACGGCAATCGTTTCATTAAATGAAAATCAAATAGAAGAACTCGGAAAAAAGGATGAGGAAAAAGCGGAACTTCTCTCAGGCTTTAAGGCGAAGCAGGAGCGCTTTTTGACGACAATGCAATTTGTCTCAATGGCAAGTATGTGTTTAGGAAGCGCTTATGCGGCACTTGTATTTCGTCAGCCCCTCGAAGATCTGATCGGAAAGAGTGGTCAGGCATTAAACCCAACCGTATTAGACGGACTTTGTGTTGCATTGATTTCCCTCGTGATGTGTATCGTCACAATGATTTTGGGACGTATGGTACCAAAGCGCCTCGCGGCAGAAAAGGAAGAAGAGATGGCAGTGCGCTTTTCATCTGTCGTCTATGTCGCACAGACAGTCTTTTTCCCACTCGTGTGGCTGCTGATCGCGGCATCTCACGCCATTCTTCGTTTATGTGGTGTCGATCCTCATCGTCAGGCGCAGATCACAGAGGAGGAGATTCGCCTGATGGCCGAATCGGGAAGCCAGAAGGGTACCATTGACACACAGGAAAATGAGTTTATACAAAATGTATTTGAATTTAACGATGTTTCCGTTGACGAGATCTGTACCCACCGAAAAGATGTTGTCTGCGTGTACGTCGATGAGAGCCGTGAAGAATGGGAAAAGGTCATCTACGAAAATCGTCACAGTTTTTTTGTCGTGTGTGGCGAAGATACGGATGACATTGTCGGCATTCTCGATGCCAGAGAATATCTGCGAGCTCATGATCACTCAAGAGAAGCTGTCATGAGGACTTGTGTTCTCAAGCCATATTTTATTCCAGAAAACATGAAAGCAGCATCTCTCTTCTCCAATATGAAAAAGACCGGAAACTACTTTGCTGTCGCAATCGACGAGTACGGCGGTATGGCTGGTATCGTTACCATGAGAGACCTGCTCGAATTGATTGTAGGTGAATGGAAAGAGCATGACGAAGAACCAGAGCCAAGTGATATTGAAAAGATCGGTGACAGCTTCTGGCGCATTCAGGGTGCAGCTTCCCTTGATGAAGTGGCAGAGGAACTTGACATTGAACTTCCACTTGATGAATACGATACCTTCGGTGGTTACGTGCTCGGTGAACTTGGTTACGTACCGGATGACGGCACGCAGGTCTCCGTCCTTACACCTGACCTCGAAATCATGGTAACATCCATAAGTGATCACCGAGTTGAGACGACAACTGTGCGTACGCGTCTTACTCCCCCGGAACCAACTCAATTCTAAAAATGATTTCCATTGAAATCCATACATTTATTCGATATAATGAAAGTGCTGACCACCGCGATCAGCACTTTATCTTTTTATTTATCTACATACTATCTACACCTATTTACACGAAAACCGAAAAACAAAAAGAAAGAGAAAGGGGAGAGGTACTATGGAACCAAACAAAAAGAAAACCGGCAAAGCCAAGCTGATTTTCGAATTTTTGAAGCCATGTCTGCCGCTCATGCTGGCGGGGCTTCTGTTTTCAGCGTTGATTACCGTCTGTCAGGCGTTTATTCCGCAGGTCATCCGTATCAGCGTAGACGGCGTACTCGGAAAAGACCCGTCCAAGATTCCGGCGTGGGTAAAAGCATTTTTGTCCGAGGAGACCATACAGGACAATCCAGGACGGATGCTGACGATCGGCGCCATTGCCATCATCGTATTGGCAGCGGTAAACATCGCGGCAAACTATTACTCAAAGGTGTTTGCAGCCAAAGGCTCTGAGAGCTTTGTAAAGGGCATGAGAGATCGTCTGTATGATCACATTCAGAAGCTGCCGTATAGCTGGCATGTAAAGAATCAGACAGGTGATATCATCCAGCGATGCACATCCGACGTTGATGTTGTGCGAAACTTCGTTACAAATCAGCTGATGGAAGTATTTCGTATCATCTTTTTGATTGTATTTTATATGGTGATCATGTTCTCCATGAATGTAAAAATTTCTCTGATCGCTGTGTCCTTTTTCCCGATTGTCATGCTGTATTCTGGCTATTTCTTTTCCAAGATTGCCAAACATTTCCAGGAAGCAGACGAGGCAGAGGGTGTGTTATCCAGCGTCGTTCAGGAAAATTTGACTGGTGTGCGTGTCGTAAGAGCATTCGGCAGAGAATCCTTCGAGCGCGACCGCTTTGATGAGAAAAACGAGCGCTTTGCAGGACTGTGGATTTATCTGGGCAAATTTATGAGTCTGTACTGGTCCATCGGCGATTTGATCACGGGCATCCAGATTTTGACGGTCATCTGTCTGGGCGTTCTCTTTACTGTAAAGGGAAACCTGACGGTCGGTGAGTTTATCGCATTTGTTTCCTACAATTCCAGTATGGCGTGGCCGGTGCGAAGCCTTGGCCGTATCGTCTCCGAGATGAGTAAGGCAGGCGTCTCCATTGACCGTATCGCTTACATTTTGGATGAGAAGGAAGAGGAGGATCGCCCGGGCGTGGTAAAGCCGGCGATCAATCAGGATATTGCATTTGACCATGTGAACTTCAATTACGAGGAGGGTGGCCCTGTCTTAAAGGATGTCAGCTTTACCGTTCCGGCAGGAAAGACCTTTGCGATCTTAGGAAATACCGGAAGTGGAAAGAGTACACTTGTCCATCTGTTAAATCGTTTGTATGATTTGCCAGACGGCTGTGGAACCATCACCATTGGCGGCGTGGACATTCGCGATATTGACCGCCGTTACTTGAGAAGCCAGATCGGTATGGTACTTCAGGAGCCATTCTTGTATTCCGGAAGCATCAAGGAAAATGTTGGTATCACCAAGGAAGAATCTCACTTTGAGGACATTCGAGAGGCGTGTGAGATTGCCTGCGTAGACAGTGCAATCGACAGCTTCACAGATGGCTACGAGACGATTGTTGGTGAGCGAGGTGTAACACTTTCTGGTGGACAGAAGCAGCGAGTTGCCATTGCACGTATGCTTGTTGAGCATACGCCAGTTATGATCTTTGACGATTCCCTTTCCGCTGTTGATGCGCAGACCGATGCGATGATTCGTGACGCGCTGAAAAAGCGAATGGCAGGAACAACCGTTATTTTAATCGCGCATCGTATCACGACACTGATGCAGGCCGACTGCATTATGGTGTTAGAGGACGGCGCGGTAGCTGAGATGGGAAGTCATGAGGAATTGATGAAGAAAAAAGGCATTTATCGCAAAATCTACGATATTCAGATGAATACGCAGGTAGACGATAACATGCAGAAAGGAACGGGAAACTGATATGCAGATCGAAGAAAAAGAGTATGACCAGTCGTTTGACTGGCGTATCTGGAAGAAACTGTTTCCATTTGTGAAGCCGTTTCGGAAATATCTGATGATTGCGTTGATTTTTAATACGCTGTGTGCGGTCGTGGATATCGCGCTTCCGCTGTTTCAGCAGTATGCGATCAATCATTTTATCGGCGGCAATACGACAAAAGGTCTCGGAACCTTTGCGGGAACTTACCTGGTAACAATCGTGTTCCAGACGGTCAGCGTCGTCATTTTCTGTCGATGCGCCATGGTGATCGAGATGAACATGGCAAAGAATATGAAAAAGGCCTGCTTTGATCATCTTCAGCAGTTGTCCTTTTCCTATTATAATACCACTCCAGTTGGCTACATCTTAGCAAGAGTCATGAACGATACCGGACGAATCAGTGGTCTGATCGCATGGAACTTCCTTGATATGTTCTGGGCATTGTTCTATGTAGTCGGAATCTTTGCGATCATGCTTGCATTAAACTGGAAACTGGCACTGTGGATCATGTTAATTGTGCCGGGACTGGTAATTCTCACAAGCTTTTTCCAGAAGCGTATCTTAAAGTGGAATCGTCAGGTGAGAAAGAAAAACTCCATGATTACCGGCGCATACAACGAGGGCATCACCGGAGCGCAGACCTCCAAGGCACTCGTTATTGAGGAAAAAAATAGCCGCCATTTCAGAGGCCTGACCGATGATATGAAATCCGCAGGCGTGAAGGCGGCTCGTATGAATGGCTTATATATTGCACTTGTTGTGTTCTGTGGCTATATCGGAGTGGCACTCGCATTAAAGCAGGGCGGTGAGCTTGTGTTGGCAGAGGCGCTTCAGCTTGGTACCCTTTCCGCATTCACCACCTATGCAGTCAACATGTTTGAGCCAATCCGTAACATTGCAGCAAATCTATCCGAGCTTGTAGCAGCACAGGCAAACATCGAGCGTGTCACAGGACTTCTCGAGGAAGAGCCTCAGATCAAGGATCGCCCAGATGTCATCGAAAAGTACGGTACTGCATTCGATCAGAAGCGCGAGAACTGGGAGCCGATCAAGGGCGACATCACTTTTGAGGATGTCACGTTCCATTACCCGGATGGCAATGAGAACATCTTAGAGCACTTTAATCTCCATGTACCGGCTGGCACAACTGTTGCTATTGTCGGAGAGACTGGTGCCGGAAAGAGTACCTTAGTCAATTTGGCGTGTCGTTTCTTTGAGCCAACCGAGGGACGTATCTTAATCGACGGTGTAGACTATCGAGAGCGCAGTCAGTCCTGGCTGCACAGTGCACTCGGCTATGTGCTTCAGAGTCCGCATCTGTTTACCGGAACGATTATGGAAAACATCCGTTACGGTAGACTGGATGCGACCGACGAGGAAGTCATTCAGGCGGCAAAGATCGTATCTGCCGACAAGGTAGCAAACCGTCTCGAGAAGGGATGGCAGACCGATGTCGGCGAGGGCGGTGACTCCATGTCCACCGGAGAAAAGCAGCTGATCTCCTTTGCGAGAGCCGTTCTTGCAAATCCGTCGATCTTTGTGCTTGATGAGGCAACGTCCTCCATCGATACCGAGACCGAGCAGCTAATTCAAAATGCGATCTCTTACTTATTAAAAGATCGTACTTCCTTTATCATCGCGCATCGTCTCTCCACAATTCGTCAGGCCGATGTCATTCTGGTTGTCAAGGCCGGAAAGATCATCGAGCAGGGTACACACGATGAGCTGATGGCAAGTAAGGGCTATTATCATGACCTTTACACGCAGCAGTTCCGTGAGGAGATGATGGAGGAGTTCCAGGCGGGAAGAGTTTAAATCCACCCACCATCCATTGTAAGAATTTGCCCCGTGAGGTAGTCCGGTGCATCTGCGACCATGCAGATCATCCGGGCTGCCTCTTCTTTTGTGCCTTCGCGTCCAACAGGAATTTCATCTGCAAGTGCCTGGGTCTCGTCTTCCGACAGCCATGCATTCATCGGAGTTTCGATCGCGCCAAACGCGATGGCATTGACTTGAATGCCGCTCGGGGCGAGTTCCTTTGCGAGTGCTTTTGTGAAGCTATTGACGGCACCCTTGCTTGCGGAGTAGGCAACCTCACAGGAGGCACCGACATTTCCCCACACGGAGGAGACGTTGATAATGCGTCCCTGATGGCGATGCACCATGGACGGGATGACAAGATGGCATAGATTCATCACGGAGCCGATGTTGACATTCATTACGCGCTGCCATTCATCCGGTGTCATATCTTGAAAAAGACCGATGTGGGAGATCCCAGCGTCGTTTATCAAAAGATCAACCGCACCGAAACGCTCTGTTACTTGGGATACAAGTGCTTTGCAGGCGTCATAATCAGACACATCTGCTGAAATGGTAAGAACCTCGGCGCCTTTTGTCGTTGCTTCATTGGCCGTCTGTTGAAGTCCTTCCTTATTTTTTCTTGAAACCAGAATGAGACGATTTCCAGGAGCAGCAAACGCGAGAGCCGTAGCCTGACCGATGCCAGAGGAAGCGCCTGTAAGTAAAATTGTTTTCGACATAGTTTTTGTCATTCCTTTCGTTTCGCTCAAGGCACAAACAAGTTATGAAAAATGTTGCGCCCC
>CAVFYJ010000013.1:0-46463 GCA_963626545.1 Acetatifactor sp. | reverse complement strand
CTGTTTAAGAAATCTTCAGGGTTGGTTATACTGTTCAATTATCAAGGTTCTTTGTGTTGTCTGTCTCAGCGACAGCTTCTATATATTAGCACATCTTCAAGCGTTTGTCAACAACTTTTTTAACTTTTTTTCAAATCTTTTTTTGAAGAAGAATTTGAGGCAAAAGAAAAAACTTTGCGCTGCCTTTCGGCAAACCCAAAGGGTGACACAATACATATGGGACTGCAAGTAAATCAAATAACCTTTTGTTACGATACTACACTTTCCTAAAATAGAAACGGAGAAAGAGGGATTTGAACCCTCGCACCGCGCAAACGGTCTACACCCTTAGCAGGGGCGCCTCTTCAGCCACTTGAGTATTTCTCCACAACTATAACTTATATGAATTGCTTAAACGCATAAGTGATTATAGCCCATGTCTCGCTGAATGTCAAGACCTATTTTCAATTTTTTTCAAAATATGCCCCGCAAGGTTATTAAAGGGCGCTTCGACAAACATTCGTCGAAACGCCCCTTGTAAAACAACCGAGTTACATTTTACATTACACTTCCTCAGAACCTTCCGTCTCCGCAGAAGCCTCAATAGATTCTGTCGTGTCGTCGTCCACAACCTCGTCCTTCGACTCCTCGATCAGCTCAATACTGGAGACCGTCACGTTCTCCTGGTCTACCTGCATCAGCTTGACACCGCTGGTATCTCTTCCGAGCACCGGAATGGAATCAGTCTTCATACGGATCACGGTTCCCTCCGTGGTGATTAACATCAACTCGTAGCCCTCGCGGTCTACCTTCACGCCAGCCAGACTTCCCGTCTTTGCGGTGACGCGATAGCAGCGGATACCTTTACCGCCACGATTTTGATCCTTAAACTCACTCATGGCAGTCTTCTTGCCCATACCCATCTCGGATACAAACAGAAGCACACCATCATCCTCTGCGACCTGCATACCGATTACGCTGTCGCCTTCCACCAGACTCATTCCCTTTACACCCATGGATACACGTCCCGTTACTCGGGCATCGTTTTCATCAAAGCGAATGCACTGACCCTGACGGGAAATCATAATGATGTCTCGCTTTCCATCGGTTACATGAACGTCCATCAGCTCATCGCCCTCGCGCAGACTGATTGCCGCCAGGCCGACCTTACGAATATTGGCATACTCGGAGAGATTGGTTCTCTTGATCATACCAAGCTTTGTCGCCATGGTCAGATAACCAGACTGATATCCCTCATTTCGAAGAATTGACGTTACTTTTTCCTCAGCCTGCAGCTGTAACAGGTTGATAACTGCCGTTCCTCTGGCGGTACGGCTCGCCTCCGGAATCTCGTAGCCTTTCAGCTGGTACACTCTTCCGAGGTTTGTAAAGAACATAACGTAATCGTGATTGTTGATCATAATCAGATCGGAAATGTAATCTTCATCTAAGATATTCATTCCCTTGATGCCCTTGCCGCCGCGGTTCTGTGCCTTAAAGTAATCTGGAGACATTCTCTTAATGTAGCCAAGTTTCGTCATGGCAACAACAGCAGCCTCGTTTGGAATCAGATCCTCGGCATTAAACTCGTCCTCAGCTAACTCGATTGCCGTCTTACGGTCATCGCCGTACTTGTCCTTAATCACAAGAAGCTCATCGCGGATAACACCAAGCAACACCTTCACATCGCCCAGAACGCTCTGTAAATAGGCAATGCGCGCCTCTAATTCCTTGTATTCATTTTCCAGACGGCTGCGCTCGAGTCCTGTCAAGGCGCGAAGACGCATATCCACAATCGCCTGAGACTGTGCATCGGACAAACCAAACTCTTCGGTCAGGGACGCCTTCGCTGCCATTACATTTGCAGAACCACGGATAATCTCGATCACACGGTCAATGTGGTCAAGCGCGATCAACAGACCCTCTAAGATATGGGCGCGCTCCTGTGCCTTGCTCAGATCGTATTTGGTACGTCTTGTGACAACCTCTTCCTGATGCTGCAAATAATAGTACAGCATATCGTGAAGGTTTAAGATCTTCGGCTCTCCGCCGACAAGTGCCAGCATAATTACGCCAAAGGTATCCTGCAGCTGGGTATGCTTCATCAGCTGATTTAAGATTACATTCGGGTTTACGTCACGGCGCAGCTCGATGGAAATGCGCATACCCTCACGGCTGGACTGGTCTGCCAGATCGGTGATACCTTCGATACGCTTTTCCTTTACGAGCTCTGCGATCTTTTCGATCAGCTTCGCCTTATTTACGCCATATGGCAGCTCGGTGACAACGATACGGTTCTTGCCGTTTTGCATCGGCTCAATATTGGTGACGGCACGGACAAGAATCTTGCCCTTTCCGGTGCGGTATGCCTCTTCGATGCCGCGGCGGCCGATAATGGTTGCGCCAGTCGGGAAATCTGGTCCCTGAATGATGCCCATTAACTCCTCGATGGCAGTATCGCGGTCCTCGTCGATGCGGTTGTTGATCATCTTTACAACTGCATCAATCGTCTCTTTGATGTTGTGCGGCGGAATATTGGATGCCATGCCGACTGCAATACCAGTCGTACCGTTGCAAAGAAGATTCGGAAAACGGCATGGAAGGACATCCGGCTCCTTCTCCGTCTCATCAAAGTTCGGGCTGAAGTGTACGGTATCCTTGTTGATATCCGCAAGCATCTCCATCGCGATCTTTGAAAGGCGCGCCTCCGTATAACGCATGGCAGCCGCGCCGTCGCCGTCCACCGAACCAAAGTTTCCGTGTCCGTCTACTAACGGATAATGGGTCGACCACTCCTGCGCCATATTGACCAGTGCTCCGTATATTGAGCTGTCTCCGTGTGGATGATATTTACCCATGGTATCGCCGACGATACGGGCGCATTTACGATGCGGCTTGTCCGGACCGTTGTTCAACTCGATCATGGAGTATAAAACTCTTCTCTGTACCGGCTTTAAGCCGTCTCTAACATCAGGCAGCGCTCTCTGAGAAATAACACTCATGGCGTAGTCGATATACGACTGCTCCATCGTTTTTTTCAGATCGATCTCCTGCACTTTATCAAATATGGTTTCGTCCATGTTTCCCTCTCATTTCTTACTATGCAAACTTGTGGTGACGGCAGCTCATTGCGATTGATGCATCGTAATGAACGAATTGCAGTACATAAACTGCAATGTTTCAATTCCAACGTATCAATCGCAGCACGCCATCAGACATCAAGATTCTTAACATACTTTGCGTTTTTCTCGATAAAGAGTCTTCTTGGCTCAACGCGGTCTCCCATCAGGGTGTTAAACGTAACGTCAATGTCGGACGCATACGACTCATCAAAGTTCACCTTTAAAAGAACGCGGTGTGCCGGATCCATTGTGGTATCCCACAGTTGCTCGGCATCCATCTCTCCAAGTCCCTTGTATCGCTGTATCTTATTATTCTGGTCTCTTCCTACCTCATCAAGGATTGCAGAAAGCTCCTCATCCGTGTACGCGTACCAGACCTTCTTGTTTTTCTCCAACTTGTATAACGGCGGCTGCGCACGGTATACATATCCCTGCTTGATAAGCTCTGGCATGAAGCGGTAGATGAAGGTAAGAAGAAGTGTCGCGATATGCGCACCATCGACATCGGCATCCGTCATGATAATGATCTTGTGGTAGCGAAGCTTTGTGATATCAAAGTCCTCGTGAATACCCGTACCAAATGCGGTGATCATCGCCTTAATCTCGGCATTCTCATATACGCGGTCCAGTCTTGCCTTCTCGACATTTAAAATCTTTCCGCGAAGCGGCAGAATCGCCTGTGTCGCACGGTCACGTGCCGTCTTTGCGGATCCACCTGCGGAATCTCCCTCTACGATGTAGATCTCGCAGTTTTCCGGATTCTTATCGGTGCAGTCTGCTAGCTTGCCCGGAAGCGTCATGGAATCAAGCGCCGTCTTTCTTCTTGTCAGATCACGCGCCTTTCTTGCCGCCGCACGAGCGCGCTGTGCAAGAATAGCCTTGTCACAGATCATCTTTGCTACGCTTGGGTTCTGCTCCAGAAAATACGTCAGCTGCTCACTTACGATCGCAGAAACAGCTCCTCTGGCCTCATTGTTTCCAAGCTTTTGCTTTGTCTGACCCTCAAACTGCGGATCCTCAATCTTGATGCTGATGACAGCAGTCATTCCCTCACGGATATCCTCACCAGACAGAGAATCCTCATTGTCCTTTAAAAGCTTGTTTGCTCTGGCATACTTGTTAAACAGATCGGTCAGTGCCGCCTTAAAACCAGCCAGATGAGTTCCGCCCTCTGGGGTATTGATGTTGTTGACAAAGCTGTAAATATTTTCGTTGTAATAATCGTTGTGCTGGATCGCTACCTCAACGGCTACATTGTTCTTTGTTCCCTCGCAGTAAATGATCTGCGGGTACAGCGGCTCCTTTGCACTGTTTAAATACTCGACAAATTCCTTAATGCCGCCCTCATAATGGAACGTCTCAGAGATATTCGGCTCCTCACGCTCATCGGTCAGCACAATCTTTAAGCCCTTTGTTAAGAACGCCATCTCGCGCAGACGCTCCTTCAATGTATCATAGCTGTAGATTAATGTTTCAAAGATCTCACCGTCCGGCTTAAAGGTAACCTTTGTTCCGTGCTTATCTGGATCACAGGTATCCACTACGGCAAGCTTATTTACAACATGGCCACGCTCATAGCGCTGCATGTAAACCTTGCCCTCATGGTAAATCTCAACCTCAAGCCAGGTAGAAAGTGCATTTACAACAGATGCGCCTACACCATGAAGACCTCCGGAAACCTTGTATCCACCGCCGCCGAATTTACCGCCCGCATGCAGAATTGTAAATACAACCTCTACCGCCGGAATGCCGGCCTTCGGATGGATTCCAACCGGAATTCCTCGTCCATTATCAATAACTGTAATTGAATTATCTTTATGAATGATCACATCGATCTGGGTGCAGACACCTGCCAGAGCTTCATCCACGGCATTGTCTACTATCTCATATACCAGATGGTGAAGTCCTCTCTCAGATGTGCTTCCGATATACATGCCCGGACGTTTTCTGACTGCTTCCAGACCCTCCAATATCTGAATCTGACCTGCTCCGTATTCGTCGCTCATTGTGTCCTCCTCACTGATTTAAAAAATCTCTTCGCTTTCCAGGGAATTCACCCTAGTTACCATGCCCCGCTCCACATGATAAATCTGATCCATGTGAAAACGGTGCTTTACAAACTCCTCCAGACCGGTACAGGTAATAAAGGTCTGAATATCATGAATGCTCTCCAGCAAGTAGTTCTGCCTGTTGCTGTCGAGCTCGCTAAGTACATCATCCAGCAAAAGCACCGGCGTATCCTTCGTCTTTTGCTTTACAATTTCAATCTCCGCAAGCTTCAGTGCGAGCGCAGTACTTCGCTGCTGTCCTTGCGAACCAAAGGTGCGGATGTCCGTCTCCTGACCTGTGACAGCATTTGTCACGCGGAAACGGATGTCATCGCGGTGCGGTCCGGTTAGCGTTGTCTTTTGCCGGATCTCCCGCTCTCGATTTAGAAAAAGCGCCTCCTCAAAACGGTCTGCCGATACGTTTGGCTCATAGGCTACCGATAACGTCTCACGCCCACCGGCGAGAGAGTGGTAAATCTGTGCGATGATCGGTGCAATCTCACCGATAAACTCGGATCGAAGCAAAACAATCTGCTTTCCGTACTGAAGCAGCTGCGCATCCCAGACATCAAGCATCGCCTGTGCATCCTTTGACAAATCCATCTCCTTAAGCAATGCATTTCGCTGAACGAGACATTTGTTGTAGTGCATCAGAAGATGCAGATACACCTTGTCAAGCTGGCAAAGCTCCATGTCCAGAAAGCGTCTGCGCTCTCCGGGGCCGTTTTTGATCACCTGAAGATCCTCCGGTGAAAAGAAAACGACATTTAAAAGGCCGATCAGTTCACTGGAACGGCGGATCGGCACGCCATTAATTGCAATCCCCTTCGTCTTTGATTTTTTTAGATGCATGTCCACCCGATACGGAATGTCCTTTTTCTCAGCCTCCAAACGAAGGTGCGCTTCCGCTCGTCCAAAACGGATCATATCGCGGTCGCGGGTTCCTCTGTAGGATTTGTTTGTCATACAGAGATAGATTCCCTCAAGGATATTGGTCTTTCCCTGCGCGTTATCCCCATAGAAGATGTTAATGCCGCGATGAAAGGTTAATTCCTGCAAACCGTAATTGCGAAAATCCGACAGCGCAAGTGATTTTACAATCATACGATTATTCCTTTACGATCTCGATGGTCTCGCCGTTAAAGCTAACCACATCCTTGTCATAGAGTTTTTTGCCGCGCTGAAGCTCGACCTGACCATTTACCTTAACCTTGCCGTCAAGAATCATGATCTTTGCCTCTACACCGCTTCCAACAAGCTTGGCTGCCTTAAGTGCCTGACCCAGCTTAATGAAATCTTCTCTTAATACTAGTTTTGCCATTGTATTAATTCATCCTTTCATACTCAATTGTATTTTTCTAACTTCTAATCTGATTTATTTATCGATTTTAATAAACATTAAAGTTTACCGGAAGAATCAGATAAATATAGGTGCCTTCATCGTTGCGGATAAAGCACGGTGCCTTCGGGTTGATCATGTAGATGTTGATCATCTCGTCGTCGATGACTCTGAGTGCATCAATCAAGAACTTCGGATTGAACCCGATCATGATATCCTTACCGCGCTTGTCAATCTCAAGCTCCTCCTTCATGGAACCATATGCGGAATTGAGCTTAACCTCCATGCTATGATCGGTGATGCCGATAATAATCGGCTTTTTGTCACTCTCCTTAATCAACATCGTGGTACGGTCGATACAGGAAAGCATCTCTTTTTTGTTGACGGTGAGCTTTGTATCATAATCGCTGTTTAACATCTGATCAATACGGAAGTACTCGCCCTCAATCAGACGGGATACCACGATTGTATCATCAAACTCAAACATGACATGATTCTCAGTGAAATACAGACGAACCTCATCCTCGGTTCCGCCTGCGATGATCTTGCTGACCTCGCTGAGTGTCTTTCCCGGAACAACCACCTTAATCGGATCGTAGGAATCCTTTAACTGAACCTTACGGATGGAGATACGGTGTCCGTCGAGGGAGACAATGCGCAGGTTGCTGCCGTTGATTTCCAAAAGCTCACCTGCCATCATTTTGTTATTTTCATTATCCGAGATGGAAAAGATCGTCTGACGGATAATTTCTTTTAAGGTAAACTGGGACAGTGTTACACAGTTTAAGCGCTCCACCTCCGGAAGGAATGTAAACTCATCTGCATTCTTTCCAGGAATTGTAAATTTAATCTTTTCACACTGAATTTTCACAGAGTCACTGTCATCGGTCTCGATTGAGATATCATTGTCTGGAAGACGACGAACAATCTCAGAAAAGATCTTTGCGTCAATTGCAATGCGTCCGTTATCCTCAATAGTACCGTGAATCTCAGTTTCAATCCCCAATTCCATATCGTTTGCTGTCATTAAAATGCGTCCTTCCTTTGTCTGGATCAGGATGCACTCTAAAATCGGCATCGTCGTCTTATTGGAGACGGCTTTGGAAACGATTGAAACGCCTTTTTGTAACTCTTCTCGTGGACAGATAATATGCATGGTCGCACTCTCCTTTTTGCTGATAGAATGATTATTATTATATATAGTAGTAGTAGTAGGGGTTGGGGATAATGTGGATAACTCTCAAAAATCGAGCATTTATGCGGGTTGTAGAAGAAAATCTTTGGGGATAACTTGGGGATAACTATGTGGATAAGTGCCCTAGTTATCCACATACATCCCAAAAGACGTTTTGTCTAATCATCCCAACGCAGGGTTAATTTTCTTCTGTAAAACGTCGATTGTGTCCTGTAAAAATTTGCTCGTTTTGAGGTCCTCCGTGATCTTCTCAATGCCGTGTCGGACAGTCGTGTGATCACGATTTCCAAGCTCTTTTCCGATCTGCTGAAGGGACAGATCGGTCATTTTGCGGCACAGATACATCGCAATCTGGCGTGGGTAGGCGATATCCTTGTTTCGCTTCTGTGAGAGAAGCTCATCAGCCTCAAAGCCAAAGTGTGATGCGATCACTTCCACAATCAGAGGAACGGTTACCGTTACCTCCTTATGGTTGTTGATAATGTCGCGCAGTACATCCTCCGCCATACTGAGCGTGATTTCCTTATTGGAAAGGCGCTTAAAGGCGGTAATGCGGTTGAGCGCACCCTCAAGCTCACGAATGTTGGTGTTGATGTTTTCTGCGATATAGTTGATAATATCGTCAGAAATCTTTGTGTTCTCGCTCTCCTCTTTTTTATGAAGGATCGCAACACGGGTCTCATAGTCCGGGGCGGATACGTCAACCGGGAGACCGACGGAAAAGCGGGAACGAAGGCGCTCTTCAAGGTTTGTGAAGTCCTTCGGCGGTTTATCAGAAGTGATGATAACCTGCTTGCCCGTCTCATATAAATAGTTGAAGGTGTGGAAAAACTCCTCTTGGGTGCTTTCCTTTCCAATCAAAAACTGAATATCGTCAATCATCAAGACATCAATGCTGCGGTATTTCTCTTTAAACTCTGCGTTTTTCTTGCCCTTGAGAGAGTCGATCAAATCATTGGTGAAGGTCTCACTCGTCACGTATAACACGCGTACATTTGGGTCAGAGCGCAGAATATAGTGGGCAATCGACTGCATCAGATGGGTCTTTCCAAGACCAGCGCCACCGTAGATAAACAGCGGATTGTAGAGGGTTCCTGGGGATTCTGCGACTGCAAGAGATGCTGCATGGGCAAATCGGTTATTGGAGCCGACAACAAACGTATCAAACGTGTAGCGTGGATTTAAGTTTGCATTCATTACAGCAGCATAGTAAGAGTTTAACTCAGGGGTCATGATGTTGGAGGCGTCCGGCGTAGGTGTCTGGTGTTTCTCTAAGTCCTCCGGGGTAACAAAGATCACATTGCAGTGCAGGCCGATCTTCTCCTCAATGACAATCTCAAGAATCTGCTTGTACTTCTTCTTGATATAGTCTAATATATTGGGGATACCTTTTGTATCTGCCAGAATATAGACCTGATCATTATCTACGTTGTGGATTTCCATTGGGACAATCCAGGTATCGTAGGATACCTTCGAAATATCATAATTCTCCTTAAGGGTGTCTTTTATGGCATCCCAGTTTTCCTTTAATTTGTCAATCATTTGTTACTCCTGACGTCGGTATATGGTAATTTTCGAGAAAAGAGCCTGTTAGCCCATATAATGATATTATACTAAAAATAATGAAGAATTTCAAGAGAGAAGAGGAGAGCAGGGTGTAGAAAATATCCCCAGTATCGGTGAGAAATTGTGGATAATATTGTGGATAAGCTGGGGATAACATGTGGATAAGTGGCAAAAAGCTGTGGATTGTATGTGGAAAACAAAGAGAGGGGTAGGGCACAGTCAATTGTGGATAATGTGGATAAAATAGTTTTACAAAATAAACAAAATGAATTATCCACATACTTATCCCCCGAACAGATGTACTTATCCACATTATCCACAAAAAAAAGTTTGTCGGAAAATTGCGGGTTAGAGATGTGTTTTTTGAAATATCCCCATAATTATCCCAAAGTTATCCCCAAATGGTGGATAACTTTTATCCACAGGTTTTTGGGACAAAAAAATGGTGGATAACTATGGGGATAAGTTGGGGATAACTTTTTTGTGCTACAATTCACGCGTCATGCTAGATTCGGACAAATCGTATGCTTGCATAAAGATTTGACGAATCAGCAGGACGCGGTGGATGCCCGTCAATGAGCAAAACAAAGCTGCGCGCGGACTTTGTTCGCGTTTTGCAGCGACGCACGGAACGTGCGGTTTTGCGAATGGGCATGTGAATTGTAATAAAATAATAAAAAACACGAAAAAAAACTTGACGAAACGTCGGTTTCTTAATATAATGCGTATGATGTCCAATTTTTGCAACGGCGCCCAAAACGCCGCAAAACCGCACCTTCGGGTGCAACCTAAGAAACAACAGTAAGGATTTGAAAACAACACAGAAAAACAAGGAGGTGTTTTGTTATGAAGATGACATTTCAGCCAAAGAAGAGATCCCATGCAAAGGTTCATGGTTTCCGTGCAAGAATGAGCACAAAGGGAGGAAGAAAGGTTCTGGCAGCAAGAAGAGCAAAGGGAAGAAAGGTTCTCTCTGCTTAATTGAGCAGTATCAACTCTCTTAAAAAAAATAGAGACTTTCAAAAAGTCTACAGCAAACGGCAGTCTCAGGCGAATCGGTCGTTGGTCATGTATAAGATGCCAAACGGCCGCGCTGATACCCGTATTGGCATATCGGTCAGTAAAAAGGTAGGAAACAGCATCGTTCGACATCGGGTTACAAGAGTAATCCGCGAATGCTGCCGCTTACACGAAAAAGAATTAATACAAGGATTGGACATAGTGATTGTTGCCAGACCGTTGGCGAAGGAACAAGGATTAATGGAAATTGAGGATGCTTTTTTCCATGTAGGAAGGAAGCAGAATATTTTTTTAGAATCGAAGTAGGGTCGGGACTATGAAGAAGATTATGATTCGTATGATAAGGTTTTATCAGAAATATCTGTCACCTCTTAAAGTCCGGACCCACTGTATATATACCCCAACTTGCTCGCAATATGCGATAGAGGCGTTGGAAAAGTATGGAGCTTTTAAAGGCTCCTTACTTGCTATTTGGAGGATATTGCGCTGCAATCCGTTTTCAAAAGGGGGGTACGACCCTGTTCCGTAGGTAGCTTAAGGAGGAAAACAAGTGGATTTTTTATCATTAACACAGAGTAATTGGTTCATTGTAGGACCGGTTGCAAAAGTGCTTGGTGTTATCATGAACGGAATTTATGAATTTCTGGACATGTTTGGCATCGCAAGCATTGGATTGGCGATTATTCTGTTTACGATTATCATCAAGGCTCTGATGCTTCCGCTTTCCATTAAACAGCAGAAGTTTTCAAAGTTAAACAGTATTATGATGCCGGAGATCCAGCAAATCCAGAAAAAATATGCAAATCTGGACAAGTCGAGTCCGAAGTACAATGAAATGCTGCTCAAGCAGAATGAAGAGACAAAGGATGTCTATGCAAAGTACGGCACCAGCCCAACAGGCGGATGTGTACAGATGTTAATCCAGATGCCGATTCTGTTCGCTCTGTATCAGGTTATTTACAAGATTCCGGGTTATATCACAAAGGTAAGAGCGTTCTACGAGCCAATCGTTGAAGCATTAGAGAGCATTCCTACTTATATGGATAATTCCGATTTTGTGACACTCGCACAGCAAAATGGTGTCACCGCTGCAAATTTAGGTGATCACAATAAGCTTATCGATATGCTTTACAACTTTGATAAGTCTGAGTGGACCAAGTTTACCGAGATCTTCCCGAACCTGAATGAGTATGTATCAAAGGCTCTTCCAAGCATCGAGAAGGCAAATTATTTCCTGGGAATGGATTTGGCAACCGCACCTGCACAGCAGCTGTGGCCGGGCGTTTTAATCCCGATTCTGGCTGGTCTTACCCAGTGGCTCAGCTCCAAGATGATGCAGACTGACACCGGAAACAAGAATTCTGAGGACACAATGGGAAGCACAATGAAGACCATGAACATTGTAATGCCGCTTATGTCCGTATTCTTCTGTTTCACATTCTCCGCAGGTATCGGTGTATACTGGATTGCATCTTCCGTTGTTATGATCCTGATTCAGCTGATCGTAAACAAGTACATGGAGCGTATTGATATCAATCAGATGGTTGAAAAGAACATTGAAAAGGCAAATGTAAAGCGTGTTAAGAAGGGTCAGAAGCCGCTGAAGGCAAAGGCCGTTATGAACGTGCGTACCATCGAAGAGGAAAGAGAACTCGAAGAAAAGAAAGAGGCTGAGCTGAAAGAGCGTGTAACAAAGCAGGTTGAAAAGTCAACTGAATACTACTCTTCCACCCAGAAAAAGAAGGGCAAACTGGCATCAAAGGCCGGAATGGTTCAGCAGTACAACGAAAAGAGTGAAAAGAAGAACAAAAAGTAATCAGTTTCTTCATGATTGCTTGGTTGGGGAAGCTTGCAGATTCAGAAAGGTAAGGTTTGTATGACAGAGTTTGCTACCTTCACTGGAAAGAATGTAGATGAAGCCGTAAACAGCGCATTGCTTCAGCTTCAGATCACCAGTGAAAAACTTGAGTATGAGGTTGTTGAAAAAGGTTCGAATGGTCTGCTTGGTTTTATCGGTTCGAAGCCGGCTGTGATCCGTGCACGCAAAAAGTCCGATTTTATCGATGAGGGTGAAGAATTCTTACAGAAGATCTTCCGTGAGATGAACATGGAAGTCGATATCGCGATTGCTTACAACAAAGAGGAGCAGGTTGTGGATATCGTTCTGACAGGAGAAGACATGGGCATCCTGATCGGAAAAAGAGGACAGACACTGGATTCCTTACAGCATCTGGTGAGCCTTGTAATCAACAAACACAGCGAAGAATATATCCGTGTCAAGCTGGATACCGAGAATTACCGTGAAAGAAGAAAGGAAACTCTCGAGCAGCTGGCAAAGAACATTGCCTACAAGGTAAAGAGAACAAGACGTCCGGCATCGCTTGAGCCGATGAATCCTTACGAGAGAAGGATCATCCACTCTGCACTTCAGGATGATAAGTTTGTATATACCAAGAGCGAGGGCGAGGATCCGTTCCGCCATGTAGTGGTACTTCCAAAGAAGGAAGCAATTCCACAGAGAAGGTACTACAAAAGCTATGACAAAGGATACAAAACAAATTACGACAGAAGCGTAACTGCGCCGAGAAAGGCAAAGGAAACGGCTTCCGAGGAATAATAGAGAAAGTGCCATTCAAAGTTCATACGGACTGTTGAGTGGCATTTTCTGTATCATTCGAGATGTTATGAAATGAGGTAGAACATGAAAGAAAATAGTACAATCGCGGCGATCGCAACGGCGCTCAGCCCGGCGGGAATCAGCATCATCCGAATCAGCGGCCCGCAGGCATTTGAGGTTATTGACCGCGTATATCGAACAAAAAAAGAGGCAGAGGCAATCAAGAACGGCACATTTGATTCAGGAAAGGGTTCTTCTGCAAAGAAGCTATCAAAAGCGCCGACACACACCATTCACTACGGCTATATCTGTGATGGAAATGAAGTGATTGATGAGGTCATGGTATCGGTTATGAGAGGTCCGCGTTCGTTTACGGCGGAGGATACCGTGGAGATTAACTGCCATGGCGGCATCCTTGTCACGAGGCGCGTGTTAGACTGCGTCTTAAAGAACGGTGCAGCTCCTGCGCAGCCGGGTGAATTTACAAAAAGAGCGTTTTTAAACGGGCGAATTGATCTGTCCCAGGCGGAGGCTGTCATGGAGCTAATCTCTGCGAAAAATCGTTTTGCGATGGATGCGTCGCTTGAACAGCTCTCTGGAAAAATTAAGAACCGTATACAAAGCCTCAGAAGTGCCCTTTTAGACGAGATCGCATATATCGAGGCTGCATTAGACGATCCGGAGCATATTTCGCTAGAAGGCTATACAGAGGGCCTCACAGGGCGTATCGAGAAGATTCGAGCTGATGTGCAAAGAATGGCCGATTCCTTTGACAACGGAAAGGTTCTTACCGAAGGCATTCGTACCGTAATTGTCGGAAAGCCAAATGCTGGAAAATCCTCTCTTTTGAATGCCCTCTCTGGCAGACAGCGTGCGATTGTAACGGAGATTGCCGGTACGACGCGCGATACGCTTGAGGAGCAGATTATGTTAGGGGATCTAAGCTTAATTCTTGTCGATACGGCGGGCATTCGTGACACATCGGATGTTGTGGAAAGAATAGGTGTCGAGAAGGCGCGAGAGGCGGCGGCAAAGGCAGATCTTTTAATTTATGTGGCAGATTCGTCTCGAGCACTTGATGAGGACGATATGCAGATTATGGAGTTGCTAAAAGACAAAAAAAGTATTATTCTGTTAAATAAGTCCGACCTAGTGCCAGTCATTCATCCACAGGATCTGAAAGATTCGGGGATAAGTGCACCAGTTTTGTGGATATCTGCTGCAAAAGAGGACGGACTTGATGCATTAGAACAGACAATACGAGGCATGTTTGAGCAGGGAATGCTGGCAGGAAATGATGAGGTTATCATCACGAATGCAAGACAGAAGACATGTCTTTTGAATGCATGCAGCAGCTTAGCGCTGGCAGAGGAGGGTATTGAAAATGAGATGCCGGAGGATATGCTTACGATCGACATGATGGATGCCTACACTAGTCTGGGCGAAGTGATCGGTGAGGAGGTCGAGGAGGATCTGGTGAACCGTATCTTTGCGAAGTTCTGCATGGGAAAATAAAACATACATTGGAGGCAATATATGGCTGTTTTAGAAGAATATTATGATGCGGTGGTGATCGGAGCCGGTCATGCGGGCTGTGAGGCAGCACTCGCATGTGCCAGACTTGGACTTGAGACCATTGTATTTACCGTGAGCGTAGAGAGCATCGCGATGATGCCGTGTAATCCAAACATCGGAGGAAGCTCGAAAGGTCACCTTGTAAGAGAGGTCGATGCGCTTGGCGGTGAGATGGGTAAAAATATTGACAAGACCTTTATCCAGTCCAAGATGTTAAATACATCAAAGGGACCGTCAGTCCATTCCCTTCGCGCGCAGGCAGACAAGCGTGCGTACTCGCAGGAGATGCGCCAGACGATGGAAAATACCGAGAAGCTTACGATTCGTCAGGCAGAGGTGTGCAAACTTCTTGTCGATGAAAATAATCATATCAATGGTGTTGTCACCTATTCGGGTGCAATTTACCATTGCAAATGCGTTGTGCTTGCGACTGGAACGTATCTGAAGGCGCGCTGTATCTACGGTGATGTCAGCAACGAGACAGGACCAAACGGACTTCAGGCGGCAACTCATCTGACCGATTCCTTAAAGGAGCTTGGCATTGAGATGTTTCGTTTTAAGACGGGAACACCGGCGAGAGTCGATAAGAGAAGCATTGATTTTTCAAAAATGCAGGAGCAAAAAGGCGATGAGCGTGTCGTTCCGTTCTCCTTTACAACCGACCCGGAGAGTGTGCAGAAGGAGCAGGTTTCTTGCTGGCTGACCTACACCAATGAGCATACTCACGAAATCATCCGAAGCAACCTCGACCGCTCGCCGCTTTACTCTGGTGTGATCCACGGAACAGGCCCGCGTTACTGTCCATCCATTGAGGATAAGGTGGTGCGTTTTGCAGATAAGGATCACCATCAGGTATTCATCGAGCCGGAAGGACTGTACACAAACGAGATGTATTTGGGCGGTATGTCCAGTTCTATGCCGGAGGATGTGCAGTATGAAATGTACCATACCGTAGCAGGTCTGGAAAATGTAAAGATCGTGCGAAATGCCTATGCGATCGAGTATGACTGCATCAATCCAAGACAGCTAAAGCCAACACTTGAGTTTAAAAAAATCGGTGGATTATACAGTGCCGGACAGTTTAACGGAAGCTCTGGTTACGAGGAAGCGGCAGCGCAGGGTATCATTGCCGGAATCAATGCGGCCATGCATGCGTTAGAACGTCAGGAGCTTGTTTTAGACCGTTCACAGGCCTACATCGGCGTGCTGATTGATGACCTTGTAACAAAGGAAAATCATGAGCCATACCGTATGATGACCTCTCGTGCGGAGTATCGTTTGCTTCTTCGTCAGGATAATGCCGATCTTCGTCTGACACCAATCGGCCATGAAATTGGTTTAATTTCCGATGAGCGATATGAAAAGTTAAACGATAAAAAACGACAGATTGAGGCAGAAATTGCGAGACTTCACAACGCAACAATCGGTACAACACCGCAGGTACAAGCATTTCTTGAATCGCATAACAGCACCATTTTAAAGAGTGGAATGACACTGGAAGAGTTGTTAAAGCGTCCGGAAATCTGTTACAATAATTTGAAAGAAATCGACACAAAACGACCGAATTTGCCGGAGGCTGTCACACAGCAGGTTGAGATCAGTATCAAGTATGAGGGCTATATCAAGCGTCAGTTACAGCAGGTAGAGCAGTTTAAAAAGCTGGAAAAGAAGAAGCTGTCACTTGACTTTGATTACAGTCAGGTACCGAACTTGCGAAAAGAGGCAATCCAGAAGCTGAACGAATATCAGCCAGCTTCGATTGGTCAGGCATCCAGAATATCAGGTGTTTCACCGGCTGATATATCAGTATTACTTGTCTATTTAAATAGATAAAATAGATAGGTAAACAAATAGACAACAGATAAATAGAAATGAATTGCAAATAAAAATGGATTGATAGAATTGATAGAAATGAGTAAACAGGAGGAGATAAATGGGAGAAACGATACGGCAGGGAGAATGCATTGAGAAAATTATGAATGCATTTGCCCAGATTGGACATGAACTGACCAACAGACAGGCAGAGCAGTTTTATCAGTATTATGAGATGCTTGTTGAGACGAATAAGGTGATGAATCTTACTGCAATCACTGAGTTTGATGAGGTTGTTCAGAAGCATTTTGTGGATAGCGTACTCAAATCAGAGACTTTTATTACGAAAGACACCAAAACGCTGATTGATGTTGGAACTGGTGCCGGTTTTCCGGGCGTTCCGCTAAAGATTATGTATCCAGAATTGAAGGTGACATTACTTGATTCTTTAAATAAGAGATTAAACTTCTTAAATCAGGTGATTGAGCAGCTTGGTCTGGAGAATATCACTACTGTTCACTATCGTGCGGAGGATGGTGCCAGAAAAGTGGAACTTCGAGAGCAGTTTGACTGCGTAGTATCCAGAGCAGTAGCCAATATGTCAACGCTGTGCGAGTATTGTCTTCCATATGCAAAGGTGGGCGGATGCTTTGTGGCGTATAAGTCTGGCAATGCCGAGGAGGAGATCGACAAGGCAAAGAAGGCGGTACATCTGCTCGGTGGCGCAAAGGAGAATGCAATCTACTTTGATTTGCCAGATTCGGATATTGGACGCAGCCTTGTTATCGTGAAGAAGAAAGAGCCAACATCCAAGAAATACCCGAGAAAAGCGGGCTTGCCGAGCAAGGAACCGCTGCAGTAGGGGTATTTACAGTTCACAGGACGCCAATTCGCAAAACCGCACGTTCCGTGCGTCGCTGCAAAACGCGAACAAAGTCCGCGCGCAGCTTTGTTTTGCTCATTGACGGGCGTCCACTCTGTCCTGTTGATCTGTAAAATCCTCATGCAAGCATGGGATTTTACAGATCTGACAGGACATGTGAACTGTGATTAGCAATGTTCCACGTGGAACGTGAAACAAAATTAAGATACAATGTTCCACGTGGAACATAAATAACAAAAGAAGATGTTTCACGGGGAGAACGTTCCACGTGGAACATTTTTTTATGGCATTTTAAAGAAAGAAGTGCTATACTGTAGAAAAGATGCAAAAAAATCACGCTATTTAGCAGAAGTGAGGATATTATGGGAAGAATTATAGCTGTTGCAAATCAGAAAGGTGGAGTCGGCAAGACCACTACGGCAATCAATCTGGCAGCCTCATTAGCAGAATACCAGAAAAATGTACTTATCATTGATATGGATCCTCAGGGAAATACCACCAGTGGATTCGGTGTTGATAAGAATGAACTGGAGCATTCTCTGTATGATTTAATTACAGATAACTGCACAATTCAGGAATGTATCATGGAAAATGTACTGTTTGATACCCTTTCCCTTATCGGATCAAATGTGAATTTGTCTGGAGCGGAAATCGAGTTAATTGATGTGGAACGCAAGGAATTTATTCTGAAGGATGCGCTGGATGAAATAAAGGAACAGTATGATTTTATCGTAATTGATTGCCCACCGTCTTTAAGCATGTTGACCGTTAATGCTTTGAGTGCAGCAGATACTGTGCTTGTCCCGATTCAGTGTGAGTATTATGCACTCGAAGGACTTACTCAGCTGTTACATACAATCAATCTGGTAAAGAGCCGTCTGAATCCAGATCTGGAAATGGAAGGCGTCGTATTTACCATGTATGACGCGAGAACAAATCTGTCCTTGCAGGTAGTGGAGAATGTAAAGGATAATTTGCAGGAGAGAGTTTATAAGACCATTATTCCGAGAAATGTACGTCTTGCCGAGGCACCGAGCCATGGACTTCCGATCAATTTGTATGATCCAAGATCAACAGGTGCGGAGGCATATCATCAGTTGGCAGAAGAGGTAATTAACAGAGAATAAGGAATGTGTGTATGCTTTCAGAAAAGCATAATTTTAGAAAGGACGAACGAATGGCACTTAATAAAAAAGGTGGTCTTGGAAAAGGACTCGGCAAAGGCATTGATTCATTGATCAGCAATGCCTATGCAGTAGATGTAAAGAAAAAAGATTCAGCAGTGGCGGCAGAGAAAAAAGAACCAGAGACAACAGTAAAGCTGCGTCTGGTGGAGCCAGCATCTTCCCAGCCACGGATGAAGTTTGATGAGGAAGCATTAACGGAGCTTGCAGAATCCATCAAAAAATATGGCGTGATTCAGCCGATCGTAGTAAAGAAAGTAGAGGATCATTATCAGATCATTGCCGGAGAGCGCAGATGGAGAGCAGCAAAGCAGGCTGGATTAAAGGATATCCCAGTTATTATAAAGGACTATGATGAACAGCAGATTGCAGAGATTGCATTGATCGAAAATCTCCAGAGAGAGGATTTAAATCCAATTGAAGAGGCAAAGGCATATCAGTCCTTGATTGAGAAGTACCAGTTAAAGCAGGAGGAGATCGCAGAGAAGGTATTCAAGAGCCGTAGTGTGATCACCAATGCACTGAGACTTCTGAAACTAGATGACGAGGTTCAGCTTATGCTGATGAATGGCCAGATTACAAATGGACATGCAAAGGCAATTTTGGGACTGGAAGATAAAGAGCAGCAGCGAGCTGTGGCACAGAAGGTTGTGGACGAACAGTTAAGCGTGCGCGATACGGAAAAGTATATTAAAAATTTGTTGGATAAGAGGAATGAGACAGCAGTTACCAGACCAGTCTTGCAGAATCAGACACTTTATGAGACATTGGAAAGTCGTATGAAGTCTCGTATGGGAACAAAGGTACAGATCAAGAGAAAGTCCGAGGATAAGGGTAAGATTGAGATCGACTATTATTCAAATGATGATCTGGAACGTATTATTGAGCTGATGGGAATCACTGAGGATACAATCAATTAAATTGGTGAAAACTTAAAAAAAGTGAAAAAGGACAGAGGATAACTGTCCGATCAGAGGAAAGGAAAATAAAATATGGAAATTCTGAATCAGGCGATGGAATTTACACAACAGTACAGTCTGTTCTTTTTAGCAGGTATGTTTGTTGTGATTTTGATTCTCGTAATCTGCATGACTGTCATGAACAGCAGAATGAAGGAACTGCAAACTGCATACGAAGATTTTATGCGTGGCAATGATGGGAAATCACTTGAGGGCATCTTAAAGACCGTAGTAGAAGATAACAAGCGTGTAAAGAACCAATGCAAGCGTGATATTGATGAGATCATCAGTATGAAGAAAGGTCTCAAGGCGACCTACAAGAAAATTGGTATTATGAAGTATGATACCTTCCGTGGAATGGCTGGAAAGCTTAGCTTTTCACTGGCACTTCTGGATGGAGATGACAGTGGTTTTGTTTTAAGCAGTATGCATACACAGGATGGCTGTTATAGCTATCTCAAAGAGATCATTCACGGTGAGTCTCATGCAACACTCAGCAATGAGGAGCGTGACGCATTGGCGATGGCATTAAATTATAATGTCGATGCAGCAAAGCTGGAAGAGAAGCAGATGCAGCAGGCAACTCCGGTACAGCAGGATAATGATGAGCATCAGTAAATTAAACAGGGTATAAATAACGTAATTATAATTATAAAGAAAACGGTTTTTCAAGGCAGTAAATACTACTTTGAAAAACCGTTTTGTTGTATTAAAGAATAGAAAGCAATTCACTCAGCTGTCTGATTTCATAGGTTGGTGCCTGTGGCATGGTATTCGTAGCACCTTTTGGATTGAACCAGCAAGTGTCAATGCCATACTGGATACCACCGCTGATATCAGAAGTCAGAGAATCACCGATGACAAGTGCCTGAGAAACAGGAATCTGTAATTGTTCAAATACTGCATCGAAAAATTCCTTTTTAGGTTTCTGACAACCAAGTTCCTCCGAGATGAATAATTCAGAAATCATAGGGGGAAGCTCAGATCGGGAGAGACGGCTGTGCTGTGTGGCACTTCTGCCATTGGTGATAATGGAGATCGAATAGCCTTTTTCACGCAGAATACGGCATACGCGAAGGGCATCTGGAATTGGTGTACAGTCCTCGCCAAGATGATCTTGATAGCTTTTGCTCATAAGCGCTGGGTCACCGCTTCCACCGACTGCAGCAAGAAAATCACGGAATCGCGCAACGGACAGAGCAGTAGTAGTGATTTCGCCGCGTTCGTATGCCTTCCAGTAGGAAAGATTAATTCCCTGGTAAAGAGCAAGCGTCTCTTCTGAGAATGGAACGTGGAAAGCGTCGCATACCTTGTGAAAGGCATAAGTTTCTCCGGCATCAAAGTCAAACAAGGTGCCGTCGAGGTCAAATAATAAGTGAGTATAAGTCATGGTAATGTCCTTCCTGATGTTGATAAATTCTGTTGGAGCTCTCCCATTGTTTTTTTATTTTGGGGAACTGACGATATCTTAACACGGAAGATGATAATTGACAACCTAGAGATGTTCCACGTGGAACATTCCACAACCCACTTTACAAAAAAGAATCCGTGGTATATAATAATTAATGTCTGTTTTGCTGATAAAACAAGGCATTCATGTGAGTATGAGAGTAGATACAGAAAGGTTTGGAAAGCTATGTTAGATATCAAGTTTGTCCGTGAGAATCCGGACGTTGTCAGACAGAATATCCGCAATAAATTTCAGGATGCAAAACTGCCGCTGGTTGATGAGGTGATCGCTCTGGATCTTCGCAACCGTGAGATCAAGAAAGAAGTAGAGACCCTTCGTGCAAATCATAAGAAGGCATCCAAGCAGTACGGCGCACTTCGCGCACAGGGAAAGGTAGAAGAGGCTGAGAAGCTTCGTGCAGAGGATGCAGCTTCCGAGGAGCGCATGGCAGCACTGAGCGCAGAGGAGAAGCAGGTTGAGGCAGATCTGAAGCAGAAGATGATGATCATCCCGAACATCATTGATCCGTCCGTTCCGATTGGAAAGGATGACAGCGAGAACGTTGAGGTTGAGCGTTTCGGCGAGCCGGTTGTTCCAGATTTCGAGGTTCCATATCACACCGATATCATGGAGTCCTTCAACGGTATCGACCTTGACAGCGCAAGAAGAGTTGCTGGAAACGGATTTTACTATCTGATGGGCGACATTGCAAGATTGCACTCCGCAGTGATTTCTTACGCAAGAGATTTCATGATCAATCGCGGATTTACCTACTGCGTACCGCCTTTCATGATCAGAAGCGATGTTGTTACCGGCGTTATGAGCTTTGCAGAGATGGATGCTATGATGTACAAGATCGAGGGTGAGGATCTTTACCTGATCGGAACCAGCGAGCATTCCATGATCGGAAAGTTCATTGATACTGTTAACAAGGAAGAGAATCTTCCATATACTCTGACAAGCTACTCTCCATGCTTCCGTAAGGAGAAGGGTGCTCACGGCCTGGAGGAGAGAGGTGTATACCGTATCCATCAGTTCGAGAAGCAGGAGATGATCGTAATCTGTAAGCCGGAAGACAGCATGATGTGGTATGACAAGCTGTGGAAGAACACGGTAGATCTGTTCCGCAGTATGGACATCCCGGTTCGTACACTGGAGTGCTGCTCTGGTGATCTGGCTGACCTGAAGGTAAAGTCTGTCGATGTTGAGGCTTGGTCTCCACGTCAGAAGAAGTACTTTGAGGTAGGAAGCTGCTCCAACTTGGGAGATGCACAGGCACGTCGTCTTGGTATTCGTGTTGTTGGAGCGGACAAGACAAAGTATCTGGCTCATACCCTAAACAATACTGTAGTTGCTCCGCCGCGTATGCTGATCGCATTCTTAGAGAACAACTTACAGGCAGACGGAAGCGTTCGTATTCCTGAAGTTCTGCGTCCATACATGGGCGGAATGGAAAAGATGGTTCCGAAGAAGTAATAAAAGTAATCGAAATAATAGAAAATCGATACGATCAAAGCGATAGGAAATTGATAAAGGAGGGAATCATATGCACGCATACTTACCAGCGATCGGATTTGGACAAATTAAGAAAAAGTCTCAGCTTCAGCAGCTGTTAAGCAGCGTGCAGAGCTTCCCGGATCAGGTTCGTACCATCCGGTTGGATGAGGAGAGCAGCCTGATTGTCTACACCAAGGAGGTCGCGCCGAATATCGGCATGATGATCTGCGGGGAAGAGGACACGCAGGGCAGCTTTCAGATGGAGTATTACGCACCGTATATCAACAGCGATGTCTGTTCCTCACAGGCAGAGTGTTCAATTGAGCGCAAAAGTGCAAGAGAGGCATATGACGGTGTCTGTGACGATGCGAGACTGGGATTGAATCTGATTTTTGCTGTCAATAACTTTATGGAGTACCGAAAGTATCAGGTACTTGAGGGATTCTATCCGACTGTGACAGGGGTCTGCCTGTCTGCTCTGTGTACGCAGGGCAAAATCCTTCTTCCGATTCTGAAACGCCCAGAAGCGGCACGCCTTGCCAAGAAAAAAGAGCAGGGACGCCAGAAGCTGATCGAGGCGGCAAGAGAGGGCAGTCAGGAAGCGATCGACAGTCTGACGATCGACGATATGAATTTGAGCAATAAGGTAGGCAAGCTGTTAAACAGCTGTGATATCTATACGATGGTTGAGTCGAGTATTATGCCATGTGGCATGGAATGCGATCGCTATACAATTATCGGAGAGATCATGAGCGTAGTGCCGCTTGTCAATGAAATCAGCAAGGAACCGTTGTGTCAGATGGATGTGATGTGCAATAATATCAGCATTCGCGTGTTGGTCAACCGCGCCGGACTGATGGGAGAACCGATGGTTGGACGACGCTTTAAGGGTGACATCTGGCTGCAGGGCACGGCAAACTTCGTTTGACAGACAACAGAAAGTATGCTATGATAAATGACGTATGAAGCGCCATTTTGTGGTAAAAAAGAACGGATGGCCTGCTGCATATGTGAATAAAGTTCTCTTAGTTAAATGGATATAACAGGGACCTCCTAAGTCTCAGTTGTGGGTTCGATTCCCGCAGGGAACAGTAAAAAAGTGGTTATGACGGCAGATCGCGTATGTCATTACCACTTTTTATTTTGTGCAAATGGACATAGGAGGGAGCAACATGAAAAAAGAGTATATTGAACATTACAGCAACTGTCTGGGAAAGACAATGCACATGTGCATTTACGGTCATGCCGGTGTGCCGGTGCTTGCGATTCCAACGCAGGATTCAAAATGCAACAATTATGAGGACTTTGGTGTAATTGGCCAGTTAAGTGATTTTATCGAGCAGGGACGAATTCAGATTTTTGTCGTGGACACGGTAGACGAGGAGAGTTGGTCCTGCCAGAATGGAATTCTAGAATGGCGTTCGGCAAGACAGGAGCAGTATCATCACTATCTTGTGGATGAGGCGTATTCGATTCTTATGGAGAAAAGTTCATCGGCTACGCTTCCAATCGTGACAGGTCTTAGTTTAGGCGCTAATCATGCGGCAATTACGTTCTTACGCCGCCCGGAATTGTTTAGCGGTGTGCTTGCGCTTTCAGGCGTGTACAACAGCGATTATTTCTTCCATGGATGGTGTGATGGAAATCTGTACCAGAATTCTCCGGAGCGCTTCCTTGAAAATATGCCGTCAGATCATCCATATATTCATCTATACAATCAGAAGAAGATGGTTTTCTGTGTCGGACAGGGTGCCTGGGAGTATGAAGGCGTGCAGACCTTACGCAACTTGAAACGCATCTTTGATGAGAAGGGAATCCATGCATGGTGCGATCTCTGGGGAAGCGATGTTTCACACGACTGGTACTGGTGGTTTATCCAGCTGCGCTATTTCCTGCCCAAACTAATCGAAAATGAGGGTTGACTTTTCTGATTGCGATATGGTATAGTGACAGTATCAGAACTGAACAATTGAATCTTGTGAGGGAGTAATTCGCGGATTACGTGATTTGTCAACAGACTCGGCATGTGCCTGGCAAATCTTAAAGAATGAGACTCATGTGTGCTTTTACAATTGATAAGGCATACATGAGTCTTTTTGCATATATCGCGAAGAAAAGCCCAAACTGGTTCTGAGAGGTACAGGAAGAAGGAACAAAAGGAGGTTTGCGTATGGAGTATCACAGTAAGGACAAACAAGAAGTTTTACAGGAACTCGATGTGCAGGAGGCGCGGGGCTTAAGTACCAGAGAGGTACAGAAACGCCGGGAACAGTTTGGTGAGAATCGACTTCGTGCAAAGAAATCAAGGAGCAATCTGGAACGATTTGCAGAGCAGTTTAAAGATGTGATGATTCTGATCTTGCTGGCAGCAGCGGCGGTATCGTTTGTGGTAGCGTGTGTGGAAGGCGACCCGGAAGGATTCTTTGAGCCATTGTTGATTCTATTGATTGTAGTTGTGAATGCGATCATGGGCGTTATGCAGGAGAGCCGTGCAGAGAAGGCGCTGGAAGCATTAAAGAATCTGTCAGCGCCGCATGCGAGGGTGCTGCGTGATGGAAGTGAATCGATCATTGATGCATCCGAGTTAGTACCCGGCGATATTATCCGATTGGAAGTCGGTGATTTTGTACCAGCGGATGCAAGGCTTCTTCGAAGCGTCAGTTTAAAGAGCGAGGAGTCTGCATTAACAGGAGAATCGGTTCCGGCCGAGAAAGATGCAAGTGCTTGTCCAAAAGAAAATGCACCGATTGGTGATCGAAGCAATATGGTCTTTTCTGGATGCAGCATCACATACGGTACGGCAGTAGCGGTAGTCACAGCGACAGGAATGGATACCGAGATGGGAAAGATTGCCAATCTGTTAGAAGGTGCAGAAGATGGTCAGACACCACTTCAGAGACGTCTGGCACAGCTAGGTAAGTACTTAGGCATTTTGGCGTTGGCGGCATGTGCCGTGATTTTCGTTGTCGGTCTGGCGAGTGGTCTTGAAGTGATGGAGTTGTTTATGACATCAGTATCGCTTGCAGTATCGGCGATCCCGGAAGGCTTACCGGTTATTGTCACGATCGTGCTGTCAATCGGTGTGCAGCGCATGGTAAAGAAAAATGCATTGATTCGCCGCTTGCCAGCAGTTGAGACATTGGGAAGTGCTTCGGTTATCTGTTCCGATAAGACAGGAACGCTGACACAGAACCGCATGACACTGGTGGAGACGTATCTGGATGGTGCACAAAATTCCCAAAAGTTGGAAGTGATGCCAGATGAAGCGATAAAGCATCTTCTTTGTCTGGGAACGCTTTGCTGCGACGGATCTGTTGTGTTTGATGGGGACAAGGAGCAGCACATTGGTGACCCGACGGAGACGGCGATCGTGCTGGCGGCACATAAAAACGGAATGCCCAAGAAGACACTTGCGAAACAGTATCCGCGTCTGGCAGAGCTGCCGTTTGATTCCGATCGAAAACGAATGACTGTTGTTTGCCGTATGGACGGGAAGCTGATTGCGATTGTTAAGGGTGCATTTGATGGAATGGAGGCTCTTTGTACATCAGGTGATTTGGCGCAGGCGCGCAAAGCAACTGAAGAGATGAGTGAGCGGGCGCTTCGTGTACTTGCGATTGCTTGTAAGGAGATTGATCATATTCCAACGGGCAATGAGTTAACGGCACTCGAAAGTGATCTTCATTTCTGTGGACTGGTTGGTATGATCGACCCGCCAAGACCGGAGGCGAAGGCAGCAGTAGAGAGGTGTCGCAAGGCTGGAATCAAGCCTGTTATGATTACGGGCGATCATGTGGTGACGGCTTCAGCGATTGCAAGGGAGCTTGGCATTATGAGAAATGGTGACCGCGCCGTGACAGGGGCGCAGGTCGATGCGATGACCGATTCGGAGTTGGATGGTCAGGTGGAAAGCATTGCTGTCTATGCCCGTGTGTCACCGGAAAATAAAATTCGTATCGTGAAATCCTGGCAGCGAAAAGGACAGGTAGTAGCAATGACAGGAGACGGCGTGAATGACGCCCCCGCACTGAAGGCTGCTGATATCGGATGTGCGATGGGTATCACCGGAACCGATGTGGCAAAGGGCGCTGCGGATATGACGTTGACTGATGATAATTTTGCAACGATTGTGGATGCCGTAAAGGAAGGCCGTGGCATCTATGCCAATATAAAAAAGGTGGTTGGCTATTTGCTTGGAACCAACATTGGAGAGGTCATTACCGTATTTACGGCGATGATGCTGTGGCATAAGACACCGCTTTTATCGATGCATCTATTGTGGATTAATCTGGTAACAGACAGCTTACCAGCGATCGCACTCGGCATGGAAGCTGTGGAGTCGGAGGTTATGGAACAAAAACCAAAGCCCAAAAGCGAAGGATTATTCGCTCATGGGCTTGGTGTAAGAATTCTTCTTCAAGGATTTATGTTTGGTTTGCTTGCACTTGCTGCTTTTTGGATTGGAGAAAAAGCGACTGGAACACTCGCAGGTGGACAGACAATGGCATTTGCTGTGCTGTCACTTTCACAGGTTGTGCAAGCGTATAACATGCGATCCGAGCATTCTCTTTTTGCAATTGGAGCATTCACAAATAAGAAGTTAAATCAGGCCGCACTGCTTTCGATTGTATTAGTGTTAGCAGTACTGTTTACGCCGCTTCGTATTCTGTTCGATTTGGTAACGCTTTCCTGGCAGCTGTACCTAGCAGCGTTTGGACTGATCTTTGTCCCGCTTTTTGTGATGGAATGCTCAAAGGCATTTGGCTTGATTCGTCATCAGCATTAAATTCCCTTTTTGCTGTGCAGACCGACTTTATGATAGTAAATAAAAAGGAGCAGACTGCACAGAACCCAGCCAAATGGATAGCCTAGCGCAACGGCTACGACGGTGTCAAAGCACTTTGAGATGATGAACAGATAAATCTGACGGAAGACGATGAAGCTTCCCATCATGATTATCATCGGCGCGGTGGAATTTCCGGCACCGCGCAGTGCATTGGCATAGACCTGATTGAAACAGATTGTAATGTAAAATGGCATCATCAGACGGATAAAGCGCACGCCAAACGTGAGAACTTCAGGATCCTGTGTGAAGAGTGATGCCAACGTTGGAGCAAATACAAGAACCGGGAACATCAAAATTATGGCAGCACCGATTGCAATGAAAAGCGCAGTGGTGGTGCCTTTTTTTGCACGAGGCATATTGCCGGCGCCGAGATTTTGACCGACAAAGGTGGTAACAGACAGACCGATACTCTGAATCGGAAGCAGACAGAACTTATCCAACTTTCCGTAAGTCGTCCATCCAGCCATACAAGACGAACCAAAGTGGTTGATGTAGGACTGAACAAATACGTTAGAGAAGGAGGTAACGGCCATCTGGAGTCCTGCTGGAAAACCGATGCGAAGAATCGAGAGGGTAGTTGCCTTGTCGATGCTAAGATCTTTCCAGGTCAGTTTGTAGGCGTTTGTCTCTCTTGTCAGAATCGTCAGCACGAGGATTGCGGAAATCCACTGGGAAATGATGGTGGCAAGTGCAACGCCCGATACCCCCATGTGGAAAACAATGACAAAGAGTAAATCGAGAATGATATTTGTCACGGCGCAGACAATCAGAATATAGAGCGGACGCGTGGAGTCACCGACTGCGCGCAAAATTCCGGAACCCATGTTGTAGAGCATCAGACCGGAGACACCGGCAAAATAGATCGTCAGGTAACGGGAGGATTCTGGCATAACATCCTCAGGGGTGTCCATTAGGCGAAGAAATACAGGGGATAAAAAGAGTCCTGCGATCGTGAAGAACACGGCGAGCACAAGCGTCAGTGCGATTGTGGTATGTACGGTGCGGTGAAGTGCCTTGTCATCGCGGCTTCCAAAGTTATGGGAGATAACGACACCTGCACCGGTGGATAAACCGGAGAAAAATCCGATGATGGTGTTGATAATGCAGTCGGTGGAGCCAACCGCTGCGAGTGCCGTTTTGCTGACGTAGTTGCCCACAACAATGCTGTCAACCGTGTTGTAAAGTTGCTGAAACAGATTTCCGACAAGGAGTGGAAGGGCAAACAGAATCAGCTGCTTGGCAATGTTTCCTTCGGTCATCAGCTGCGCACCGGAGGAATGTTTCTTTTGTGAGAGGGAAAAACTCATGATAACGCCTTTCTGTGTTTGGAAAATGAATTGTATCGTATCTTTTAGTATAGCACAGAAGGAGTGAGGCAGAAATGGAGAATTCTGGCTTTCTTATCCCTCACAATACGGTTTGGCCATGTTGTAATTAATTTCGTTTATTATTGCCAATTTGTTTTTTTCCCTCGCAAAGTATAAAGCAGTCCGAATCCAGCTTAAAGGATTGTAGATTTCCGTGATTTGAGAGGTATATTTTTCGATAACGTAAAGAATATCCCAGCTATCTAGTTTGAGTAATTTGCTGATTACGATATCGGTTGATTTTCGTTCTTTTCCAATCATAATCGTAGCTGTATAGCAATTTAAGATATCATACAAAATTGCAAAGATAGAATCAACAGTATCGGAACGAATTTCTCGTTGTGATGCGATTATGTATACACTCTCAAAATCAAAATGTCTATATAAAAAGTCCTTTGAATATCGTTCCAATTTCTCATTAGAGTCATTGTATAGTTTTGATATTTGGGCTTGACTTTTTAATTCTGATGATGTATCATCACTTATAGATGAAACATCTACAAAATTTACATTATTTACGGAAAGCGATTCGTCTTTTTCTGATGCGCCAACATCAGAAAAGGACGCTTTCTTTTTATCCGAATCTTTAATCGGAATGTTTTCTGGCGTTGTTTGTCTTTCAACTGTGTATCCCAGAGAATGTATTGTCTCTGCAATGACTGAAACTTCACTTTGGTTGGAGGGTTCTTGCAGAGTTTTAGAATCCTGAGCTTTCCACAGATTTGGGTTATCATAAATAATATAGGTATTGCTTATCTGCCCTTTGCCTTTTGAAAAACGTGCTTGTTTGATAAGCAATTTTTTTTCGATCAGTTTCTTTAAGGTATACTGAACGCTGCGTTCTGACATGCCCGTCTTTCTTGCTAGTGTTTCAATACTTGGAAAAGCAGTACTGTTTTTACGAGTGGCACCGTAACGCATCAGTAAAATTAGTATAAGCTTTTCTTTTGAACGAAGTCCTTCAAAATCCAAAAAATCATTATAGATAATCGTAAAAGGTCGAACACCTTTTTTTACTACAAAATTTACATTATTTGCGGAAACAAATTCGCCTTTTTCTGATGCGCCAACATCGGAAAAAGAAGTTTCCTTGTTAACCGGTTTCATTACCTTGTATCCAGCAAATTGGAGTAATTCAATTGCCTCTTGAATTGTATCATCAAAAGTATCAATATTGCTTGTATTACTCGAATCAGCTTTCAATGATTTCCAAAGTAAAGGATTATCTTGTATCACATAAAAATTTGCTGCTCGAGCCCGACTGCCATTGCGATAGCGAGCCTGCTTGCAAATAAGCTGTTTTTCTTCCAATGATTTCAAAGTGGTTTTAACAACTTTTTCTGCAAGGCCAGATTTTCTTGACAGTCCAGCAAAACTAGGGAAAGTTGTTGGTGGATTATTCTTTCCATAGCTATCATAACGCATCAGAATAGCCAGCAAAATTTTTTCATTTGAATTGAGCATTTCACAATCCAAAAAATCGGTATGCAACATGGTAAATGACCGGACATCTTTGCTATACAATATGTCCATATTAAATCGTCACAAAATATTGGTTTGTGATTGTCCTCCCATTTTCTTTTCTATTTTGTTTTAAATTACATTTTAAAAGTCCTTTTTCTTTGAGACTTTTTATTGTTGTAATTGCGGTTGGTTTTGTAACGCCCATTTTTTGGGCTAAATGTTCGTAGCTAATGTTTCCATTATCAGTATCTAAGAGAATTATTAATGCAATTTTTTCTCTGCAATTTAAAGAATCATTATATAAAATTTTTCGCTCTACTAATATGAAATCATTTGCCACAGTTGTATACATCACCTTTCTTCTTTTATTTAAAATATAGTAAAAATACTTTACTGAATGTAGTATAACACGTAATCTTAAGAAAAACAACTGCTTTTTATAAAGAAGATGAATGAAAGAGTATATGTAAAAAGTATATATATAAGTGTATATATAGGGTGCAACATATATCCAATTCCGGTGCAAAATACACCCAACCCCAGTGCAATATATACCTAAGCCCGGCGCAAAATACACCTAATATAAACCGCCCCCGGTGCAATATATACCCAACCTGATGCAAGATTGACTGAATATGGAGGCGTGAAGTGAAATGGAAAATATGCGATGCACCTATAATTCTTCCTTGACAAACTAATACCAGAGTATTACTCTTTGAATAGAAGGTAATATTCTAGTATTCGTTGTGGAGGGTATTATGAAACAAAATTTAACTATTTATCATGGCTCTCAACAAATCGTTGAAGTGCCTCGATTTGGAGTGGGAAAAACATATAATGATTATGGACAAGGATTTTATTGCACAGAAAACATTGAGCTTGCAAAAGAGTGGGCATGTCCGGTAAAGAATGATGGATACTCCAATAAATATATCTTGCACCTTGATGGATTAAATGTGATGCATCTCACAAAAGGAAAATTCAATATTTTGAACTGGCTTGCGATACTGCTTGCTCATAGAAAATTTGATATTAATTCTCCGATTGGAAATAGTGCAAGAGAGTTTATTATTGATCGTTTCATGCCGAATACGGCTGATGTAGATGTAATGATTGGCTATCGTGCGGATGACTCGTATTTTTCGTTTGCAGAGGATTTTGTAAACAATACCATTTCTTTGAGAGATTTAAATCTTGCGATGCAACTTGGAACGCTCGGTGAACAGATCGTGTTGCTCTCAAAACGAGCTTTTGAGCAGATTGAATTTTTGGAATATGAAATTGCAGATTATAGGGAATATTATTATAAGAGAGCAGAGAGAGATCAAAGCGCTCGTAGCACTTATAGAAATCGTAAGAAAAATTTGGAGCAGCTTATGAATGATATTTTTGTTTTGGATATTATGAGGGAGGATATGAAAAATGATGACTCACGCCTACAGTCAGTTATATCTGGATAAGTCGTCGCGTGCGCTGGGCAATATGCTTCACGATGCAGTTCTTGTATTTGGTATGGATGGAACGGATTTCTTGAACCGCTTTATTCAATCAGATATTGCGGAGCAGTTTGAAAATGGAAATCCAAAATATATTGCTGGTAAGAGTGGGGCAGAGCTGTTTTTAGAAGTTGTAGAAAAGACTACTGGTGATAGTTATATTGAAAAAATGAAACCGATTGAAGCATATGATCGAAGTGATGTATATTGGGTGGGATGGATGCTAGCGCATTATCAGTGGTATTCTGGTCGTACATTTAAAAGTATACTTGATACAATATCCTATCGTGAGCTGCTTGGACTTTATGGAACACTTCATGAAGCGGATGTTCAAAAGAGTTACGAAGTGCTTGATGCTCATTTTTTAAATATGGAAAGCAAACTAAAGACAACAAGAAAGTGCTGTGGTTTAACACAAGAGGCACTTGCGAAAGCTGCTGATGTTTCTGTTAATACCATACGAGCATACGAACGCAAAAGCAAAGAGTTAAATAAAGCACAATTTGATATCATTGTGCGATTGGCTAGTGCTTTGAAATGTGACATCTCGGATTTGCTTGATTAAAGATTTGGTATTCTTTCGCATAGCATCAGTATTTATACGGGGAATATAAAATATGAGAAAATATGAGAAAAACGTAAGCACAACATAAGCGCTTACGTTTTTCTCTTTTATAGGAAGTTTAAGGAAACTAGAATAATTATCCCAGAATTTCCTTCAGGTCAGCCTCTGGTGTTGTAACAGGTGCGATTGCGAAGTGCTCAACGAGGTAATTTAACACATTTGGAGAGAGGAAGGCTGGCAGTGTCGGTCCAAGCTTAATGTTCTTGATGCCAAGGTGAAGCAGTGTAAGGAGAATGCAGACTGCCTTCTGCTCATACCAGGAGAGAACCATGGAAAGCGGCAGGTCGTTCACGCCACATCCAAAAGCATCGGCAAGTGCGACAGCTACCTTGATAGCACTGTAGGCATCGTTGCACTGTCCCATATCCATCAGACGCGGGAAAGATCCGATGGTGCCAAGATCAAGATCGTTGAAACGATATTTGCCGCAGGCGAGTGTCAGAACAATGCTGTCAGACGGTGTCTGCTTTACAAATTCGGTGTAGTAGTTGCGGCCTGCACGGGCACCATCACATCCGGCAACTAGGAAGAAATGACGAATCGCGCCAGATTTTACAGCATCAACAATCTCACTAGCAGAGGAAAGTACGGCGTTGCGGGCAAAGCCAGTCATCACGCTGGAACCACCATTGATTCCGGTAAAGTGCTGATCCTCGGAGAAGCCGCCAAGCTCAAGTGCCTTTTCGATAACAGGAGTGAAGTCCTTGTGACCATCTGTGGATGAGGCAATAAATGGTGTATTCGGGAAGACAACCGCGCCGGTAGTGAAAACGCGATCGGCATAGGAAGCCTTCGGCGGCATTAAGCAGTTTGTTGTAAACAAAATCGGTGCCGGAAGAGAAGCAAATTCTTTCTGCTGGTTTTGCCATGCAGTACCGAAATTGCCCTTTAAGTGAGGGTATTTCTTAAGCTCTGGGTAAGCGTGAGCCGGAAGCATCTCGCCGTGAGTGTAGATATTGATGCCCTTGTCCTTTGTCTGTTCAAGAAGCTGCTTGATATCTTCAAGATCATGACCAGTTACAACGATGAATGGCCCTTTCTCAACAGTCAGAGAGACGGATACCGGTACCGGATCGCCAAAGGTCTCTGTGTTTGCACGGTCAAGAAGCTCCATGCAGGTCAGGTTAAAGTGGCCAACCTCCATAACAATTGGAAGCAGTTCGTTCATGCCCCAATCCTTGGAAAGAGAGTCGAGTGCAGTTAAGAAGAACTGATTTAAGGAAGCGTCGGTGTAGCCGAGTGTCATTGCATGGTATGCATAGGCTGCCATACCGCGCACACCAAACAGAATCAGAGACTTTAAGGAGCGGATGTCCTCGTTTGCATTCCAGATGTTATTCATATCATAATCGGAAATAACGGTGTTATTGCACGCGTTAGTTGCTTTTACAGCAGCTGTGTGAATGCGTGCAGTCAGATCTTTGATAGAAGCATCATCGAAATTTACATTGGTAATGGTCGTAAAAAGTCCCTCTAAAATCAGATGATTGATCTCATCCACCAAAGATGCGGTCAGATTGTGATCTGGATTTTTGCTTGAACAGGCAGCCGTGCTTGCAAGAGCGATTAAGGCTCCGGTCAGCTTATCTTGAAGCTCTGCGGTCATTGCGGACTTTCCACAGACACCTGCTCTGGTGCAGCCGGTGCATCCTGCGGTCTGCTCACACTGGAAACAAAACATGCTGTTTGCTGCGTTTGCATTTGTCATGTGTGTACTTGTTGAATTCTGGCTCATATTTAAATCCTCCTAAGGTTTGTCGTGTAATTTTTCTTTTCGTGATGGACAAATTATAGTATAATAATCAAGGATTGTCAGTTGAAATTTCAACAAAAAAGAAAATTTGCAAAAGTTTTGATGAAATCTTGAGTGGAGGTGAATGGCGAATGAAAGATTTTCTTCCTATTATAAAAGCGCGGTCAGGGCTGTTTCGTGGCATTGAGGAGAGTGAGTTGGAAAAGCTGTTTGGCTGTCTGGAGGCGAGAAAGCAGACCTATCGAAAAGAGGAATATATTTTGCGCGAGGGCGAACAGACAAAGGCGCTGGGACTGGTGCTGTCGGGAAGTGTGCTTGTTGTGCAGGAGGATGTCTGGGGAGGACGAAATGTTCTTAGTGTGTTGGGGGTCGGTCAGTGCTTTGCGGAGGTGTTTGCCTGTGTGCCGGGGAGCGTACTAAATGTAAGCGTGGAGGCAAAGGAGGAGACCACAGTTCTATTTTTTAATGTCGGGCGAATTCTTTCGATCTGTCCAGATGGATGCAGCTTTCACGCGCAGCTGATTCAAAATCTGTTGATTGATATGGCGCAGAAAAACCGAAAGCTTAGCGAGAAAATTACGCATATGGCGAAGCGTTCCACAAGGGAAAAGCTGTTATCGTATTTGTCGGAGCAGGCGGTAAAAAATAAGTCGGCTGAGTTTACGATTCCTTATAATAGGCAGCAGTTAGCGGATTATCTGGGCGTGGATCGAAGTGGTCTGTCGGTGCAGCTGTGCCGTTTGCGTGATGAGGGAATGCTGACTTTTCACAAAAATAAAATTCGGCTAATTTACAAGAATAGCACAGATATGATATGATGAAGCAAGAGTCGGAATGCGTATAGCGAAAAATTCGGCAGCGAAAGGAGAAAAAACGAATATGAGATTTCCTGAATTTTTAAAGAAAGATGGTACAATCGGATTTGTAGCACCATCGTTTGGATGCAATATTGAGCCGTACAAGACGTCATTTGAGCATGCGCTTGAAAAGTTTCATGCAATGGGCTATCGGACAAAGCTTGGTCCAAATTGTTTTGAGGGTAGCGGAATTGGAATCAGCAATACACCTGCAAAGTGCGCAGCGGAGTTAAATGAGATGTATCTGTCAGATGAGGCAGATGCCATAATCTCCTGTGGCGGCGGTGAGCTGATGTGCGAAATCCTGGATGATGTGGATTTTGAGGCGATCAAGACGGAGACACCGAAGTGGTACATGGGCTACTCGGACAACACAAACTTTACCTTTTTATTGACCACGATCTGCGATGTGGCATCCATTTATGGCCCGTGTGCGGGAACTTTTGGCATGGAGCCATGGGATGTGTCGATTGAGGATAGTTTTTCACTTTTTATAGGAAAGAAGCTGACGATGCAGAGCTATCCACTTTGGGAAAAGGAAGGACTGCGCGATGAGGAGCATCCGCTTGAGCCATACAATCTGACAGAGAAGAGTATGGTGAGAAGCTTTCAGACACAAAAAGATCAGACCGGCGAGGTACAGGCCATTGAAACGGAGGATGTCATTGAATTCAAAGGAAGATTGATCGGAGGCTGCATGGATTGTCTTGTAAATCTGACTGGAACCAAGTTTGATCAGGTAAAGGCATTTAATGAGCGCTATAAGGAAGATGGCATCATTTGGTACCTGGAAGCGTGCGATTTGAATGTGTTTGGCATTCGCCGTGCAATCTGGGAGATGATTCATGCGGGATGGTTTGAGCATGTGAAGGGATTTCTGATTGGAAGACCGCTCCATTTTGGCGAGGAAATGATCGGTTTAGACCAGTATCATGCCGTGATTGATCTGTTAAAGGAGTATCAGGTACCAGTGCTGATGGATCTGGATATTGGTCATTTAGCACCGATGATGACACTAGTAAACGGAAGCATTGCATCGGTACATGCAGAAAACGGAAAAGTAAAGATCAAGATGGAGCTTGTTTGAGTCATTGACACTGGACGCGACGTCATGGTAAAATAAACGAAATGACCGTAATGATAATAGCCATAATGACAATAACTAGAATCAAAATGGCGAAACTGGTCAAAAAAAAGAGGAGGAAGGGTTCGTGAAACGAGAATCTTTTAAATCGCGTTTGGGATTTTTGCTTGTAAGTGCAGGCTGCGCGATTGGAATCGGAAACGTTTGGCGTTTTCCGTATGTCGTAGGACAAAACGGCGGTGGCATTTTTGTCCTGTTTTATCTGATCTTTCTGGTGGCAATGGGTTTGCCGGTGCTGACAATGGAGCTGGCAGTCGGACGTGCAAGCAGAAAGAGTGCGGTGCTTGGGTATAAGGCATTGGAAAAGAAGGGCAGCGAGTGGCACATCCATGGATGGGTAGCAATCTTTGGCTGCTATATGCTGATGATGTATTACACAACTGTATCTGGTTGGATGGTAACATACTTCTTCAAGTTTGTGACCGGTGAGTTTACAACTGGAATGACTACGGAAGATACAGCGCAAGCATTTTCCAATTTGCTTGGTGATCCAAAGCAGATGGCATTCTGGATGATTTTAACCGTTGTGGTTGGATTCTTTGTCTGCAGCAGAGGCTTACAGAATGGACTTGAAAAAATTAGTAAGTTTATGATGACTGCACTTTTGGTACTGATTGTGGTTTTGGCTGTACACAGCCTGACACTGTCTGGCGCGGCAGAGGGTGTGAAGTTCTATCTGGTGCCAAACACTGAAACGGTAGCGAATGTAGGACTCAAAAATGTAATTACGGCAGCGATGAATCAGGCGTTCTTTACGCTTAGCCTTGGCGTAGCGGCGATGGAAATTTTCGGAAGCTACATGGGCAAGGAGCACACACTGGCCGGAGAAGGAGCACGTATCTGTGCGTTGGATACCTTTGTTGCAATTATGGCCGGACTTATTATTTTCCCAGCATGCTTCAGCTACAATGTAGAAGTAAATGCTGGACCGAGTCTGATCTTTATCACACTGCCAAATGTTTTCATCAATATGCCAGGCGGTCGTATTTGGGGAAGTTTGTTCTTTTTGTTTATGACCTTTGCAAGCTTTTCAACGGTTATCGCTGTATTTGAAAATATCATGTCCTTTGGCATTGATATGTTTGGCTGGTCAAGAAATAAGGCTGCGCTGATCAATTGCATTGTCATTTTGATTGCAAGTCTTCCATGCGTACTTGGCTATAATGTGTGGAGCAATCTGCATTTGATTGGCGGACGCGATGTGCTCGACAGCGAGGATTTTATCGTAAGTAATCTGTTGCTTCCAATTGGCTCCTTAATCTATTTGTTATTCTGCGTAACAAAATGGGGATGGGGCTTTGACAAGTATAAGGAAGAGGCAAATACGGGAGAAGGACTTAAGATTTCAGGAAAGTTAAAACCGTATTTCCAATTCATTTTGCCAATTTTAATTCTCTTTATTCTGATTCAGGGATTGCTCTGATAACAGAATGTAAGAGAATATAAGAGAATCGAAATAAAAGAATAAGAAGAATATCAAAATTAAAATTTTGCAGCACACAAGAAGCGTATCGGTTCAATGATTGGACGGGTACGCTTTTTCTGGTTTTTTATAAGTTCGGAGCCTTAAGAGTTCTGGCCTTTTGCATACGATATTGACGATATTGAGTATGTCATAGTTTGCCGGATAGCATTGAATAAAACATTAGCCGTCAAAAATATGAGGGTCCGTTCCCTTGTATAAAGCCACGTAAAACCAGTTGACGGGATCAGAGATTATTTCTTGTTGTTCTTGTTTCGTATACATATCAATTACACCAATAATGTCATCGAAAGTCAAGCTAAGAAGCGCTTTTCTCACATCTGCTTGAGAGACTGATTCCTGTCCAATTAAAACATAGGGGCTAGGGTTATTTAACATATCATATAAAACAGAGAAAACGGTATCAAGGATGTCCGAGTCGTGCTTATTTTCTAGGAAGTTTAGGCCACCATAAGGGTTTTTGAAGCTGTGAATTAAATCATAGTTAAAGTATTGATATAAATAGTCCATGGAATAGTTTATAGAAGAATCCATAGAAGGGCTATTTGAATTTAAATCGTCTATTTTATTAGATAAAAGTGAGCAATCTTCTAATGTAGATACTACGAAAGAATCCTCAGAATCTTCCGTAGCATCGGATTCTTCTGATAAAGACTCTGCTGAAGCAGCAACCGAAGCAGTATCTGACGCTTCAACCGCCGCATTTTGTGTGGATGGATTCTGTACAGAATATCCAGCTAAGCGCAGCATTTCTGCCATTTCTTCGAGTTCTTGCTTTGATATTTCTTCAGAAAGCTCATCTGACGTTTCTGATTTCCAAATGGAAGGATCATCGGTAATGATATAGGCATTACTGAGTTGTCCACCCTCAGCTGTATAGCGAGGCTGTCTGGAAATGAAATTTTTTTCTTCTAATGATTTAATTGCATATCGAACCGTGCGCTCTGATAAACCGATTTTTTTCGATAATTTAGGAATAGATGGAAAGGTAGTTCCATCATATCGCATTAGCATGATCATGACCAATTTTTCTTTTGAATTTAGTCCTTCATAATCCAAAAAATCATTGTGCATCATAGTGAATGGTCGGCAATTTTTAACTTGTACTTTATCGTTCATGTTTAAATGATTACATGATACTGGTTAGCCGATCTTCCGCTTTTTGCTTCGTATTCTAATAGTCCTTTGTTCTTAAGTCCCTTTACTGCTGTAATAGCAGTTTTTTTTGTGATGCCAATTTTTTCTGCCAGCTCGCTATAACTAATTTCGTTTACATCCATAATTGCTAACAAAACCAGTTTTTCACTGCAGCGTAATCGGTTATCATATAAGACTCTGCGATCAACCTGTGTATCCCCAGCCATGATACCCTCTCCTTTCTTGAAACTAGGTGTAATTTTTATATCTTTTTGAGTATACCACATTGATGGAAAAATTACAATAGTTACTATTATTTTTTTATAGACTGCAAAATATGCAGTACCCCATGCAAGAAATGCAGTATCCCCTGCAAATAGTGCAGTACCTCCCTGCAAATAGTGCAGCACCCCCTGCAAATAGTGCAGTACTTCCCTGCAAATAATGCAGAGGGTATCGAGTTATCCCCAAGTTATCCCCAAAGTTATCCCCAAGAGACGCAATCCCCCTGCAAATAATGCAGTACCCCCTGCAAAGTATGCAGCACCCCCTGCAAATAATGCAGTACCTCCCTGCAAATAATGCAGGGGGTATCGAGTTATCCCCAAGTTATCCCCAAAGTTATCCCCAAGAGACGCAATCCCCCTGCAAAATATGCAGCACCCCCTGCAAAGTATGCAGCACCCCCTGCAAATAATGCAGGGGGTATCGAGTTATCCCCAAGTTATCCCCAAAGTTATCCCCAAGAGACGCAATCCCCCTGCAAAATATGCAGTACCCCCTGCAAATAGTGCAGCACCCCCTTGCAAAATATGCAGGGGAATACCGAGTTATCCCCAATTGATTGTGGATAAAAATACCGCATGGTTTCTGATATAGAATTGGCATTCAATTCTGTGAACTTTGCCCAATTTTTTTGAGGCTCTTAGAAGGGGCTTGAAAAATAAATTTAAATGTTTTATACTCACAAATTGAGGAAAGGAGAGAGCTATGGCAACGCTGAAAGATGTGGCAAAGGCTTCCGGATTGACAGTGGGGACTGTTTCCAGAGTTTTGAATAATAGAGGATATATAAGTGACAAGACGAGAGAGAAAGTGTATCAGGTAATGAAAGAGTTGAATTACCAGCCAAATGAGATGGCGCGTTCACTTTCGAAACAGAAGAACAATACAATAGGGATCATTCTGCCGCAAATCGAGCATCCTTATTTTGCAAAGGTTCTGAGTCGTCTGGAGCGAGAAGCTACTAAGCGAGGATATCGCACGACTTTATTTGTTTCTAAAAATAAGGAAGAACGCGAAGAAGAATGTATTGAGATGTGCAAAAGCGCCAGAGTTGCAGGTGTCGTATTGTGCAGCGGATGCTTTGGTACGGAGAAGTTTGCAGGTCTTGATTTTCCATTAATCACACTGGAGCGATCCATTGATCAGGCAACGTCAGGTGTTGAGTGCGATAATTATCATGGTGGTGTGTTGGCAACGCAGCTGTTGATTGATAAGGGTTGTCGCAAACTAATGTATATCGGCGGTATGAGTGCTGGTGAAGACGTTGCCATGCCGGCAGATTTTCGTGAAGTTGGATTTCGTGATACCTGTGAAAAGCGTCAGGTAGAAAATCTGGTGATGGTAACGGACAAGGAACAATTTGATACATTGGAATATTACAGCTTTGTGAGAAAAAAGCTTGAAGAAAACCCAGATGTAGATGGCGTATTTGCAAGTTCGGATATCATTGGTGCCTATGTGCTTCAGGCCTGTCGTGATCTGAACATTCGTGTCCCGCAGGATGTGAAAATTGTGGGCTTTGATGATGTGAATATCGCGCAGTTTACGACACCAGGACTGACAACGATTCACCAACCGGTGGAACAGATGGCAGAACAGGCGATTTCGGATATTGCGTTAATTGATGCGGGAAAGGTGGTTCCTTCCAGAACGGTATTTCCTGTAACGCTTGTAGAGCGTGGAACGACTTAAATGAAATGACCTGAATCAAAAGAATTTGATAAAAAAAGATACAAATGAATTCAAAAAGATTGTTGCATAATGAGCGGAAAGCTCGTGCGTGGCAATCTTTTTTTGTGTATATTGGACATGAGTAAACAGTTTCAAATGAGAAAAGATCGCAATCGGTTATTATAAGAAAATTCGGAATTTTTTGAAAAAATAGCGTAATGACTGCATTTCTTTGAGCATTAAGTGAAATAGATATAAAATAATAATGGCATAATGCACAAAAAAATAAGATACGAATCATATAAAATCAACAAAATGCATTTTGAACAAAAGAAATATATGATAACCGCTTGACATATTCAATGTGCAATGCTAGAATGAGGGCACAAACAAAGAAAACGTCACGAACGAGGCAGACGTAAAATCAGGAGGACAAATTATGAAGAGAAAAGTAACACTTGCACTCACACTTGCAGCAGCTATGGCAGCAACATCAATTCCGGCAATGGCAGATGATAAGGTAAGCATCACCATTTTCAACTCCAAGATGGAGGTTCAGAGTCAGTTCGAGGAGATGGCAGAAAAGTATTCTGAGGAGACCGGCGTAGGTGTTGAGGTTTACTACTCCAGCGATACTGTAGCAGCTCATCTGGCAACTAAGTATTCGTCCGGCGATCCATATACATTAGCTATGGTAGATGCGAAGGATATCTATTCACTGGCAGAGGATCATGCGATTGACATGAGCGATCAGGATTGGGTAAAAGATACAAATTATGCAATCGGAATTGATGATCAGATTAATGGTTTCCCGGTATGTGTTGAGGCTCGTGGTTTGATCTACAATGCAGATGCGATCGAGGCAATTACAGGCGAGACTTTCAATCCGGAAGATTATAAGACTTTGGATTCTTTCAAGGAACTGATTGAGACTCTTAAGGAAGGCGGAATGGAGACACCTACCGGAGTTATGAAGGAGGACTGGTCATTAGCAGGTCACTTACTTCCAGAGGTATATGAGGAGCAGACAGACGTAGAAGAGTTTATCACACAGCTGCATGCAGGAGAGGCAGATCTGATTAACAATGAGAAGTTTAATTCTTTGATCGACTTCCTTGATGTCATGATAGAGAACAACTATGCAAAGGATTCCGCAATATCAGCAGAGCGTGAAGTAACGGAGATGATGCTCGCTGAAGGTGAGATTGCATTCATGTTTGGCGGTAACTGGGATTGGTCTGTAATCAATGCATATGATTATTCCGAGAATATGGGTATGATGCCGATTCCACAGAATATGGACGATGGCACCAATGAGATGCTTGTAGGCGGCGGTTCTAAGTATTTCATGATTGATTCTTCTGAAAATACGACAGATGAGCAGCGTCAGGCAGCACTGGATTTCCTGAATTGGTTAGTGTATGACGAGGATGGACAGTCCTTTATTACAGATGACTGTGCGCTTGTTCCGGCATTCTCCAACAATGAGAATGAAGTAGCAGATCCGCTTGGACAGTCTGTTAAGAAGTATGCAGATGAAGGAAAGCTGGTTGACAATTACAATTACCTTCCGGACGATCATTATTCACTTTGCGGTGCTACCTTCCAGAAATATCTGGCAGGACAGATTGATCGCGAAGAATTAGCTTCTGAGGTTGAGTCTTACTGGGAGTCAACTGACGTTGTAGAACATTGAGTACACCATTTAATTGATAAAGGATGCTTTTACACATCTATATAAATAGAGAAAAAGCATCGCCTATATAGAGGCTGTTTGCTGATGACAGGCGGCAGACAGCCTCGAAATTTACTATTAAAACAGGTAATTATCCGGAATGCATGTACTATTGTGAGGATCGGGATGATTACAGAATACAGGGAAAGGGAACTTGATTATGGATAGGAATACGACAAGTTACAAGATAAAACAGTACTTGATGTTCGCCGGCATATCCACTGTATTGTTTGCAGCGGTGGTAATTGTTCCGTTTATCTATGGTTTGTATCTGACATTTACGAGTTGGGATGGTATTTCAAAAGAAAAGCCATTTGTTGGTCTGGCAAATTATATAGCAACATTTCAAGATACTGCATATTGGCAGGCACTCGGCAGAACGGTTATCTACTCCGTTATTTCCGTTATTTTGGTAAATGTGGTAGCATTTTTCCTTGCATACCTTCTTACCAGTGGTATCAAAGGACAGAATTTTTTCCGTGCTGGTTTCTTTATTCCAAACCTAATCGGTGGTATTGTTCTTGGTTATGTATGGAAGTTTGTATTTAACAGAGCATTCGTTACGATTGGAAAGTCACTTTCTATAGGTGCTCTTTCAAGTTCATGGCTGTCTACTACGAGCGGAGCGATGGCATGTTTGATTATCGTTTCTGTATGGCAATATGCCGGTTACATGATGCTTATCTATGTTGCCGGATTTATGAGCGTACCAAAGAGCTTAAAGGAAGCTGCTCAGATTGATGGCTGTACCAAGTTTCAGGCAACAATTAACATTATCATTCCACTGATGAGAGCTTCTTTTGTACAGTGCTTGTTCCTCACAATCACCAGATGCTTCATGGTATACGATGTAAACTTGTCCTTAACAAAGGGCGAGCCATTTAACTCGTCTGTAATGGCGGCAATGCACGTATACAATCAGGCATTTACCTACAAAAATTATGGTTTAGGTCAGGCTGAGGCTCTTGTACTGTTTATCGTCTGCGCGATCGTAGGCGTGACACAGGTTTACATTGGTAAGAAAGGGGAGGTGGCAGCATAATGGAAGAAAACAAAAAAGCGGCACAGAAAAAGAAAATTAGCCATGCCATTATTATGGTGGTTTTAATCCTCCTGTTTTTGATGTTCATCTTTCCATTTATTCTGGTTATTATCAATGCATTTAAGACAAAAGGTGACATTATGTCAGACCCAATGGCACTGGTTGGTTCTCATGGATTTATCCTGACAAATTTCTCAGATGCAATGAAGAAGATGAATTTTGGAACATCTTTTACAAACTCGTTGTTGATCACAACCGCTTCTACGATCGGAACAATTTTGTTATCTGCAATGACCGCATTCGTAATTGTACGAAACAACTGGAAGGCTTGCAAGCTGCTGTTTACGTTAATGATTGCTTCTATGGTTATTCCGTTTCAGGTATTGATGATTCCGCTTGTATCTTTATATGGTGGTATTTTCGGTATCTTAAACAGCCGCATTACCTTGATTTTGATGCACATTGGATTTTCACTTTCCATGGCAACCTTCATGTTCCATGGCGCAATCCATACCAATATTCCACTGGAGCTTGAGGAGGCAGCCTTTCTGGATGGCTGCAGCAGATGGCAGACCTACTGGAAAATCGTATTTCCGCTGTTAAAGCCAACAATCGCAACGGTAGCAATTATTGATGCGATGGCATTCTGGAACGATTACCTTTTGCCAAGCCTTGTACTCGGACGTAAAGAGTTATATACACTTCCGATTGCAACACAGGCATTCTACGGAACTTACTCTACGGATATGGGCCTGGTAATGGCCGCTCTGCTGCTTGCAATGCTGCCGATTCTGGTATTATATTTGTTCCTGCAGCGTTTCATTGTTGAGGGCGTTACCTCCGGAGCAGTTAAGGGTTGAGTTACGAATATGTTTTATCTTAAGGGGTCCAATACAAAGTGTTTTGGATCCCTTTTCATTTAATGAAAAAGGAAAAGGAGAGAAGAAAGTGAGAGCAAACGACAGAAAAGAAAATGACACCGAAATGAGAAATGCTCAAACAACAAATATTCAAACAACACACACGCAAGCAAAAAATGATCAGACGACAGATATGAATATGGAGAAATGGAATACGATGGAGAAGATATATACAGAACGTTTTGAAAAGAAAAAAGATGAGCTTCATGAGCTTTACATGCAATTATATGGAAATGACGCAATGTTTGAGGATCTTTGCAGTCATCTTCAGGAATTTTATCAGGAGAGAAGCAGCGCGCTGAAGGCATTGGATGATAAGCGCGAAGCCGATCCGAACTGGTATAAGAAGAATGATATGCTGGGCATGATGTTCTATATTGATAATTTCGCTGGCAATATGAAGGGCGTACAGGGAAAGCTAAATTATCTGGAGAAAAATAATGTCAATTACATTCACCTGATGCCATTTCTGGATACGCCAAAGGGTCGTTCCGATGGCGGTTATGCAGTAGCTGACTTTCGAAAGGTGCAGGAAAATTTGGGATCTATGGAGGATCTTGAGAATCTGACCGGTGCCTGCCACGAGAAGGGAATCAGCGTGTGCATGGATTTTGTCATGAATCATACTTCTGAGGATCACGAGTGGGCAAAGAAGGCGCGTCAGGGAGACGGCGAGTACATGAGCCGCTATTTCTTCTTTGATAACAATGTCATTCCTGCCGAGTATGAGAAGACGGTTCCGCAGGTATTCCCGACAACCGCGCCGGGCAATTTTACCTGGCTGCCAGAAATCAATCACTATGTTATGACAACCTTCTATCCGTATCAGTGGGACTTGAATTATCAGAATCCCATTGTCTTTAATGAGATGATGTACAATTTCCTCTATCTGGCAAATAAAGGAATTGATATTATTCGTATCGACGCGGTACCATATATATGGAAGGAACTCTACACGACATGCCGAAATCTGCCGCAGGTTCACACGATTGTGCGCATGATGCGACTGATCAGTGAGATTGTGTGCCCGGGCATTTTGCTTCTGGGCGAGGTTGTAATGGAGCCAGAAAAGGTAGTTCCGTACTTTGGAACGGTGGAGAAGCCGGAGTGCCATATGCTGTACAATGTTACCACGATGGCAACAACATGGCATACGGTAGCGACAAGAGATGTCAGCCTGTTAAAGAAGCAGCTTGATATTGTAAATCGTCTTCCGAAGGATTATGTCTTCTTAAATTATCTGCGTTGCCATGATGATATTGGCTGGGGACTGGATTTTGCAACCTTGCAGCAGGAGGGCATTCAGGAGCGCGCTCACAAGCAGTATTTGAATGATTATTTCAGAGGCTATGAGGGCCATAGCAACAGCCGCGGTGTTCTCTACAATGAGGATCCGGTGACTGGCGATGCAAGATTTTGTGGAACGACGGCTTCCATGTGTGGTATCGAAAAGGCAAGTTACCAGCATGATGCAGAAGCACTTGAGAAGGCCATTCGCTTTGATGTGATGCTTCATGCGTACATGTTTATGCAGTCTGGAATTCCGGTGCTTTACAGCGGCGATGAGATTGGTCAGTTAAATGATTATGCATACCGCGATGATCCGGACAAGGCACCAGATTCCCGCTATGTTCACCGTGGCGCGATGAACTGGGATGAGGCGGCAAAGTGTGATGATCCGACCACGATTCCGGGTCAGATCTTTACAAAGCTGAATCAGTTGGAGAAGCTTCGTAAATCCGAGAAGGCATTTATGAGCAATGCGGATACTTGGACGGTAGAGACCTGGGATAAGAGCGTTCTTTGCATGGGTCGTTACTACGATGGCGATAAGATGTACGGATTGTTTAACTTTAGCGAGTTTGATAAGACCGCGTGGATCAATGAGCGCGACGGATTGTATTGCGATTTGCTGACTGGACGAACCATGGAGGCAGCGGGAGTGAACATTCCGGCGTATGGCTACATGTGGTTGAAGAAGATTCGGTAAGATAAGAATTCAATAAAAATTAGAGAAGAAAAAGCGTACCTGTAAGAAGAAACTGGTGGATACGCTTTTTCTTTTTGAATATTAAATTGGAAAGATTGGAAAGAATTGTTGATCATGAGTGTTTTTTTTAGTTTTAATAAAGTTTTGCTGTAATAGCAAAGGTCGGACGGCACAAAAAATGTGCCTTGCAAGGTGTTTCGTATGATGCGAAAGTAAAGCAGGTTACGAAATTCCCGGACGGACATGAAAATCATGAGCCAGATAAGACAGAAAAGTCTTGTCTGGCTTTCTTTGAGATGTACGCAGGTACTAGAACTCCGCCAATGGAACCCTAGGGCAAGTCAGAGTTTATCCATTTTTCCGCAGAAAACCTCGTCCGACGTAGTCGGGCGGGGATGAATG
>CAVFYJ010000012.1:0-47116 GCA_963626545.1 Acetatifactor sp. | reverse complement strand
AAAAATATCTCAAGCCACATTGCAAAATCGCCCCTAAAGGGGCGGGGCTTCCTTATCAAATCTGTGAAACTTCCAATTTTCATTCAGTGTAATATATGTTCTATCCATGATTTTCCTCCTATTAAAAAAGGGCGGAACACCTCACGATGTCCGCCCCCAGCCTTATCAGCCGATATCCGGCTCATCCTTTAAGGTTATGGTTCCCGGCTGCTTGCCATCTGTCTCGAATACAACGATTTCATTTCGTCCCTCCTTTAACAGCGGTGCCGGAATATAAAGTCTCTTCTGCGGTCCGATCTCCCAGAATCGACCCAGATTAAATCCATTTAAGAAGATACAACCCTTGCCCCAGCCTTCAAAGTCGAGGAAGGTGTCACCCTTTGTATCCACATCCAATGTGAAGTGATAGAATGCCGGAAGTCCCTCGGTGTAGCCCTTTGTGTAATCCAGCTTCTCGATGTTGTCAAGCGGCAGGCAATACTCCTCCCAGTTTAAGTGGGTATGTCCGTTGATCTGAACGTGACCATCGATACCCTTTCTCTGATGCTCCATTCTCGGTCCGAAGTTGACACGCCCCATGTTCTCAACGAGAATATCAAGCGGTGCGCCCTTCTCGAAGGTAACTGGCTTTCCATCTTCCTTTGCAAAGTCCACGCCAGCCTTTGCTTCACTTAACAGCTGTCTGTCATACAGTGTTACGAGCGGCTTTTTGTCAACGAACAGATTTGCACGGTCATTTGCCTCGTACAGACGAATCTTCTCCAGATTCTGCTCTTTCTCGAGCTTGGTGTGATACAAAATATATCCATAGTTCTGGCCTAAGCGCTCCATAGAAGTCGGGAACTTGCAGCTTACCGGTGCAGAAAGCTCATCCAGTGACTCAAACAGTCCGACTCTTGCATCGTACTGTACGGTACCGTATGCCTTCTTCTCGATCTTTGTGCTGTAAGTTACTTCCGGAACTGGTGCATACTTGCGAATAACCTCCTGATAACAGCGATACTTCTCGGTGATATCACCTGCCTCAGTCAGCACACCATCATAATCATAGGAAGTAACATCTGGTGTCAGCTCATCGTAATAGTTGGAACCGTTCATGAATCCAAAATTTGTGCCGCCCTCAAACATGTAAATATTGACATGACCCAGCTCAAGCATCTTATCCAGATCCTTGGTGCTCTCCTCAAGATTTCCTCTCATATGACCGCCATTGCCCCAGTGGTCGAACCAGCCAACCCAAAACTCGGTACACATCAGTGGGCCGCCATTTGTATACTGCTTTAATACTTCAAAACGCTCCTCGGTACGGGAACCAAAATTTCCAGTCGGAAGTGCACCCTCTAAGTGACCGCAGAAAAGAGACTCGTGCATCGGACCATCCGATGTTACAAGTGGTACGACTGTTCCAAAATCAATCATGATCTGTCTCATGGTCTCCAAATATTCGGTATCATCGCCATAGTAGCCGTACTCATTTTCAACCTGCATCATGATAACCGGACCGCCATAATTTACCTGAAGCGGTGCCAATACTTTGAACAGTTCTTTATAATAAGAACGGATATGGTCTAAGAAGGGTTTATAACAGCCGCGAAGTTTCATGCCATCTTCTGCCAAAAGCCATGCCGGCAGTCCGCCAAACTCCCACTCTGCACAGATGTATGGTGATGGACGAATGATGACCCACAGTCCTAACTCCTGTGCAGTCTTTACAAATTTCACAATGTCCAGCATTCCCTCAAAATGAAACTCGCCCTTGTTTGGCTCATGCATGTTCCACGGAATGTAGGTCTCAACTGTATTGCATCCCATTGCCTTTAGCTTTTCCAGACGATCCTTCCAATACTCCGGAACTACACGGAAATAGTGGATTCCACCAGAAATGATCTGAAATGGCTTGCCATCCAAATAAAAATTGTCCTTAATTTCAAATGTATGTGTCATAAAGTCTCCTCTTTTTCAAACAAAAGAAGCAGGATGACCAAAGGTCACCCCACCCCTTTATGCGTTTACTGACCCATTTTGTGTGGGTAGTCATTCAATCTTACTTTCATTCACTCAATTGGTAATCAATCGAATGAATATAATACCATTTTTACTCTGCATCACCGTAAACTTCGGTCAGCTGCTTCTGCAGTTCTTCGATAACGATATCCATACCTGCATCCTTTAATGCCTGCTGATACTCAGCAACGATCTCTTCTGCAGTACCAGTATACTTACCGTAGGAAATCTGCTTCATGTAGTTGGTGTTAACTTCGTTGATGTTATCAATATAGGACTGAATATCGTCAACGTTTGCAACGAACTTACCATAAGGATAACCGATCTTTACTTCATCATACTCTGCATATAACTCATCAATAGTATCCCAATCCTTTGTTGCGTCACGAATCTCTAACAGATCGTTACGTCCCCACCAGAAGTTTGTAGTAATAGAATCGGTATCCTGGTTATAAGAATCCGGTGCAATACGAAGACCTTCATCATTAACATCCCACTGAACACCCTTCTGACCATAGTTGATCAGCTCATAGCACTCTTCATCGTTTCTAAGCAGATCATAAACCATAAGTGCTCTCTCCGGGTTCTCAGAACCATAAGAAACTGCCATCGCACCGTGAGTAATATTCAGAGAAACAAGATTGTTTGTCTCTTCGCCGAACCAGAAGAAACCAACTTCAGCATCCGGATCGTTCTCCTTTGTCTTGTTGATAAGATCAGTCCAAGTTTGGGTATGATGCTGATGTGCAGCCGTCTTTCCAAGCTTGAAATCAGATTCGTTATCAGCAGAAGTGTTGTTTAAAACATCTGTCTTCCAAACACCCATCTCATCCCACTTCTTCATCAGCTCTGCATACTCTACCAGCATATCTGTATCGGTATACAATGGACAAATGATGTTGTACAGATCGTCCTTTGTGCCTCCCCAGTAAGCCTGAGATGCCAAACCATCGATCGATACGAAATCACTATGAGAGGATACCCAGCCGCCTGCCATGGTTACATAATGTGTACCATCAGAATCCCATGGAGTTACAACACCGAGTTCATCCTTATTTGCACATACATACTCGAAGTAAGTAGTCATGTCTTCCCAGCTGTGAACACCATCCTCAAGACCTGCTTCCTTTGCCCAGTCAAGACGATATGCAAAACCATGATTGGTCCACTGTGCATAATTATCCTCAGGCATCAGATAAATATTATCATTGTACTTACACAGATCCCAGTCCTCCTGAGAAACAGTCTCATAAGTAACCGGTGCATACTTAGCAAGCATCTCATCACTTAACTCAAGAAAAGCACCATTCTTTGCATTTGGCCATGCATCCAGCCAGTCGGTAGCGGTACCAACCAAATCTACTGTACCATCCATACGAGCCAAAGTCAAGTTATAATTTGACAGATAATCCGTCCAACCAATGTAATAGATCTGGAGTTCTGCATTAACCTTTTCATTCAGAATCTCATTCAGCTCATCTAACATTTTCTGAGTTGCATCATTTGTCGGTGCATCACCTGTAGTCATATAGTTGATTACTACATGCTCAGATGTGTCCACGTCTGCCCACTTCTCGGCCCAAATATCATCATAATTCGGTGTCTCAGTGGTTTCCTCTGCTGCGCTTTCAACCTCTGCTGCGCTGCTGCTCTCTTCTTCTGCGAATGCCGGCATGGATGCGAACATTGTTCCTACCATAGATGCTGCCAATGCAGATGCAAGAAACTTCTTCTTCATATTAATCCTCCTTTTTCGTGCGAGACTTTCGCCTCGCTTGTTTTCTAAAAACGTTAAGTGTCTATTAATGCAGGCTTTCCTGCTATTAATCATAATGATATAATAATATAGTAGTTCTCCGGCTTTTGATTTTTTTAACCCTTTACAGCTCCGACTGTAATACCACCGATGAAATAACGCTGTACAAACGGATAAACCAGAATAACAGGTCCTGTTGCTAAGATTGCATTTGCCATCTTCAGTCCGTTAGACGGAAGATCAGACAAATCTACATACTGTCCGGCTACAGTGCTCTTTAAACTGTTTACTTTATTTACAACTTTGTACAGAGTATACTGTAATGGATAAACGCTCATTCTCTCACTTAAAAACAGAGATGACTGATACCACTCATTCCAGTAGCCAATTGCAAGGAACAGACCGATGGTTGCCAATGCCGGCTTTAACATTGGAAGAATCAATGCTGTAAAAATCTTCATGTCGCCTGCACCGTCGATCTTACCGGACTCGGTAATCTCATGAGGAATGGACTTTACAAAGTTCTTCATCAAAATGATCAGCCACGATGACATCAAAAGCGGAAGCCATACTGCCAAGTAGTTATCCTGCAAATGGTAGGTCTGTGTCATTAACAGGTAATATGGAGCCAAACCTGCTGAAAACAGCGTCGTAAAGTAGATATAGAAGGAAATCACATTACGGAACGGGAAATCCTTTCTCTGTAAAGCATATCCTGTCATGGAAATGATGCCCAGACCGACGAGTGTACCTGTCGCTGTCATGGTGATTGTCAGTCCGTAGGACTTCCAGATCGCACCTCCCTGAATAACCATCTCATAAGCCTTTGTGGTAAATTGTTTCGGCAACAGCTGCGCACCTTCTGTACGGATAACTTCCTCCGCTGTGAAGGATGTTCCAAGAATAATCAGGAAAGGCAGCACACAGGCAAGTGCATAAAGTGTAACTACTACATATCCTATTGTACGGATTATGATATCGGAGCGATCCAGCTTGATTTTCGTACCTTTTACTGTCGATTTTGCCATTTCTTTCTCCCTCCTTAGAATAATGCGTACTCAGGATCTATCTTCTTAACAGCAAAGTTACTTGCCATAACGATACAGAATCCGATGATAGACTGATACAAACCAACTGCAGATGCCGTCGAGAAGTTGAAATCTGTTATTGTACTTCGATATACATATGTTTCAATGATATCGGTTGTCTCGTACAATAATGAGTTTGTACCAATGATATTGTAGAACAGACCAAAGTTTCCTTTTACGATGCCTCCAAGTGCGAACAAAAGCAGAATAACTATGGTGCTTCGAAGGCTCGGCAGAATGATGTAGCGAATCTTCTGGAAGCAGTTTGCTCCATCTACTCTCGCTGCCTCGATGATAGAAGTATCAATACCACAGATGGATGCGAAGTAAACAACGGAATTGTAACCGGTTACCTGCCACAGATAAACAATAATCAGAATCGGCGGCCATACACTCTTATCTGCATATGGCTGCCACTTTTCCATACCCAGCTTTACTAAAATACCATTAATGAATCCAGTATCATAGTTTAACAGATTGAATACAAGGAAGCCGACCAGAACCTGTGAGATGAAGTATGGAAGGAACATCAATGTCTGTGACACCTTCTTGAAATACTTATTATGAATCTCATTCAACAGGACTGCCATAAACATCGCAATGACGTTTCCGAAGAAAATAAAAGCCAAGTTATAAAGAATCGTATTCTTCGTCAGATCAAGAAGCTTTCCGGACTGCATCAAAAACTGGAAATTCTTAAGACCCACAAACTTGCTTCCAAAAATACCATCTCTGTAATTGTACTTAACGAACGCTACATAGATACCCGGAAGCGGCATGTAGTTAAATGCAAAGAAGAAGACGATTGCCGGTACACACATCAGTGTCAGCACACGGTATTTCTTCAAGTTGTAGAAAAAGCCGTGCTTTCTCTTGTACTGATACTGGGGTAAAGTTGATGTTTGCTTTGCCATGTTACCCTCCTTAATAATAAAAAGTGTGGGGACTTCAGCTCCTTTTGCGTCCTTAGGCTTTGTGTCTTTTGTTGAAAGGCTTGTGAAACCGCTTTCATCTTTCTCATAAAAAAAATAGGTGTGAATCACATTATGTATATTTTCTATCAGAAAGATGGGATTTCTTTCGTGCATTTCAACTATCCTTGCTGAAACCCTTTTCATAGCTTTATTATATATTTTTTATCGGATATGTCAACCTGTTTTTTCACTTTCTTATTGATTTGTAACAATTATCCAATATGAAAACGATGTCCTTATACAAAATAGACAAAAGAAAATGAGGGTAACTGTCTATTACCCCCAACTTCCCGTTATCTTATCCATTTTTGACGGATTTCACGTATTTTTCACAGTCTTGAAACTGGTTTCACGTTTCTTGTAGAAAATAGCCTGTATGCGCAGGCTTAACAGCTGTCTTACTCGTCATAATGCCCTTACGCGTTTCTCTATGCCAAATCCGGCGCATGGGTACAGGAATCCCGCACACTGATGCCAACCGGCACCATGTAATCCTCCGGGCAGGTCTCGTTCTCTGATGCACGGATCGCCGCATTGACAAGGTGCTTTGCAAAATCCGCATAGTCGGCACCTACTGACGTCAGTGCCGGTGTCAGCGCACTTGACAAATACGTATTATCAAATGCAACTACTGAGATATCCTGCGGCACGCGAAGTCCTTCGTCGTGAATCGCGCGCAGCACGCCTGCCGCTGTAAAGTCGTTGATCGCTACCACTGCTGTCGGGCGTTCCGGATTTTTCAGAAGCTCCTTCATACAGTCATAACCACTCTCATTCGAGTAATCAATCGAATCAAACACGTAATCCTCTCGGTACACAATGCCCTTCTGACGCAGCATTGTTCGGTAGCGCATACGCTTTTCCAGCGTAGACTTCGCATCCTTTCGTCCTCCGATCGTTGCAATCCGCTCATGACCAAGACTAAACAGATAATCCATCGCCAAATCCATGCTGCCACCCTCATCGAGATGGATTTTACAGTTTCGCACACCTACTGGACGGTTCGTTGCAATGATTGGTGTGCTCTCTAAAATATGATTTAACTGCTCCACATACTCTTCATCCACCGTAATACGATCAATTACGCCGCCAACCACGATGATTGCGTCTACCTGCTGCTCATACAGCTTCATGAGCTGTTTTTTCTCCAGCTCCGGATCACCTAATGAAGTCAGCATTATCATTAAATACCCCGCTTTATCAGCTGCCTTCTCACACTCGGTCGCTACCGCTGAATAAAACGGGCTATAGATATCCGCGATCATCAAACCAATGGCACGCGTCTTGGCATTGCTCAGTCCCTGTGCGAGCGCGTTTGGCGTGTAGCCATACTTTTGTATCACGGCGCGCACTTTTTCACGCTTTTCCTCACTGACTCTGGCGTTGTTGGTCAGCACGCGCGAAACGGTTGCCGGGGAAACACCAGCTTCTTTTGCGATTGTGTAGATATTCGCACGCTCTTTCGCCATAAATTTACCATGCCTTTCTGTCATCCGCTGTGCAAATAGTCAAAATGCCTTTTGCAAGCGGTTTCATAACTCTTTTCTTTTACTATACATGATAAATTTTCAGTTTGCAATGGGGAAATTGCACATTTTTTCAGAAATGAGTGCGCCCCGGAAGGTTATAGGTGCAACCCGGAAGATTAACGAGCGCGGTTCGGCGGCAAAGGTATTGACAAAGCTCACAGACTCCCATTCACAAAACCGCCCATTCCGCCTCGTAAAAGCAACTCGTCTCACCGCTAATCTAGGTTACGATCACTACCAAAAAAACTATATCAAAAAAGCCACCTGAAATTTCTCCCTGATGACTTTCCTGTAAATCCAAGCTATAAAATTTTATGCGTTCTTATAACGATTGTACTCGTCCACGCAGAGAATCTTTCTTGCAAGCTCAACCTCTTCCTTGGTAGGAGTCGGAACGCCCTCAAGACCGTACTTGATGCCTAACTGTTCCCACTTGAATACACCGAGTGTATGATATGGAAGGATGTCAATACGGTATACGTTGTTTAAAGTGCTGATAAACTCATGCAGCTTGGTTAAGGACTCTTCGTCGCTGTTGATGCCCGGTACGAGCACGTGACGAATCCAGATCGGCTTATTGATATCAGACAGATATCTTGCGAAATCTAAGATGTTCTCGTTTGTCTTTCCGGTGAGTGCCTTATGTTTTTCTGGATCGATGTGCTTTAAGTCTAACAAAAGCAGATCGGTGTTTGGCATCAACTGCTCAAGCTGTCCGAAGAAAGGCTCTTCTCTTGTGAATGGCTCTCCTGCGGTGTCGATACATGTATTGATCTTCTGCTTCTTTGCCTTTGCAAACAGATCGTTCATGAATTCCATCTGTAACAGTGGCTCTCCTCCGCTGACAGTGATACCGCCCTTATCGCCCCAGTAGTTCTTGTAGCGAACTGCCTTTTCCAGAATTTCGTCAGCAGTTAACAGCTGTACGTCCTTCTTTGCCCAGGTATCTGGATTGTGGCAATATTTGCAGCGCAGATTGCAGCCATTTAAAAATACGAGATAACGGACTCCCGGTCCGTCTGCGGAACCGAAGGACTCCAGAGAATGAACAACGCCCTGAATCATAACTTACTTTTCCTTTCTTGTTTTGTAAACTTCATAGCCTTCACGTCTGCTATTGTAAGTTTTTCTTTTTTATCGTGTTACTGTCATTTTTTTATTTGTAGTAAAACAGGCGGGAGTGCTCAAGCACCCTCCGCCTGTATTATTTTTATAGATTTACAGAAATTTATTCAACTCTGTCAAGATCTACTCAGATCGAACTCAATCGAATCTGTCACTTCTCCTAATTACAGGAAGGAATGGCAAGTTCTCTTGATAACGTCGTCCTGCTGCTCCTTGGTCAGATCGATGAACTTAACTGCATAACCAGATACACGGATTGTAAAGTTAGCGTACTCTGGCTTCTCCGGATGTGCCTGGCAATCCAGAAGCTTCTCAACACCAAATACGTTTACGTTCAGGTGATGAGCGCCGTTTGCAAAGTATCCGTCCATAGCCTGTACCAGGTTATTTACGCGCTCTTCCTCAGTGTTTCCAAGTGCACTTGGGTTGATGGTCTGGGTATTGGAAATACCATCCAGAGCCCACTCGTATGGCAGCTTAGCAACAGAGTTCAGAGATGCAAGCAGACCGTTCTTCTCAGCACCGTAAGACGGGTTAGCACCTGGAGACAGTGGCTCACCTGCCGGACGGCCATCCGGAAGAGCACCAGTAGCCTTACCATAAACTACGTTAGAAGTAATGGTCAGGATAGAGGTTGTCGGCTCGGAGTTACGATAGGTGTGACGCTTCTTGATCTTTGCAAGGAACTGTCCTAACAGCTCTACAGCGATATCATCTGCACGGTCATCGTCGTTACCGTAACGTGGGAAGTCTCCCTCGATCTCGTAATCAACAACCAGACCATTCTCGTCACGTACAGTCTTAACCTTTGCGTACTTGATAGCACTCAGAGAGTCAACAGTGTGAGAGAATCCAGCGATACCAGTAGCGAAGGTACGACGTACATCGGTATCGATCAGAGCCATCTCAGCTGCCTCATAGTAGTACTTGTCATGCATATACTGAATCAGGTTCAGAGTATTTACATACATTCCTGCCAGCCAATCCATCATAACGTCATACTTAGCAACAACTTCATCATAATCCAGATACTCGGAAGTGATCGGCTTGTATGCCGGACCTACCTGAGCCTTGCTCTTCTCATCAACACCACCGTTGATAGCGTAAAGCAGACACTTAGCCAAGTTAGCACGAGCGCCGAAGAACTGCATTTCCTTACCGGTCTGTGTAGCGGATACACAGCAGCAGATGGAGTAGTCATCGCCCCATACAACACGCATAACATCATCGTTCTCATACTGGATAGAAGATGTCTTGATGGAAACCTCTGCAGCATACTTACGGAAGTACTCTGGCAGGTTCTTGGAATACAGAACAGTCATGTTCGGTTCCGGAGCCGGTCCCATAGTCTCCAGAGTATGCAGGATACGATAATCGTTCTTGGTAACCATGGAACGTCCGTCTACGCCAAGACCAGCGATAGCCAGAGTAGCCCATACCGGGTCACCGGAGAACAGCTCGTTGTAAGACTGAATACGAGCGAACTTAACCATACGCAGCTTCATTACGAAGTGGTCAATGATCTCCTGAGCCTGGGTCTCATCGATAACACCATTCTCAAGGTCTCTCTGCATATAGATATCAATGAAAGTGGATACACGTCCGATGGACATTGCAGCACCGTTCTGAGTCTTGATTGCTGCTAAGTATCCGAAGTACAGCCACTGAACTGCTTCCTGAGCGGTCTTAGCCGGCTGGGAAATATCGAAGCCGTAGCTTGCAGCCATAGTCTTCATGTCCTTCAGAGCTCTGATCTGCTCAGCCAGCTCTTCTCTCTGACGAATTACATCATCAGTCATAGTACCGTCGCCGCAGTTAGCCAGATCCTTCTGCTTCTCAGCAACCAAGAAATCAATTCCGTACAGAGCGATACGACGATAGTCGCCTACGATACGGCCACGGCCATATGTATCCGGCAGACCAGTGATGATCTTGTTCTTACGTGCAGCACGAATCTCTGGTGTATATGCATCAAATACGCCCTGATTGTGGGTCTTGTGATATACAGTGAAGATCTTGTGCAGTTCTGGGCTTGGAGTATATCCATACATCTCGCAGGACTCCTCTGCCATTCTGATACCACCGTAAGGCATGAATGCTCTCTTTAAAGGCTTGTCAGTCTGAAGACCTACAACCTTCTCAAGATCCTTATCCAGGTATCCCGGGCCGTGGGATGTGATGCTGGAAACGATATCGGTATCCATATCCAGTACGCCGCCCTTTGCTCTAGCCTGCTTATTTAACTCCTGCAGCTCTCCCCAAAGCTTATCTGTAGCCTCAGTTGCGTCTGCAAGGAAGGATGCATCTCCATCATATGGAGTATAGTTGTTCTGAATGAAATCGCGGGTGTTGACTTCCTCTTTCCAGAGTCTGCCCTTAAAACCAGCCCATGCTTCAAACTGTTTCATGATTAAAAACCTCCTTTAAAATTTGCTGACATCCCCGATTCGGGGGCCCTATCATATGTGCCGCATCACCCGAAAACGAAAGGCAGAAATTTTTGTTTTCTGCTTCGATTCCCGGCGATGCTGCACATCCTCCCGTCATCGGTAGTGTCATAACCTTTGGTCTGACATTATAATAGCATATCCCCTAAAATCTTACAAGCGGGCAAATGCGTTTCTTTGCACTTTTTTCAATACATCGGGGGGTGCGAGAGTCAGCTTTCCAGAAAAGCTATTGATATAATTTATATATTCCATTTTATTTGTGTTTTATCGACACCCTATGTATACAATCATCGCTAACGAACAACTTTTCAGTGCATGGCCAATATACCATTGATCTGAAAGAAAAATCGGTATTTCTGCACACAAAATGCTAAGGAAGGCTGGCACTACTTTTCCAAATAGGAAGCAAAAACAGATCGCGCAGAAGCCTACTGCTAATGCAGCTTCCACCGAATATCCTATTACAATCACCACACTCATCAGTAATCTTATTTCTATGATTTCCAGCAAAAAAATACCAATACTATTCGCATACTCATTATTTGCCTGCTGTATAACAAGCCACATTGGCAGACAAAATATGACATAACATACAAAAGAAAATAGATTCCATCCAATAAGCAAACGTTTTCGATATACAAAACTGCTTTCCCGTCCTTTTAGGTGAAAATACACAAAAAAATCTGTTGCAAAAAACATGACAGATAGAATCGCAGACTCATATTGAATCAAGAAAAACGCCATTCGTAAATGTTCTTCAGATGCATTCCCTCCAGTAAGAAGTTTTGAACTGATAATTGCAAACAATGCAAAAGCCATTGTTGCAAAATAAAAGATTTTCCATTTACGTACTTGAAGGATCTTTGCATTCCAATAAAAATAAATTCTCATTTCTACCTCTCAGAACTTCTTAATATATGCAAAATACCCATCTTCTAACGTTGCTTTCTGCAAAAATCCCCCATCTGGTTTTGTATCTGAAAGGACTCTTATTAAGCTTTCTGCGCCATTCGTCTCCGCATTCATAACAAAACAATGCTCATTTTGAATGTTTTTCGATGCAGGAATCAAGTATACTTTTCCCTGTGCATATCGAGTAATGTCGTTTTTATCAGAATCAACCAAAATACGTCCATTATTCATTATGATAATTTGAGAACAGATATCTCGGATATCTTCCGTCTGGTGAGTCGATATCATTATCGTACTTTTGCCTTGCAATGCAGTAATCACCTGATTGAAGCGAAGCCTCTCCTCCAGATCCAGTCCAACTGTAGGCTCATCAAGTAGCAGTAGTCTGGGCGAACCCAGCAGTGCCTGCGCGATTCCCACTCTTCGAACCATTCCTCCAGATAATTTTTTACATCGAATCTCTTTTTGGTCAGTAAGATGAACCAATTTCAATACCGAATTTATCTGTTCTTTTTCTTCCTTAACCGAAATGTTCTTTAAAAAGCAAAAATATTGCAGTTGCTCATACACCGTAATATCCGGAAAACAGCCAAAACGCTGTGGCACATATCCTATACTTTCCTTCCTTAAATCTTGCGAAATACTTCCAGAAGTTGGCTTTAGTACTCCCGCTAACATTCGTATCAACGTTGTTTTTCCTGCGCCATTCGGACCAAGAAGTGCATATGTTTTACAATCCAATGACAAATCCACTTCATCCACTACACTTTTCCTTCCATATTTTTTTGTTAATCCTTTAATTTCCATTTAACACCCCATTCTGCAAATATTCTATGAACTCACTATCATTTTGGTAAGCACTTTGATTTATTGCATACCCTATAAGCATTTGCGTCAATTCGAGTTCTTTTTTCTGATTGATATACGAATCACATATTGATTCAAGTGTCTCTAATTCCACAGACAATATCTCATCTTCCTGTGTCAGAATATTCTTCCACATAGAGAGTGTATTTGAGAAATCAATCACTGAATCTGACGGATTTTGATATAGCGAAATATGATTTAGTATCACATCTGCCAATTTTGTTCTATGAGCACTCTCCTGTGCTATGTAACCAAACAAATTTCTTGCAGAAAAATATCCAGCCGAGCATAGAATATAATCATCAAAAATAGCTATGTTATTATTTGAAAAGTTGCGTCCCAAATCTTCTGTCGAATAGATAATCTTCATTCCTCTAAAATCTAGCTGTTCATTTTGAAAATACTGCTGAAATGTCTCTATTTCTCGTTTTATATTTTCATTTTCCTGCTCAATATATTTTTGCCCTGTCTGCCCCTTATAAAGATTCAATGGCAGATAATCAACCAAACTTGGCATATTATCTGCAACATTTTGTTGCGTCTCTACTGAAACAAGATTTCCTGTCATAAGTGTAATACTATCTACCTTGTCAGAATAATAGCCATCCCGCGTTTTATTCAAATTTGTAACTGCCTCTTTATTTACTTTCAAATAAACCGATGTCTCTTGAATCCGGTTGTATGGATTATACCCATATGCGCCGCTATCATCATAAGTAAAAATCTCATGTCTGCCCGGCATCGGATACCATGCAAACCATCCTGGCAGAAGACATGCCTCTGAATTTGAATAAAATCTGCTGCTATGCCCATAATAGCTTATAGACACTATCAACTCTGAAACAGCCTTCTCTGTATTCAGCACAAGTTCATCGTCATTTTGTATCCAACTAATTGAAACAGACTCATCATTAGTATATACCGAATCAACCCGATATCCTCTATAAAGAGTAAATAGGAAATTATCAGTCGGAGTCTCTGCACAAATACGCATGTTCAAATCGACTGACACTTCTCTCTTTAGTTTCACATCCAACTGATATTCTGTTACTGTAAAATTGGCATCAGAGGAATCAGCGCATGTGCTGTTTCCGTTATCTGATTTATTGTTTGAATCTGCATAAATCGTTCTATCATAAAAAATGCCATTCCAATTCGCATTCAACCGATATGCAGAAGACGGAATAAAGGATAGCGCAAGCATGCTACATGCAAATATCAAACCTATATACCACAAACTTTTTCTTGTAAAACGAACGAGCAATATTAATACAATTGACAATAGCCAAAATGTTTGCAATTCAATACGAAATGTTTCCGTCTGAAGACCATACATTGAATCAGGTGCCCATTCTCCATTTTGGTATAAAATCAAAAAAGGGTGCCTTATTATTTCCCATATTTTTTCGATTTTTAACCCTGTAGGAGATACCCACACAATCTGCTCTGCAAATGGGCTAATCATAAACAAAAAGAAAATCAAACAAAAAAACGCGGCATATTGTCGTGAAGAAATCACTACTGCAATCGTAAGTCCCATGCAAATCAGCTGTGGAAATACTACATTAATAAAGTAACTTTTCCAAAACCAAGCACGAAAGAATGAAGTTCCATCATTTTTTAAGGAGCAAAAAATCAAAATTCCCACTACACATACATTCCAAACTACATATACAATCAATAGAAAAATCGATGCACTCATCTCATACGAATAATATCTGCCTGCATATGAATCCGAAACTTCACGAACCGACGCATTTACTGCTCTCGAAACAAACCCAAACGTGATACACACCCATGCAAAGCACGTATAAAATTCAAACCGGCAAAATGTATGGAGTACTTCAAATGCTGTCATTCCCAAAATCGAAAAAAAAATGCCGAAGCCTAGTGATATTAAAAATAATGCAACAGTAATAAACATTATGCTTTTTTGTCGAAAAAAATGCTTTGCTACGATATTATTCATATAAACATGCTCCTTTATATGTGAGTATTACAATAAGAGAAACAATTTACACCACCTGTCAAACTGTCTCTCTTATTTAGTCTGTTTAATATTTCTACTTAGCTTCTACATATGCGCTTCCATCACACAAACCGTTTCCTACAAGTTTCATGTGAATATGTAGATGCTGCCTGAACAGAAACAGTCGCTATAAGTGCTCCGCACAACACTCCAAAAAATCTTTTTCCTCTTGTCATAAATCAAATTCTCTTTTCTATATTCTTCCAATTTCTTATGCTATATATTGTATACTTTGTTTGTGTATTTGTCAATGTAATTTTTGTATATTTTTATTAAAATAGCTGCTTATTACGCTCTTTTTTTGTTTTTTTGCCATTTTCAATTCAAGTGCGATCCCGCATTCATGTGCACTATGCACCATTCAAACTACGCAAGTCGCCAAATTCATTTCGTTGATAAAATAGCCGGAGCAGTTTAGTTCAGTATAGGCGGCAAATCAACAACATTACTTATCTCTTCAAAAATTTCAAATTGCACATGTCAAAAAGGCTATTCAACATTTCTTCATATTGCTCTGTACAGCACTTTTCAAAGCGCTCCATATTTTCCGGGCAGTATTCGATTTCCTTTGAGAAACGCCGTACTAACTCAATGCGATCATGCTGTGTATAAGCACCATTTTTCTGGAAACACTGTAAGTCCATAAGAAATAGCAGGCAAATAGACGCAGCCACAAACAGAATTTTTGCCTCGATTTGACCATCAAATAAAATTTCTGGATAATAACGATAGATTAAGTATACCGCAATGTGTTCGTACTCATATAGGCGATTCTCGTCCTTCATGAAATTGAAGAATGCACTTGTTTTATCTGTATCCACTAATTTGTTGATGTTTTGCTCAAGCTCTTTCATCATGGACGGCCATGTTTCGTCAAGGGATTCCATACCGCCGAAAAAGCGAATTAAAAATAATGCACTGCTTTTCAGCGTATTCATACTTGGTTTTGATTTATAATCCAATTCTGGGATAGACTCTGGATCATTCCACTTTAAGATCGGGTCTGTCAGTGATAGCATTTCTTCTGCATCCGGCAACAGCAAAAGCAATCTCTTTAAGCGTGCGCCGATTTCTTCTTCACGGTTTTGTAAAATAAAAAAGACTGCTTCACGCTCTTTTAGCATCTGCTCACACTCTTCTGATTCATCCAACTCGTCATCAAAAGTCTCATCTAATTCGTCGGAAACATCCACATCACTGTCATCTTCTATATCTGGACAGACATTCTCTTCTACGTCATGCCACATTTCTTCTGATAATTCATCATCTTCATCCTGTGTATCTTCTTCAATAAATGTAAGTGGCTTACTATCAGAAAACAAGAGTCTCTCGGCTTCTTCACAGCAAAGTCCAAGACCGACTTCTGTATAATCACCAAACCAGTTATAAAATCTTGGATGTTCACGGCAGATATCGCAAAGTCTGTCCTCTCCCAAATTGATGAAAATATCGCATAGGTTTTCTTTATTTAAAAATGGACAGCGATTGTTCTTTAATTTGAAGAAATATTCTCCCGGCTCACTGCCAATCTCACGGCGCAAGCGATCTCCAAATGCGCCTTTTTCGGTAAGATACCCCTCTGCCGTTGTCTCATCGACTTCGATTTCCCATCCGGCACAGCAAGTATCTGTACAGGCCGATCCAATACACTTAAATTGATCGAAAAATGATGGTTTATGGTATTTCATCGTAAACTCCTCATAAGTCAAAAAGCACTGCAATCACTACCCATACCACAAATATGATAAAGATTAGCAACGCCAGTTCTTTGCTAAATAAAAAGATTAGTCCAAACATTATCAGGCCTACAACCCATATAAAATTATCATTATCTCCACCAGAACCTCCACCTTGTCCTGACGAGCTGCTTCCTGAGCTTGTTTTCATCTTATAATCTACATATCCTTTTCCAGTTGACGGATCAAGTCCCATATTTTCCCTTTCTTAAAAATGGTCCATACCTGTGAATTAGATACAGACCATTTCGCTATATTATGCAGCAACACGCTCTGATTGCCACTGTAACGTAGTGACACCCCGAGGCGAATGTGCTTTACTGAGACAATCGTCTGCTATGCAGCCGGGGACGTTGTAGCGGGCCCGTCGACAAAGTCACTTCGCCGAGTGGGTCCTTCGTTAAACTTGCGAGTTGCCACTTTCGTGAAATTTCCGGGCTACACTCATAGTGGTAAGCTCTCTACCGCCGCGCGCTCTACCGGCAGGCACTCCTTATATCTCTGAATGAACGCATCAAATCCAGCTACATCCTCTGCATTTGGCTCCATGCGAACACCAGTCTCACCATGGAATACTTCCTCTGCAAGGAACGCATCCAGCGGCTGATTCTCCTTCTTGTGAATCATGTAGGAAGCAAGCAGTGCAATACCCCATGCGCCGCCTTCACCTGCGGTTTCCATCAGTGATACCGGTGCATTGATTGCAGCTGCCATAATACGCTGTCCAACACCCTTTGTCTTGAACAGTCCACCATGACCATAAATATTGTCAAGCTTTACGCCCTCCTCCTTAAACAGGATGTCAAGGCCTACCTTTAATGCACCAAGAGAGGTGTACAGATGCATTCTCATGAAGTTTGCCAGTGTGAAATGGCTGTCCGGTGTACGGATAAACAGCGGACGTCCCTCCTCGAAGCCAGTGATGCTCTCACCAGAGAAGTAGTTATATGCCATCAGACCGCCGCAGTCTGCATCGCCCTCAAGTGCCTTATTGTACAGCACAGAGAACAGCTGATTCATGTCAACCGGAACGCCAAGTGCCTGCTGGAATTCCTTGAAAATACCAACCCATGCATTCAGATCAGAAGTACAGTTGTTGCAGTGAACCATCGCTACTGGAAGACCATCCGGTGTGGTTACCATATCGATCTCCTCATGAACCTTCTTTAAGGTCTCATTCTCATCCATAACAACCATTGCAAATACAGAGGTTCCTGCGGATACATTTCCAGTATGTACGGTTACACTGTTTGTTGCTACCATACCAGTTCCAGCATCACCTTCCGGCGGACACATCAGAATACCGGACTCCAGCTCGCCGCTTGGGTCTAAGAGCTTTGCGCCCTCCTCGGTTAAATTGCCGGCCGGCTCACCTGCTACGAGTACCTGCGGTAAGATGTCGCGCAACTTCCATGAATAACCCTTCGGTGCAATCAGCTTATCAAAGATCTCAACCATGTTCTGATCGTAATCTTTTGTCTTGCTGTCGATTGGGAACATACCAGATGCCTCGCCAACACCAAGCACTCTCTTGCCAGTCAGCTTCCAATGAACGTAACCTGCCAGAGTAGACAGATAATCGATGCGAGGCAGATGCTCCTCACCGTTTAAGATTGCCTGATACAGATGGGCAATGCTCCAACGCTGCGGAATGTTAAAGGAAAATGCTGCTGTCAGTTCCTTAGCTGCCTGCTCGGTGATGGTATTTCTCCAGGTACGGAACGGAACCATCAGTGTTCCTTCCTTATCAAATACCATGTAACCGTGCATCATTGCTGAAAAGCCGATAGCACCAATCTTTTTTAGGGTAGCGCCGCACTGAGCCTTAACATCTGCTGCCAGCTTTGCGTATGCATCCTGAAGACCACCCCAGATATCCTCCAGTGTGTATGTCCAGATTCCGTTCTCCAGACGATTCTCCCAGTCATGTGCGCCCTGTGCAATCGGAGCATTGCTCTCATCTGTCAGCACGGCCTTGATTCTTGTTGAGCCAAACTCAATTCCAAGAACGGTCTTTCCAGCCTCTACGGCCTCTCTCATTTTTACCGAATCCATATTGAACCTCATTTCCGCGTTTTGTACGCTTTTCAGAAAGTACAGCTTTCTGTTTTTTCAAGTTTTTACTGCGTGTCTAGTATACCATACCCCCGGCGGAAATACAACTTTGACTTTTCTTACGGAGTAATGTAATAGAGGAATGCCCGCAGCTTTGACCACGCCGTCTCATCCCAGTCATGGTCGACCTCGATCTCATACAACGGAGCCTCACATGCCTGCTTTAAGCCTCTCATCTGCAAGATAATCGATGCATTTTCATAACGTGGTGCAACTGTGAGCATCGCATCCGTGCGTTTTGCCAACTCCAATGTTTTTGCAAAACGGTAGCGTCCATTTCCACCTGCGAAATCGCGCAAATACTCATCTGCTGTGTCCGACAGACTCTGTATATCCGATGAAAATGAATTTCGCTTTCCGAGAAGGGTTCCAATCGTTTTCATGTGCGACTCGATTGTCTCCATGAATTCTGTTTGTTGTACCTGTGCATGTCCAATAAATGTTTTTTCTTTTTTCTCGCCGCATCCATTTTCTTTCCAGAGAAAATACAGATACTCGAGTAACGGTGCACGCAAAATCGTGTACTCTTTTTCGAGCTCATCCAGAATCCCATCATTTAACACGCTCAGGCACATTGGTGTTCCGGTCACGCCAAGAACGATTGATTTAGCTGGAAGCTGTCCAATGCGGTCTGCCAGCTGCTCAAGTTCATGCCATTCTAATATAGAAGAAACAGCAAAGTGATTTCTTTGTTCAGATGGAATCGCATACAGCAAATCGCCTGTCATGATTGCTCTTGCAAACAGATCCAGATCGGCTGTCTGCTCTGGAATGTGCTCGATAATCGGTGCAACAAGAATGACTTCTTCCATACCGCTCTGCCCCAAAATGGCATCAATGACAGTCGCGTACTGTCCATCCGCCTCGGAGCCAAGCGTCTGCGCAAGGAGGTATTGCACGGCACGTTTCTCACAATCCCTTTCTTTCACATGCAAATCATCCCCATTGAATGCTCTCTGTTTTATTTGCGCCCTCTGACTTTCCTTTTGATCTTTCAGAATGCTTCCGAGAAGCACAACAAATGGCAAATATTCCTTGCTGTTTGTGTGGGCACGTCCGAGCGAAATCGCCTCCTCATCTGCCGCTGGCAGCACATGCACGGTATGTCCAGTCTGTTCATAATATTGTCGAATAAATTCTGTATACAAACCAAGATTTGGAAGGTAAAGAGGGCGATCCTTTTTCACTTTCGGCTGAATATTTGATTTTCGGATCGTAACCACCTCGATATCAAAATCGGCTGGAAGTGCCTTTGCCTCGCGCTTTGACAAGCTGTTTAAAAATGCCTCGATTCGTGTGACAACACCGACCTTACTGAAATGCTCATCGACCTCGATCTGCAAATATGGCTTATCGCCCATCTCTTTCTTGAACAGATGACTCAACATGCTGTCCGGTCCACAGCCATGGTTTGTCAGATAAACGGCATACAGATTCGGATGATGTGCGATCAGCTTGGCACCAGACAAAATGTGCTGTCCAAATGGCCAGTAGAGATTCGGGTATTCCTCGGAAATATCGAGTGCATGCCCCGGCAGATGTGACAAGGTAATCACCTTTATGCCGCGCTCAAGAAGCAAATCCGGGATGCCCATATTTAAGATCGGGTCGGACACACCATAATTTCGCGTGATCAAAACAAGCACTTTGTCTTCTGGCTTTAAACTGTCTAACAGCTGTTTTCCCTGCTTTTCCACCGCATTTGTATGTTTGCGCACGGCCATCGCTCCCGCTAAAAGTGCCTTTGCACAAAATGGCTTCAGAACACCAAGAATCTTTCCTAGGCTTAACATTGCCGTTGCCATCGCTTCTTTTCCAAAATCCAGATCAAACACTGGGGAAAGAAGTGTGATTCCCTTTTCTTCAAGACCGAGTGCCTTTTCGATGGAGACAGCCGCCGTCTGCATATACACGCAGCCATAATTGTGCTCAACATGGCTTAACTCGTGCTTCATGGTGTGAATTGTCGGCAGGAAAATATAGTCTACCTTCGCGTCAACGAGCTGCTTCATGTGACCGTAAATCAGCTTGACCGGATAACAGGTCTCGCCTCTGGCATTCTCCTGAGACAAACGAATTGTCTCCTCATTTGTCGGCTTTGTCAGAAGAACGTTGTAGCCGAGAGACGTAAAGAACGCATTTGCCATCGGGAAAAACTTGTGAATCATCAGTGCAAACGGCACGCCAACGGTCTTTTTTCTCGGGTCACGCTCGCCTGTGTAGCCATCAAGTAAAAGCTTGTCTGCCTGATGATAAAACTCGATATTTTTTCGCACCTCTTCATTTCTGGTGTCCATATGAATCGTCTTTCCTGAAAATTCATAACCCGCAAAGGATGATTTTTTCCCTGCATTCGCCTCTTTTGCAAGAAGCGCCACGCCGAACGCACCGCTGATGGAAAAGTATGGATTGACGGTCAAACGCTCACCATAAAAAGCGCGAAATGCCGCCACAATGCCCGGATTATACGCCACGCCGCCCTGAAGCACGATATGGTTTCCAACTGGCTTTGTTCCTACAACCTTATGCAGATAATTTTTCACGATTGCATAGCAAAGACCCGCTGCGATCTCGTTTTGCGCAATGCCCTCTGCCGAAGCTGCCGCGATTGCCGTCTCTATAAAGACCGTACAGCGCTCGCCTAAGCTTGCCGGATTCTTCGCGGTTAATGCAAGCGGGCCAAACTCATTGATCGGGATGCCCATACGCACGGCCTGCTCCTCCACGAAGCTGCCGGTTCCCGCCGCACAAATCTTATTCATCTGAAAATCTGCCACTCGTCCATCCTCGATCTGGATGTATTTGCTGTCCTGTCCACCGATCTCAAATACGGTGTCGACCGCTGGCACACAATGCGCTGCTCCTGCCGCCTGCGCCGTGATCTCATCGCGAATCGCATCCGCGCCAAGCATTCGTCCCACGCGCTCTCGACCGGATCCAGTCACGCCGACTGCCTGAAAAACAAGCTCTCCAAAGCGCTCCTTGATGCTCGCAAGACCTTTTCGCACTGCTGCCTCCGGATTTCCCGCGGTGCGAAGATATTGATAATCGACTAATTCATTGTGTTCACCGATGATAACCAAATCGGTACTTGTGGAACCAATGTCGATTCCAAGCGCACATTTTCCGCTTACCGGAGTGTGTGTACACACCGGGTCGGACAATATATTTTCTGGAGAGGCGGGAAGCGCGGACAAACTGCCATGACGGCTCTCCTTCATATGATCTGCCGCTAAAAATAGCTGCTCACTGGTAAAGCTGCCCGACGCATGAAGCGCTGCACCTGCCGCACCGGCAAACGATGCGTACTGTGGAACAATCAATTCATCGTCCTGTAAGCCAAAGACTTCTTTGATCGCACGAATTACACCTCGATTTTTCGTCACACCGCCACAAAATGCCACCGGCTTGTCCAGTGGAAGGTCACGCACAATCGTCGCCTTATAATTTTTGATCATTGCATAGCAAAGTCCCAGCAAAATATCTGGCGTGCAAACACCCTCCTGCTGTCTGTGAATAATATCCGTTTTTGCAAAAACAGCACATCGACCGGACAATCTCGGAACGGACATTGCCTGCTCGACAAGCTCAGAATAATCCTCAATCGAAAGACCAAGTCTTGACATCTGATCCTCAAAAAAGCTGCCCGTTCCGCCTGCGCAATGACCATTTGTCGCAAACTGCGGCACCGGATCAATCTGCGTGATAAAACGAGAGCCCTGACTTCCAATCTCCATGATACTGCGCGCGGACGGAGCCAAAAGCTTTGTTCCCTCCACGATCGCTGGCACATCCTCCAAAAAACCTGAATCTTTCAATACTTTATGAAAGCTTAGTGCATCGGCACCGGTGATACCGACAGCGACTGCCTCTGTAAGAAACGCACCTAGCTCTGCAATTCCCTTTTTCAACACTGTGGACGGCTGATTGTGGTGCGAGGCCTCCCACGCGGTAATGATTGTTTTATTTTCATCGGTCAGCACCAGCTTTACGGTTGCGGTTCCGATATCAATACCCAAACGATACATATTTTTTCTTCTCCTCTGTTTTCTGTTCTGTTGCTGTTCACGGGTGGGGTTACGAAAAGTCCCTCGGTGATGGTTTCGTCGGCGCCCCTTGTTCCCGCGGCACCTTCCACGCACTTTTTCGTCTCAGTTACTGCGTAAGTCCGCTCCCACACGGGAATCGCCTCGTGAAAGCCATCCACCTCAGGACTTTGCCATAAACATTGGCGTATCCGTGAACTAGAATCCTTGTCTGTTGATTGACTTTCCATAGCAAAAACCGTATAATATATATACTATCTTAAATTAGTTTTTACTAACTTTTGTTTTATTATAATTACTTATTTTTTAGGAGGCGGTTGCCATGGCAACAAAAAATATATCTTCAACTTCTTCAAATGGATCTTGTGATCTATCTTCTGATCTGGCAATCTACCAGAATTATCTGAAATCCTCAGGGTTGTTTAAGGGCATACCAGAAGAAAAATACAACAACATTTTCGCCTGTCTTCAGGCGCGAATTGCAGAATACAAAGCAGATACGCTGATTGTCAACATTGGCGACCGCAATTTCCGTGCTGGAATTGTGCTAGAGGGTGGTCTTGAGGAATTTATCTACGATGAGAATGCAAACCATGTGGCGATTCAACATTTAAAAAGCGGCTCGGTCTTTGGTGCGGAGCTTGCGTGCGGAAGCTCACTTTCCAGTCAGTTTTATTTAAAGGCATCTGTTGACACAAAGGTTTTGCTGCTGGATTTTAAAACGCTTTTGTCGGAGACGACGCTTACCTGCCCATGTCGAATGCAGGTGACGGCAAATCTTCTTCAGGAACTGTCAAATCAGATTACCTTCTTTAACACGAAGCTGCGAATCTTGAGCCAGAAAAAGCTGCGGGATAAGTTAAAGATTTACTTGCAGACACTGGAAATTTCAAAGGACAATGTGATTCATCTTCCGTTCACACGAAATAAGCTGGCGGAATTTCTCTACGTAGACCGAAGCGCCTTGTCACGTGAGCTTTGCCGTCTGCGCGACGAGGGAATCCTAAAATTTTCTGGCTCCAATATCAAATTATTAGATCCAGACTTTCTTGCAGGCTGAAACACTCAGCCTGCATCTTTTTTTATTTTGTGTTGCCATAGCAACCGACAGATCCCCTTAAGTTCGAGTAGAATCACTGCATGCTAGTTAGCTTTTTCTAACCAAAGTATTTGTATTCTAATTCTTTTTTATTTTAGGAGGGTTCTATGAAAAAATTTGTTGCTGCATCCTTAGCTCTGTGCATGAGCTTAACACCATTTACCGTATATGCTGACAAGAATTCAAAGACGGAGAGCACCGAGGCCGAGACTGAGGTGGAAAGTACCGCGGCTGAAACCGAATTTGACGAAAACGGCACACACACCGTTGTCGATCACGCTGGAAATACCGTTGAGGTGCCAAATCATATCACCAGAGTTGTTATTGACCAGATCCCGATTCTGTCCACCTACATGTCTTACTTTGGCGGCTCTGCTCCGTACATCGTTGGCTACTGTGGTTCTTTCAAAGATACCATCACAAAGACCGTTTTAAAGGATATCGCACCGGAGCTGATGGAGTCCTCTGATACCGTTTACGCACAGAGCGACTTAAATATCGAGGAAATCATGAATTTAAAGCCGGATGTTATCCTTTACAATGCAGGAAACACTGCTCACGCCGAGATCTTACAGGCTAGCAGCATTCCGTGCATCGGCTTTGCAACCGTTGGTGCTGACACCGCTGCCGACCCGTTAGAGCGCTATCAGCAGTGGCTTGATCTGCTGGAGGACGTTTTCGGTGAAGATGGAAAGATGGACGATTTCAAGGAAGCTGGAAATGAGATTATCGAGGATGTTGAGGATCGCATCGCCGAGATTCCGGAGGATGAACGTCCGAGCGCAATGATTCTTTGGAAATATGCAGACGGTGTTCCGCAGGTTTCCGGTAAGGGTACTTTTGGAACCTACTGGTTACAGCATCTTGGCGTTACTGACGTCGTAGTCGATGAGGCACAGGGCTTTACACAGGTTGATATGGAGCAGGTGTACAGCTGGAATCCGGATATTTTGTTCTTAGATGGACCGGGGCTGTTATCTTTAACCACTGAGGACGTACTGGAAAACAAGGTAGAGGGCGCTGACTTCTCCACTCTGACCGCTGTACAGAATGAGCGCGTTTACGACACCACCCTTGGTATGTGGAATTGGTTTACACCAAACCCAGACGCTCCGCTCGTATTTGCTTGGCTTGCTTGCAACACCTACCCGGAGGCATTCGCAGATTACCCGCTGGAGGACACCATCAAGGAGTACTACAAGGATTGGTATGACTACGAAATAACCGACGAGGATTTGGAGGAAATGTTACAGTACTAATATGAACGACAGCTTTTTAATCAAAAAAGGACGCTTCACGCCCTTCGCCGTCATCGCCATGATTCTGCTGCCCATCGTGACCGGAATTTTGTGCATGTGCTTTGGCCGTATGAAGCTGCCCGTCTCCGATGTCATCGGTTCCATTTGCAGCATCTTTACCGGAAAGATTGACAATCTTCAGACCTATTCGGTTGTCGTAAATTTGAGACTTCCTCGTATCCTTATGGCAATCATTGTCGGCGCAGGACTGACCTGCGCCGGGGATACATTTCAGTCCCTCTTTTCCAATCCACTCGCGACACCAGATATCTTAGGCGTGACGAGCGGCACCTGCGTCGGTGCGATTCTGGCGATTATCTTGTCCTGCGGCATCTTAGAGACACAGCTAATCGCACTTGTCTTTGGTCTTGTATCGGTCTTTTTCACACTGAAAATTGCAGGAAAGAACAAAAGCGGTTCGATGGTTTATCTTGTCCTGGCAGGTGTGATTGCCTCCTCGCTCTTTAATGCGATCGGCTCCCTGTTAAAGTATACGGCAGACCCGCAGGACAAGCTGCCGGAAATCACCTACTGGCTGATGGGCAGCTTCACAAGCGCAACCTATAAGAAGATCATGGTCGGCTCTCCGCTAATTCTAATCGGAATCGTCATTATCTTTCTCTTACGTTGGCGACTGAACATTCTGTCTTTAAGCGAGGACGAGGCAAAATCGAGCGGAATCGACATCAAAAAGACACGTATGCTGTTTATTCTCGCCTCGACAATCATTACCGCCTCTTGCGTTTCAATGTGCGGACAGGTCGGTTGGATTGGTCTGTTAATTCCGCACTGTGCCAGAATGCTTGTCGGAAGCAACAACCGCTACGTCATTCCAGTTAGCATCAGTCTGGGCGCATGTTTCATGATTTTAATTGATACCTTATCCAGAACAATCAGCGTGATCGAGCTTCCGCTGTCGATTCTAACAGCGATTATTGGAGCTCCAGTATTTATCTCGCTGCTTAGCAAGAATAGGAGCAATCTGCGATGATTTTAGAAGTACAAAACGGCTGCTTTGGCTATCCAAAGCAAAAGGAAGTCCTGCATGACATCAATATTTCATTGGAGGCGGGACACATCTTGTCGATTCTGGGGCCAAACGGCATCGGAAAGACAACTCTTTTAAAGTGCATGATCGGTCTTCTTTCCTGGAACAGCGGTCATTCGCTTTTGAATGGTCAGGACATTCAGCAGTTAAAGGCTAAGGAAATCTGGAACACGATCTCCTACATTCCGCAGACACACGGCTTTTCCTTCTCCTACACCGGCCTGGAAATGGTCATGATGGGCCGAAGCTCACACCTTGGCCTCTTCGAACAGCCGGGTGCAAAGGAGATCGAGATGGCAGAGGCGATGATGGAAAAGACGGGCATCACACATCTTGCCGCAAAGGATTGTAACCGCATGAGCGGCGGTGAGTTACAGATGGTGTTAATTGCAAGGGCACTCATCAATGAACCGAAGCTGATCATTTTAGACGAGCCGGAAACGGGACTTGATTTTCATAATCAGATTTTGGTCTTGAACATGATTGAAAAGCTGGCACACGAGGACAACATCAGCGCGATCATGAATACGCATTACCCGACTAACGCGATGCGAATTGCGGATGAGGCTTTTATGATGAACCGAAATGGGGATCGCTTCTATGGAAAGGCGGCAGATATCTTAAATGAGGCGAATATTTCCAAGTCGTTTGATGTGAATGTCATCGTGGATGAAGTCATGTACCATGATCGCAAGCTAAGAAGCATTATTCCGGTGTCACTTACCGAATAAAACACTTGCAACCTACCATACTTATAGGGTACAATAGCGAATAGTGTAAGATTATGATTATGCTGAATAGCAAATAGAAGGGAGTTTGCTTTTATGGCTGGCGCATTTACAGTAGAACAACTGCGTCCGATCAAAGATGGAATGACCATCTCACGCGATGCGAAGATGGGACAGACAACTGCAGTTACATTCTTTTCTCTTGGCAAGGATACGTCCATCAGCCAGGAGCGCTATGATGTAACTTCCATTTACATTGGTGCAAAAGGAACTGCTGATTTTCTTATTGGAGATCAGACAAAAAAGGAGCCGGTATCAGACGGCGCCTGTCTTATCGTTCCGGGCGGCACCCTCTGCGGTGTTGAAACGACTACCGGAACCGTTTACACAGAAATTATTATTAAGAAGGAGACAAACATGAACAGTATTGTAAAATCTGGAGAAGTAATGAAGCTTAAGGACTTAATCTCTTACGAGGAGGGAAGTATTGCAAATCTTGACGTTGTAAGCAACGGCACCATGAAGTTTGTGCTGATGGCATTCGACGAGGGTACTGGCCTGACACCACATCGTGCACCGGGCAACGCAATCATCTTCGCACTCGAAGGAAAGGCTACCATCGGTTATGAGGGCAAGGATTACACTCTGTCCGCAGGTGAGAACTTCCGTTTCGATAAGAATGGTCTGCACAGCGTTACCGCTCAGGGCAAGTTTAAGATGGCTCTGCTGCTCGTACTGGAGTAATCACATTTTTAACTGTATATTCGATTTTTATCGTCTACGGTATTAAAAAACCTCCCGGAAGAATCTTTCTTCCGAGAGATTTTTTGCTGTTGATAGATTATAGAATTAAATTTTACAATATATGATCATGCCATACTGTCAGTATCTTTTTCCTTGGTTCCAAAAACATCTTCATAAGTTTCAAATTCAACGTTTCCTCTTGCTATTTCTCTAGCATGTTCAAGCATAGCTTTCGCAGCCATTCTTATCTGTTCAGAACTATACTCTTCTTGCTCTATTGGTTTTATTGAAGAGTTCACATCTATCACCTATCCTTTCACAAACTTCCGATATGCTATTGTTACGTAGTGGGGTCCGAGGTGAATGTGCTTTACGAGACGGGACGTTGTAGCGGGGCTTTCAAAATAACCTGCAATAATAAATTGTGTAACAGGCGCCCGCGGAGTTGGGCCCGTCGACAAAGTCACTTCACCGAGTGGCCCCTTCGGAAAACTTCCGGGGAACCACTCTGAACCACTCTCGCCTTTCATAACATTTCCGGGTAGCCACAACTACCGGGTAGTCACCGTCGATGCCAGCGCTGGCAGCACATACTTCCACTCCATATCGCTTGCCAAATAAAACTTCGTATAGCATGGCTGATTGTAGCAGTTATTCTGCCATGCCACGCCGACGCGATACTGAATATCATGCAGCAGCGTAAACAGCTTATGTGCGGACAAATCCGTATTCGTATAGATACGCACCGCACTGCTGTCCTCAAGGCGAAGAATAATCTCATCACGGTAATCACCGAAAATATCCGCAACGAGGCACGGATTTCCCTTGGTACCATTGTTCGTGAGAGTACCCTGCGGATCAAGCATAATGCCGTGAGTATTGTCGTTAATGATACCTGTCTGCTTTCTATGCGCCATATAGTCCACACCGTCAATAATCTGCGTGGTCAAATCGTTCGCCCAGTGAATATTGGCATTTGTTCCAAGAAGCTTCACGTCAAGCTTATTTCCGTTGCAGTCATACGTATCATTTACCCATACCTGAAGTCCGCGCACACCCGGAACCACATCTCCGATCATACAACGGCCCAAATCCGTCTCGGCGTACTCGCCAAAGAATACCGTTCCGGTAAGTGCATCACGAAGCGCATAGCCGTAAGGTGCCGCCTTTGCACCCTCGAATACATTAAAAATCTGAAATCCTGGCAGATCTGGATTGATTCTGGCTACATGCATCGCATCACCATGGCCAAGCTTTGCAAGACGTCCATCTGGCAGATGATCGTAGCTTGAATACAGAAGACTTCCATCCTGATCAATCACGGCTGCGCCATAGATGATCTCCTGATAACCATCGCCGTCCACATCTGCTACAGAAAGGCTGTGATCACCCTGTCCGGCAAGCTTACCCCATACCGGATCTGATCCCTCTTTTTCATGTGCATTGTCATTAAATGGGTTGCTCATCGGCACGTAACCAGAATCCACTGCGAAGCGCTTTGCAAAATGGCCATCCTTAAAATCATAAGCAGTCACAGTGCTTCTAGTATAATAGCCTCTGCAAATGATGACGGATGGATGCTCACCATCTAAGTAGGCAACGCCAGAGAGGAAACGATCCACACGGTTGCACGGCTCGATTCTTCGCATCGCATAATCGCCCCACATCAGACCATCATCGCCTCTTGGCACTGGAAAATCAATTGTCTCAAGCTCATTTCCCTCACCGTCAAACATCGTCAGATATTCCGGTCCCTCATAGATGAAGCCCTCAAATGCCTCAAGATGATTTTTGTCGCTTCTTGCCGGAGCAAACTCATAGATAAAGTAAGAAACAAGTTCTTCTGCATCTTCGCGGTTTAACGGATAGCTGTACTTAACTGGAATGCCAAAGCACTCCTCAAGAGTAGCTGGCCAGCGGCCCGATACCACCTCTGGATGACTACTCCAGTCCATAAATGTTTTTACAAGATGTTCCTTGTAGCTTTCTGCGGTGCATACATAATCATCATCATGTGTGATGCCATTCTTTACATCGCGCTCTGGAAGTGTAATATACTCTTCGGTTGTGGTGCCGTCCGCTGCAAAACGTGTCACCTTCGTGCCCGGTGCCGTCTTAACACACATTTCCGCCTTGCCATCACCGTCAAAATCGTACACCATAAATTGCGTATAGTGCGCACCAGAGCGGATATTCGGTCCCATATCAACACGCCACAAGAGTGTACCGTCCAGTCGATAGCAGTCAATGTAGCAATTTCCGGTATAACCACGATGAGAAACGTCATGCGCATTCGACGGATCCCACTTTACGATATATTCCAACTCGCCGTCCCCGTCCACATCGCCGATACTCATATCGTTTGCGCTGTAGGTGTACGGCTGGCCTTCTGGGAACATCACTCCCTTCGGAGAACGACCATCCGCCGGCTTATGCATCGGAATGTCAATATAATTGTTCTCCCATACAGAGACTGCATCACAGCACGCACCTTCTTTACCATCCAGAATCGGTGCCACACGATATGTATCCTGCAATGTTCCATCCTTATCCAGATAATTTGTGCTGTCTGTAACGACTGCAAGTCTGTGAGTGCCACGATATACCGCATAATCGGCACCTGTCATACCCGTATCGCTATAGCCGCGTACCTCATCAAGAAACATACGCCAGCCAACATATACGCCATCGTCTCTCTTAACGGCAATCAGACCTCTATTTAACTTTTCAAGCTGCTCATGGAAAACAGCCTTAAGAGGGGTCTCAACGAGATTGCTCATCTCATACTCTTTTCCGTCTTTTACGGCGGCTACTTTTACATAATGCGGCACATGCGTTGCCTTTTTTAAGACAAAGCTGCACTCCTTTGTATCGCCCACCAGCTGATACTTCATGGTCGGAATGTCTTTATCGGCCCAGTAAACATGATAGATTTCGGCTCCCTTAACCGGTTCCCATGCAATTTCTACGCGGTCATTTAAGACCTGCTTTACTGTCGCGTTCATCGTTATCTCCTTTTCTTCATTCGGGCGATACGACAAACCGATTTTGCCGCGTCGCCCTTCACAAAACTTATGCCAGCTCTGCTTTTACCTTATCCAGCGAAAGCTTATGCCAGCTGCGCTTTCAACTTATCCAGCTTATCATCGTGATCATACGAACGAATTAAGCCTGCAAGCAGCCCTGCAAATGCTTTCGCGCCAGCCTGCTGCAAATGTGCATTGTCCTGCTTTCCGTCTGGATAGCCCTCGTATGCACCTTTTTCTAACCACATAAACAGCTTCTTCGATCCGTCATCGCCTACGGTATTCAGATAATCTGCGGTTGCCTTGCCCAGATCGAGCACTGGAAGATCGTACTTTTCTCCCATCTCAAGCATCTTATCACGATACTCTGGGAAGCTTACGCTGAACTTGCCGTCCGGCGTATCGCCGCAATTTCTCATTGCGATTGCAGTTACGAGGACCGGTTGTGCGCCACACTCCTTTGCCGCATTGACATAGCGAAGCAGATACTCCTCGTACTGTTCGGTGGTGACATAGCGCTCCTCTTTTTCCTTATTTGCGTCGTTGTGTGCAAACTGCATGAATAGATAATCACCGGCCTTGATTGCCTTCTTTAAATCGTCAAGGCGGCCCTCATCAAAGTAGCTTCTGCTGCTTCTTCCTGCCATTGCACGGTTGTCGATATACAGGCCATCTGCCTCGTAGATAATAGACTGCTCAAATTCAGAATCGCTCTTTTGTCCGCATCCCATCCAGTCGCAGCCGTCCTGATCCATCTTGGGCGATGTCTCTTTAAAATAGGTATGCAGCATCTGGCCCCATCCGGTGATTGGCCTTACCGGAGTGCGGTAGCTCTGTACGGTAGAATCTCCTGCTAAGTAAATTGTAAATTTTTCCATTTTTTTGCGCTCCATTTTTCAGAAATTTCTGTTATAGTTCCTTTACGATCACATCCTTCAGGCTTCTCTTCGGGACATAGTGAACCTGATTCTCGTCGCGATAATATTTGATATCACCATTTTTCATATCGACCAGTTTCACAGTCTCAACCGGAACGCCGAGTGCGATCACCATAGTGATGGCATATTTTTCCGGATCCAGTCCAAGAATTTCCATAAGCGGCGGGCGTTTGATGTTCATTAACATGCAGCCGCCGTAGCCCATTTCTCTTGCGCCAAGGAAAATGGTCTGCGCCGCAATTCCTTCATCCACGGTGATGTTTTTTTGCATCTCAAGATCACGCAAAATAAAGATATATCCGGTTGGACGCTCTCCTTCTGCCGGGCCATCCCAGTCGCTTAAATAGCCTGCCCATGAAAGATTCTCGTAAATCTCTGCATTCATCTTCTCATCTGCGCTCAATGCAAAGCGGATGTACTGACGATTTCCACCGCACGGTGTGATGCGTCCTAACTCTGCTAACTCCTCAAGTTCCTGCATAGTCATTTTTTTGCTCTGGTCAAAGCGGCGGTAGGAACGTGCGCTTGCTACTAAATCATGAAATTTTTCTGACATAATTCTTTTTCCTTTCTATTGTTTATGGATACTCGTTACATTTTGCAAAGCCCCAAGGCGAAGCTGCTAATCGTAACCAAAACTAGCGGGCGCGCTCCACGCGGAACACATTCACCTTATCATCGTAGTATGCGGTGACACCCTCGACATAGGTAATGATCGCATTTACCTCCATGACGAACTGGCGGCTCTCGGAAACATACGGCTCGCCATCCATCAGATTTTCCTTACCATCGACTAACAGGTGCGTCTGATGCGTCTGCGCAATAACGGTATGTCCGCCGCTTGTCAGCGTCAGGCGCTCTTCCTTCGGGTCGTACTCATAATCAAAGACGTCGCCGAGCTCACCCTTCATGCGCTCTAAGATGCAGATAACCGCACCCCAGATACTTCCGTTTTTGTTGACGGTGCGCACGCCTCTTGTATCCGGCTCCTGTCCGTTCCAAAGAATCTTGCAGTACTGCTCTGTCTCCGGTACGTACTTTGCAAGGTCGGCTGCCGATACTGCCGGATAATCCTGATTATTCGGGGCAATGGTATCGCCAAGGTTTGGATAGGATACATTCAATTCCTTAAGTGCCTCATCCTCGAGTACCACCGAAACGGAGTTTAACTCGACACTTACCGGTGCCAGACCTTCCATCGTGGCAGTCACACGGATTACTCCTGCCTTTCTTGTACTTCTTACGAATGCGCGGTTATAGCCGCACTCTGCGTACAGATAGTTTTTATGGATAACATTGTCCTGCTTGTTTGGTCCATTGAAACGGCCGCTGTTGTAGCCTCCAAGGAAGATGCCCTCTCCCTCTAATGCAAAGTCAATTCGCGCATCGCACAGCGGGCAGATACGTCCCTCGCTATCGGTCACGCGCACATCAAGAAATGCAACATCTGCGCCATCGGCAAGCAGTCCGTTCAGAGAGGTCTTTACAGACAATTCAAGCTTTGCCGGTTCTCCTGCTGTCTCGATGGTATCTGCTGCAACCTGCTTTCCCTCGTAATCGTAGGCAATCGCTGTCACCTTTCCCTGATTTGTGATATCCACATTCGGAATTGCAAATACGAAGGTGTCCTGCGGGGTATCGCAGCTGCCAACCAACGCATCGTTTACATAAAGTTCCACCTTTGCAATCGGATCGCTTGCAATCACGTAAACAGTCTTGTGCTTTGGATCGCGGTATCCGTACTCGCCTGTCGGCATCCAGAAATTGCCATCAAAGGCTTTTTCCTCATAGCGATAATTCGTGCCGTCCTGCGGCGGATAATTCCAGTGACCGACAATCTTGACTGCCGGTTCCTTAGACTGCATAACGCGGAACACATCAAAGCTTTGCTTCTTGTTTCGTGCCGCATCCACACGACCGCTCATACGAGCATTTTCAGAATACGCCTGTCGACCATGCTGCGCCGAATCGGTCCAGCAAAGTGCCGCACACGCACTATACCAGTCATGATGCGATGCGCCGCCGATACGGTCATTGAAAAACTCGCTGTAGCCCCTTGCAGTTGCCAGCGCCAGATCTTCCGAAGTCAGATCGTAGAAATCGCCGCCCGGCTGCTTTCTGCCACCCTTGCCAAGCCACTTATTTTTATAGTCAAAATCCGGTGGAGTAAAATCATCCCAGATTCGTCTCGGTGCTTCCTCACGAGAATACTCGGTCTCGGTGATCGGGCCATGCTCGGCTAAGAAACGTGCCGCATGACGGTTTAACATCGTGCCGACATACTCAGATTCCACTAATACCTCTTCTGTGTTGATGGTACGACAGCCCATGAAACGACCGCGTGACGGGTCAAGCGCCTCCTTAAGCAAACGCATCTCGCGCATATGCTCCTTGCCGATTGAGTTGTTTCCAGCCTCCCAGAAGACGATGGACGGATGATTGCGGAATGCGATAATTACATCGCGCATCAACTCCACTCGCTGATCCCACTGTCTGCCAAAGTTTTCCTTTTCCTTGTCGCCTGCTGGCTGTGTGCAAATGATTCCCTGGCGGTCAAATGCACGAATCTCAGACGGAGAAGCTGCTACATGCATCCAGCGGATATGATTTGCATTGCTCTCCTTGATCAGTCTTGCATCCTCGTCCTTTAACCACTCTGGTGCAATGCCGATTGCTGCCCACTCATTTGTCGCTCTCTGTGCGTAGCCGCGCAGCCATACCGGCGCATCGTTAATCATCACGCCCTGATCCTTGTCGTAGCCGATCTTGCTAAATCCGGTCTCAATCTCCTGCTCGTCAAGACAGATTATACCAGCGTTTTCGCCTGCTGCGTTTTCATCTGCTGCATCCTCTCCATCTGCACCATCACAAACTGCACAACCGCCAACGGTACAATCCTTTGTATACAGGCGCACAACCACACGGTACAGATATGGATCATCAATGCTCCACAGACGAAGGCCTTCGCGCTCAGACTGAGCGGTTATCACAGTGACATGCTCAGAATTGACTCGTGTCGGCGCTGCCTCGTCCTCAGCTACCGGAACGTAGTGGCCGTTCTCCTCCTTTTTATAGGCATCCGCTGGCACGATGCTAAGAGGAGACGTCTCTGCTCCCCACGATGCAATCTCTGCCTCTTCGGACTGGAAGGAAAATGCCTTTGTGCCATCATGACGAAGCACATCGACAGTAGTCCATACCACAATCGGCTTTCCGGTCTCGTTTCGCACCTCTGCCTCAACGGTAGTCTTGGCTCTTCCAGACAGCTCCATGCCATTTTTATCCTTGCCAGACTTGATCTCATAATCGCTTCCATACACATAGCAGCCCTTTGTAAGCAAATTGCTGTAAAGCGGAAGTGTCAGGTAAACCTGCGGCTTATAATACAAACGCACTGGACTCGTTAATCCGCCGACTGACGGGTTAAAGTCGTTGCAGTTCCAGAAGAAGCCCACGCCCTCCTGCTCTGCCAGTACGGATTCGTCCTGCGGCTGTAAATAGCTGCCAGGCTCAATGTCCGGCTCATTTGGTGTCTCTGCGATGCAAAACGGAATGTTTCTCGTGGTCGTGTTATCCGTTGCAATGGCAATCAGATTGTCCTCGCCAAATCGAATGTATGGGGTCAGATCAAAGCCAAATGGTGCCACACCATTCTCATGATAGCCCGCCAATGTGCCATTTACATACAGATAACAGGTCTGGCGCACCTTCTCAAACTGGATAAGAACTTTCTGTCCCTGACGCTCCTTCGGCACCGAAAACCACTTGCGGTAAAATGCCATCGTTCGCTTCTGACCACTTCCCGCATCCTGAATGCGGTCGCGAAACAGATCGCCGTCGTTGAAGGTATGAGGAAGTGTTACCTCCTCCCAGTTTTCCTCTTTGTACGCTGTTTCATAGAAGAAATGGTCCTCTGCATCGCGCCACTTATTCAGCGCGTCTTTTAATGGGAAGGCATCTGCAAGCAGAAACTTCCATCCATAGTGGAAATAAATTCCTTTTCCGATACACGTTTTCATCTTTTCTCCTTCTTCTCTGGCAACGCCCCGAGGCGAGGCCACCTTACGCTTTGTGAAATCCACTCTCATCAAGCCCTGCAAGCAGCGCCTCTAACTCATCCATCGTCTTCGGCAATTCCTCACGGATATAGCGAAGCGCAGTAATGATATTCAAACACCACTGTGAGGTAAAGTTTGTGGTAATCCACGGAATCTCGTGAAGCACTTCTCTGTTTCCTGCGTCTGCAAGATCATGCGCCAAAAAGCCCTCTGTGTTATTGTGCGTGCAAAGTGCGTGAAGAAGAATCTTCCATGTGGTCTGTGCCAACTCCTTGTCGTGCAGACGAGCAGCGCCGTAAGCGGCGAGTCCCGATGCCATAAATGGCAATGTAAACTGGCGATCTCCGATGAGTCCATTTGACTCCTCAAGCTGCTTTTCCCGTGGCAGATAATAGAAACGACCGTGCTGCGCGAGCATATCCTTCCACTCCTCATCGCCGAGCAAATCAGCAATTTCAATCCACACCTGAATGGCACCCATGCACACCTGAAGATGGCTTCCTCCGTTGGTGCGCTCTCCGATGTAACGAAGATGGCTGTCCTTCGGGTCATACTCGAAATCTGGACCAGAAGTCAGACGAAGCGGCAATGCCTTTAAATCATCAATTCCGATCTGAATTTTATTTTTATAAGTAGTATCATTGAAACGCTCCCACTGGGTCATCCAGTCAGAACAAAAGCTTGACCAGTCCGGTCCAGAACGGGCGTGTGCCGGTGCATGCATCTTGTCCTTATCAAAGAAGAAGCGAAGCGGATCAGTCTCGACAATCGCATCATCCGCATCCTTTACATCATCAAATACATCGCCCAGACGAAGATCGCCAGTCAGATAGTAGTAGAAACGATGATGACCTGCCATCGCAATGCGTGCCTCCTTGCAGGAGCATCCCCAGTGGCGCACATTGTGGCGAGAGCCAAGACCTTTCAGCGGTCCAAAATGATAAATATCAACCTCGGAGCAATGACGGCTCATCGCCTCTGCCATCGTGAAGATATCCTCTCTTCCACTTCTCATGAAGGCAAGCCACAGCCACAGTGTCGGGACAAGCTCGGTATTCTGCCATGCATAGCCGCCCATATCGTAGCGCCAGCTGTGACGGAATGGGTCGTAAGTATGCATGATATCACCGTAGTTAAACATGCCATACCAGCTGCGCACCTCGATCTCATTTTTATAAAAATCGAAAGCTTTGTCGAGCTGTTCCTCTAAGAAACGTTCCACCTCGGTCTTTTCCGACGGAAGACTCCACTCGCCAAATGCCTGCATCTTAGCATAAAAGTCAGGGTCAGAAACGTAAACCGGCGGCTTTTGCACGCTGTCTGCAAAGCGCTTTAAGCTTTCACCATCGGATACTGACCTTTGGGAAAGCTCGATGGAGAAATTGTTTGTATTTGCGATGCCAAGCGGCGATGCGCCAACCACATCAAAGCCCTCGTAGTAGGTCTGTGAATAGCCCTGATCGGCATAATGGCGAAAATCCATTGCCTCAACCTGCGGACACCAGAGCCAGAAAATCACCTTGGCATTGTCCTGATCAAGATCTCCTGCCTCGACTGCAGACGGGTATTTCTGCCAGAAATCCTTGGAGGAAAGTGAGAAGCTTCCGCTCTCATCCGCAATGTTTACGCTGCCCGGCGCTCTCATACCGTGAAGTCCCTCGATGTAGCAGCATTCCGGATTTCCAATTTTCTTTTTAATGGAGAAATGGGTCGCGCTGTCCTGGCAAAGCACGTAGCGGCTCCAGATTGGCATCTGCTGTGATGCCTTGATTGCGGTGGCTGCAGCCTCATCGTTTTCTGCATCAAGATACAGCATCTCGCCCTTTGTCTGTGCATCGTAGATTGCCGGTGCAATTCGCGGACGCCAGCTAAGAAGCTCAACTAGTTCCTCGTGGAAATTTCCATGATCAGTGCCAAAACGGATATGACGATTATAAAGCGCGCCATGCATCGGACGGTGGAAACGCACGCCAAGACCTTTGAGGAAATCCTTCTTCTCATCGCCATCAAACAAAAATGTATGCTCAAAGTCAATCTTTGGACTATTCAGATAGATCGTCTCGCGGATAACAAACGGAAGCACGCGACGGTCATTCACATGACTGACGTGAGTTCCTCTTAAGCAGAAGGTCACACGAACCGGTCCCTGCTCTTCAATTGTCACGGACTCAATCTCACCCGTGTATGGCACAATCTTTTGAATCTGTACACCATTTTCGCAGCTGCGCTCTTCAAGCTGTAAAATTAAGTCAGCATCTGTCACCTGCTTACAACCGTTTATGCTTACTTCGCGAAGAATATTCGTTCCGCTCTTTGGCACAATGGCCTTAATGCAGCCTGCATCAACACGGTACGCATCGGTTTCCTGCGCTATGCGAAGAGAGTCTTTTACTGCACATTCATTCTTTTTTCCAGCAGTAACCAAAAGCTTTTCACCGATTTTGCTGCTATCTGCGGTGTGCGCTGTCCACTTTACAGAACCATCCGGCCAATATGCCGTTATTCTTGCCTGAGACGGCACAACACTACCCGGTGTCCCATCTTGTGCGGATACCGTAAAGGAATCACCCTTTTGCACCGCACCTTTTTCCCACATGCAGCCCCATGTTGTATAGCCATATGTTTTTCTATTGTTCACCAGATGAAGTGCCATTGCTGGGACTGTCTGATCTGTCGTTTCCATAATTTCCATGTCCTCCATGTTTCTTTGACCCATTTCTCGTTCTTTTTCGCCTATTCCTCACATATACTTTGCTTTTTGCCATTTGTTTTTTCAATTCGTTTTTTACAATTCGTTTTTGCAATTCGTGAGGCGTTTATTCATCAAAAAACAAAAGAGGAGGCACCCGGCCGAAACCAGGTGCCTCCCAGTACCGCTTTGGTATCACACCATTGACGGTTTTTATTTTATTGTGGTGTTCAATTATTCAGCCTGGCTGGAAACTTCCTCAGTAGCAACTTCCTCGGTAGCTTCCTCAGTAGCAACTTCCTCGGTAGCTGCCTCAGTATCAGCCTCGGTGTTCTCGTCAGCAACAGCGGTCTCCTGATCAGCTGCGTACATCTCGTTGATCTCAGCAATCAGATCATTTCCACCCTTGTTAGCCCAGTCATCCCAAGCATCCTGCAGACCCTGCTCATCAATGATACCGCAGATGTACTGTGTTCTTGCCTCAGACAGGATGTTGTCAAGGTCAGAACCATACTTGGAGTAAGTCTCAGAACCAGACAGGTAAGCTAATGCCGGGTTAGTAACTGCTGCCGGACGGGTTCTCTGCTCATAGCACTCGGTCAGAGCTTCGTCTCTCTCAGTTGGCTTCAGAGGCTTCTTGTCATCCGGGTATCCTGGGATGTAAGCTACCATCTGGTTCAGTCCAAGGTTTGGTCTCTCACTTGTCTCTCCTTCGATGGTCTCAATCTGTCCATCCTCGGTCCAGTTGTAAGTAACACCCTCAAGACCATAATCAGCCAGAATCAGCATATCATAATCGTTTAACTTATCCAGGAAGGTCAAAGCGTTGATAACGTCTTCCTCAGTCTTAGCACCATCGGTAGTGATCAGATAGTATCCGTTGTAACCGGAGGTAGCAAGAGTCTTGCCATTGATCGGTCCTAACAGGTTCATAGATGCATACTCATCTGGATTGGTAACAGACATAACCTCATTGTTTACGAAGTAGTCCCAGATACGACGAGCGCCATCCATAACGTCGATGTAAACACCAGACTCACCCTTCTTGCAGCCATTGGACCACTCGGAGGAATCGATGGTTACCCAGTCAGGAGTCATTAAACCATCATCATAAACCTTCTTTAACCAGTCAAGTGCTTCCTTGTACTCAGCAGTCTGATGTACCGGAACCAGCTGACCGTCCTGCTCTACCCAGCCATTACCACAGCCGAACCATGTCTGAACGATGTCGAACGGTCCTGTGTACTTTGTCATTTCCATACCGTAGGTATCATCTGCACCGTTTCCATCCGGATCGTTATAGGTGAATGCATACAGCATGTCGTAAACATCATCAATGGTCTCTGGAGTTCCAAGACCTAACTTATCAGCCCAGTCCTGACGATAGGAGAAACCGTAACGTCCCAGCTCACGAACACGCGGGATACCGATAACCTCGCCGCCTACAGTCAGACCCTTTAAGGTTTCCTTGTTAACCTGAGACAGGTTCGGGAACTTCTCGCTGTCATTCAGATACTCGGACAGATCCCAGAATGCACCTTCCTCAGCTGCGGATACGATCGTACCATTCATAGCACCGCCACAGGTAAGGATCATTGGCATGTTATCGAAGTCCATCAGAGTGGTTCCAAGAACCTGATCGTATGCACCGTTGTCTCCCCACTTAATCTCGAAGTTGATTCCAGTGTAATCCTCAACCATCTGGATAACCTGATCAGAACCCTCGTTCTTTAAGCTCTTACCAGCGTTGTACTCTGGTACCAGTAAGGTAACGGTTGGATTCTCATCTGCGAATGCCATAGACGGAAGCATTGTTGCTGCCATTGCTGCTGCCATACCGGCTGCTACAAATTTCTTATTCATTTATATACCCTCCTAGATATAAATTTACTATGAAATATGATTTGCGGAAAACCGCGCTCATTATCATTTGACTTTATTAACCCTTAATTTAACCCTTAACTGCACCTACCATAACACCCTGAGTAAAGAACTTCTGGATGAATGGGTATACACAAAGGATCGGAACGGTTGCTACTACAGTAGAAGCCATACGAACTGCCTTGGACGGCGGAGCACCATTGGAACCCCAGTCCATAATCTCATCGGTCTCTGCCTGCTGAGCCTGCTGCATAATCTCACGCAATACCTGCTGTACAACCTTCATGTTTACGTTGTCGATATACAGCAAGGAGCTGAAGTAAGAATTCCAGTGACCTACTGCGTAGAACAGACCTACGGAAGCCAGAACCGGCTTGGAAAGAGGAAGAACAACCTTAACAAAGATTGTCAAATCGGATGCACCATCGATGTGAGATGCCTCCTCAAGCTCCTTCGGAAGTCCCTGGAAGTAGTTCTTGATAATAATCATGTTGAACGCACTGATTGCGCCTGGCAGCCACAGCGCCCAATATGTATTACGAAGATGAAGAATATTTACGACTAAGATATAGCTTGGTACCATACCACCGCCGAACAGCATCGTAACAATAACCATGTTGGTGATACCGTTTCTCCAACGGAAGTCGGAACGTGCCAGAGGATATGCAAGTGTGGTACTCATAAACATGTTGATAAAGGTACCAACAATTGTTACAAGCAGAGAGTTTGCAAGACCTCTAAAAATAGAACCATCTTTTACAATGTAAGAATATGCATTGGTGGAGAATACCGTTGGAAACAGGAAGAAGGACTTTTCAGTCAGCTCCGCCTCTGTCGCGAAGGAACCAGCTAATACATATAAAAACGGGATAACGGTTGCTACGGCAAAAAGCGCTACAATCAAATACAGAATAACCTGTACACATGCATCACCCGGCGACCGCTTAATTTTGTTTGCTCTTGAAATTTTGTTAGCCATCGCTTTTGCCTCCTTAATAGAATCCGCTCTCGCCGCAGAGCTTTGCAATCTTATTTGCACTTAATACAAGAATCAGACTGACAATGGACTTGAAGAGTCCTGCTGCCGCTGATATGGAATACTGACCACTGACGATACCTCGCTCATAAATGTAGGTATCAAACACCTGTGCTCGGGAAGCATTCAGGTCGTTCTTCATCAGGTAGATCTGCTCGAAACCTGTGTTTAAGATACTTCCGCACTTCATGATCAACATGATAACAACGGTACCACGGATCGCCGGAAGTGTGATGTGCCACATCAATCTCCATCTGCCTGCACCATCTACGCGGGCTGCCTCATACAGCTGCATGTCGACACCAGAAAGTGCTGCCAGAAAAATGATGGTACCGTAACCGGTCTCCTTCCAAATGCTCTGTCCTACAATCAACTGATTAAAGAACTTCGGATCGGTTAAAACCTTCGGTGCGGCATCGCCCATGAACATCTTCATGATCTGATAAACAGCACCATCGTTGGAGTTAAACAGCTGCTGTGTCAGGGATGCTACGATAACCAGAGATACGAAGTGAGGAATGTAAATCAGCGTCTGTGAAACACGCTTGAAACCCATACACTTTAACTCATTCAGCATCAGTGAAAGAATGATCGGAGCCGGGAAGAACAGTGCCAAACTCAGTAAAGAGATGGACAATGTGTTCCGGAATAGCGTCCAGAAGCTAACGGTTTTACTTGTAAAGAACTCTTTGAAATTCTCCAGTCCTACAAACTCACTGTAGATGAAACTGGAAAAGATGCCTGAATGACCGCGAATTCGTAACTTATAATTCTGGAATGCCATTACCAGGCCGCCCATAGGCAGATAACAGAAAATGATCATCCAGATAACGCCTGGAAGAACCATCAGGTACAGCCACTTATGACGCTTCATGTCTTTGATCAGCGGAGTCTTCTTATGCTGATAGGCTGTCGTGTTATTTTTCTTACCCATGATTTTTCTCCTTCCTTTTTTCGTATCTTCCCTTCCGCGACCGAAAAAAACAGACATATAAAAGCGCATAAAAGCGTAAAAAATAATGAATTTCAAATTGCTTTTTATTGCTTCTTAATACATGTCGTGCGCATTTCTGCACATTTTTCTACTGAGTTTTCTTTTTTGATTCTTTAAAAAAGAAACAATCAGCTCACTCGGATGGAATTTTTTTGTTGTCGATATTATATAATATCTTCTTTATTTTTTCAATAGTTTTTTTGCTTTTTGTTCTACTTTTTTTAATATTTTTCATTTTTTGTTAAAAAATTATCATTTGTCATTGGTTAGAACGAACAAAAATCATATGTCTATTCAATTTATTTTTAGTTCGTAGCAAAAACAACCTTTTTGTGAATGGGCGTTCTGTGAACTGTAATTTAAAATCAGAAGCCGAAAACCTTAAGTTCTGAGTATTCTCCAATCATTGGCGCAAGCTGTCTGAAACCAATTTTTCCTCCCTCAAGACGCGGGCCGTAGGTCACGCCGTCATCAATGTAACTAAATACTTCAAGTCCATTGACAAAGAAACGAACCTGATCTTCATACTTTAACAGGCCAAGCTTGTACGATGCCGATACGTCAGTTACATCCGGAATCGGGTCAGCACCCTGCGTTACCAGATGGAAGCCGTAGCTCTTTCGTAAGTTACAGGTGTGGAAACTTCTTTCATCTGGCTCTTTTCTTCTGAAGTAGGAGACGTGGAAGGCATTGATATCGCCGTGATGATACAGCGGGTACTCTCCTGTTCTTGGCTGAAGGGATGCGTCAAAGAGGTCTTCTCCGTTTCTGCCCTTTGCGGCAAAGAAAAGGATGGCGAGTCCTGGCTCTTTTAATGGTTGGAACGCCCACTCAATGTAAACATTGGACGGGAAGTCCTGCGGGCACCATAAAACATAGTTTGCTTTCTGCCCCTGTGCGGCACTTAAGCCGTTCTCCATGCGAAGCTTGCCCTCCGAAAAGGAGATCTTGGCGGTGCCTTCGAGCACGAATCCTTCAATGTCGGACTTTGATGCGAGTGGATTGTGGTAGATTAATTGCGGTTCGGTAGTGATTCCATACTTGGAAAATTCCATGGTTGGGGTCCTCTCTTTCTTTTTATTATGTTTATTATGTTAATTATCAATTTCAGCAGTTGCACTCTTCTCGGAAGCAATACTAGTTACTTCTTCTTTTAAATGAACACTCCGTTGTCCAACGTGTTGTTTCCAAACGACCGTCTCCTCTTCCTCTGCCAAAAGAAGGTTGATTACAGACACACTAAAGATATCCTGCGGCAGCTGTCCCTTAAACTCTGGGTTTGCAGTCGGGTCAGCCTCTTTTTGATACCAGCCGTCCTGTTCCATTATCCAGAAATGGCTCTTTCCCGGTGCGGTAAAGGTATCAAGTGCCGTAAATCGGATTCGATCAGTATAAATCTTTTGTGGAAAGGCGATACGCTTTGGTTCATAGGAGGAGGATAGATGATCTTGTACGATCCGTTTCCATGTATCATTTACCCATGCCTCAATGCGATAGCTGCAAAGTTCGCCCTCATGTTCGCGATGATTCTGGCGTGGCATGTAGAGGATACCAGAAATGCTATGCTTCTTTGGTGTCCGAATAATGAAGGAATACGGATAGCCGCCCGTTAAGCGCATGAAGGTTTGCGGATTTCCATCAAGGCAGGCAGATAATGAATTATCAGTTGCATCACTACTGTTTGAATGCTGAAATGTGCTTCCTTCATCTATATAGCTAGAAGGAGCCTGTACTAAGGCATCTGGTACTATCTCTGCGTCTAGTTCTTTCATTACATTATTCATCTCAAACAGCGATGCTATTTGTTCCCATGAAGCCTGACCATGCGGTGCAAATGCATCACTCTTCATGTAAGAAAGAATGCTGCGCTTTAGAGCTGCGGCCTGTGGGGTATCCTGCTCCAGATTCATGGAGGTCATCATCAGACGACCGTTTCCGACCCGACACTCAAACAGAAGGCTCATCTTATCATTTCGATTCCATTCGTCAATCGCCTGAACAAGATTCGTAATGCAATCGCAATTTAGTTTTTCAACTCGAAGTCCTCTTGCATTTTCGATTAACGGCTGCCACTGCCATCCGCCATCCGTTGTTGTTGGAAATGATGCAAATGCAGGATGCGCATTCTGAATGATCATGCCCATGCCGCGTGCCCAGGTTGGTCCCATCTGCGAATTCCAGAAGGATGGATTGAAACGCACAGGCGGACAATCGTAGGAGGTATCCTCATACGGCAGCTCAAACAGCACTCGCTTTCCTTCCTTAAGAAGAGACTCGGCGCGGAAACGGTCAGCGGTGATGAAAACATCATTATGCATATCAATCACTGCGTTTGACTTGTCTGATACTGATGTAGACATTTCACTCGATTTGCTGCTGTCAAACAACCACAGCGGCCATGTATTCTGCACAAGCTTTCCATTTACCTTCATGCTTACACGCAATGTATAAGCACGATTTGGTTCTATCTCTTCTATATTCAAATAAATGCAACCAGCGGACTGATTTTTCTCTAATGCATAGTCTTTTGGCGCAAGTGTTCCCTGAAGGACAGGCGACTGGAATAGGGTCTTCGTAAGTGTCTTTCCATGTTCGCCGTATGTATACTGGGTAATAGGCTGCTGTTCCAGCTGCCAATAAATGCAGACGGACGATAACGGTGCGCGACCAAAATGACTGACTTCGATTGGGATGCTGATCGCAGCAGTTTGTGCACGGTCGATGCAGTAGGACTCGATACGCGCAAGAAGTACGGTTTCATCGCAGAACTGACGCCACTCACTTGGCGTAACATAGCCCTTTGGCTCCCAGAACGGATCGAGAATGCCGACAAGTGCACTGCCCTGTCCTAAGTAGTCATGCAAATCGAGCAATTCAAAGCCATAAATGTGCGGTGTACGCTGGTTTGCTTCGAGGTCTTCCTTTAACATACGAACCTGTTGACGTCCTGAATGATATACAAAGTCTTTATTTTGCCCAAGTACCCCATGCGCACGCGCACTCTCGCGAAAGATTTCAAAATTTCCCGGCTGCAAATAGCCTGTAAATTTGTCAATCACATCATAATCTGGGTAGGAACACCACTGGCCAAGCTCGTGGCAGATGACCGGATAGGAAATCCCCTTTAAAGACTCACGATAATCGCCTCCATGCCAGCCACGCGGTCCGCGGATGGTTCCACCCGGCTGAATTCCAAAGCCGGAACGATGAAAATAGACATAATCCGTTCCTGTAATCTTATCTGGCTCCATCGGATATGGCCAGCCAGATTGAATGGTATAGAGATGCCTGCTGTCGTATGCGCGGCATTTTGCCACCCAATCGGTAAGCGGTGCAAACCAGTCTCCCCCCGGCTCATTGCTCGGAGACAGCATAAGGAAGGACGGATGATTGCCAAAGGTATCAAGAATGCGTTTTGTCTCTTCCCACAGCACGTCGTTCATCGCTGCATCCGGTGCAAACACATTCCACATATCGCACTCGATCTGCAAATAGACACCAGCACGGTCTGCCGCTGCAAATGCCGCCTCCGGTGGGCAATACGAATGACAACGAATAAAATTCATGCCCCAAGTCTTCACGGTATTCATGATTTTATCCCAGTATGCACTGTCGCAGTCTGGAATGCCACTTAACGGATAATCGCCGCCAAAATGGGTTCCACGAAGATACGTGTTTCGTCCATTGATGACAAAGTGGCCGTCTTTCACCTCTGCCCTGCGAAAGCCAAAGGTGACTTCTTCGGTCTGCAATACTGCTTTTGGAGACTGCGACACCATTTCTTTGCTCTGTACTGGTGAGTGTGTGGTGGATGATTGCATTTTTCCTTGTGATGCATCGCTTGTAGCAGACAATGTTACTATAAGGTGCTGCAAGTTCTGGTCAAACTCATCCCACAGTGGTGTATCGGATGGGTAATTTAACGTAAACTCACAGATCGAATGCTCTGATGTGAGCGTGCAGATTGCATCGACACGAATATCGGTATGCGCAGTATCTTGTACGCGAACGATGCAGCTTTTGATATGGCTTGTCTCATTTTTCAGATGCACCTGTATGGTAGCCTTCGGCATCTGTGCATTGACCTGAACACGCTCAATCCAAACGCCGCGAAAGAATTCTAAGGTAATCGCTCCTGCAACGCCATTCCATGTCGCGCCGAGTGCATCGGACACCCCATGACCGTCCGGGCGATATGGCAGCTGCCAGCCATTGTCAATGCAAAGCGTAACGACATGCTCTCCAGCTGACAATACTCCTGTTTCATAGACGTGCGGCGCACAAAGACTCGTGATACTGCCTTTGCATTCCTCGTCAATCCAAAGCGTTGTTTTCCATTTTGTATCCTCAAGCGTCAGCCGACCAGCAAATCCATCTGCCTCCTCTGGCACAAAAATCGTTTTCTGATACCATGCCTTTCCTGTATAGTGGCGTGGTGGCTGACTTAAAAATGGCACCTTTGTACCATCCTCCTGCGCATACGCATATTCACCGCGCTGATACCACAACGCATCATACAAGCTTTGAACCCACGGCGTATCCGTACTGATTGCATCGCCGTAGCCCTGCGCCTGCAAGCATCCCGGCAGCGTGATCGTCTGCGGCAGTCTTGTTTTTTCCCAGTGTTCAACCAAACCTCTGTCCTCTTTGTCCATCGCAAAGCGCCAAAGTCCTGCTAAATCACAGGTCTGTCTCTTCTCCATCTATCCTTTTCCTCCGTTGCTGTGACTCCGTACATTAACTACATTAACTTAAGACAACTATTCAGAGCAGCAAGACTATGATACCACACAAAAAGATCGGACACAATGGAGGATAAACGCATGGTAGTTGAAACGGAAGATTTAATTTTTCAATTTCTGCAAAATCAAGCCATGCATTTGTATCACTGGTCAATAACTCGGTCATAGAATGGCCGAGCATGCAAAGTTTTCCTTGAATGCCGG
>CAVFYJ010000011.1:0-47191 GCA_963626545.1 Acetatifactor sp. | reverse complement strand
AGTACATCACCAGAATTTCACTGGCATGATCATTCAAGATTCCGAAAGATCATTACGGTATTGCACAGGGCGCCTTAAGGGCACACACAACAAGTATAGCAGAAATCGTATATTTTGCAAGGAGTTTCTTGCATTACAGTTGTTTGAGGGATTGGAGAGCATGAGCCGCAAGAATCAACGTAAAGTGCTCCTTGTAGTAGCTTTCCGTACCTGCATTGCTGTGAACGCTCTCTGCATATTCTGACAGAATATTGCATATCTTATTGAAGGTCTGAGGAGAGTGATCACCTTTGTGCAGAACAAGGTAGTAACGATTGTGCTGCGGATCTTTATAAAGAGAGTTATCGGCATCGTAAGCATTCTGCAATGCGCGGGAGGCGCGGCAGATTTCGTCAATGGAGGAAAAAGCGTAGATGCGGAAAAAGTCAGGCTCATTTGCATTGTCAGGATCGCCAGACTCTTCGTCAAGATCAATGTGCTCTTCGCACAAACGATTAAACTCCTCGATGATCTCATCGGCCTTGGTATCACTGAAGGCAGCTTCGATATCGGCAAAATCACCGGAAAAATCCTCATCGTCAATCGATGGTGAAAAACGAGAGAATCGAGTATCAATCTCGTCTGGATCTTCAACCTTTGTGATAAGGAGAACAAGGTTGTCACCAGACATCGGAACAGCTTCAATCATCAGTGGAATGTTCTCGGCATGGAAATTAAATTCTTTGGAAGCCTGAGAAAGCATTTCCTGAAACAAAGAGCGGGCCTTTTCGGAACCGTAGGCGAGCTCCCCAATATTTATATGATGGTTTTGCAGATCAGCTTGTGTCAGTGTGCAGCGAATCTGCTTGTCACTTATTTTTTCAATGCGCATTCACTCACATCCTTTCTAGTTCAAAATAAAAGGTGTCCTGCGGGGAAATCCTGTGAATAGAACTACTTTGTAATTCTATAGATAGGCGGTAACTATTCAGAACTTTACTCGCAAAGACTGGGGAATATGATAAAACAGCAGGTAGCTTGCTGCGAAAAAAACAGACTTACCTACTGGTAGTATATAGTATACCCGCAAAAAGATTCTACGTAAAGAGGAAAGTTGCAAAAATCAAGCTTATTGTTAGTGCTCACGGATAGGTATTGACAAAGCTCACGGACTCCCATTCACAAATCGTGTCGCAATTTTTAAGGAATGCTTACAATATGTATTTTTTTCTTAAAAAAGCGTGAACAGCATTGATTTATTTCGAATTTTAGTATAAGGTAAGAGCAACGGCAGAGTTGCAGAACCTGCTGTTTGCTGGAAAAATGGAACGCATGGACTGGCAGAGTGACAAACCCCTTGAGAGGGAAGCAATTACGCATGAGACTTGGCACAGCACAGGCGAACACGGTATATGAATTACATCACACAGGTTCGTATTTGAGCCACACACATCGGAAAAGCTGGATGAGAGAGACAGTTTTCTGGCGTGTTTTCCACCTTCAGCAGACAAAAGAGAACGTAAGCCATGTGAAAATTACAAAAGGAAAAAAGAAAGGCAGATAGGAAATAAAAAGCAGGCAGCTGCTGTACCGAAGCTCTTATCTGCCTTTCGCACAAACAGAAAAGGAAAAGCTTATGGGTGATGAAAAAAATCCGGAAAAGGATTTTGAAAAGAAAACAAATAAAAAGATAGAAAAAGCACCAGAGAAAAATAAAAAAACTGTACCAAAAGGAAAAGCGCCAAAGCCAAGAAAAAAGAAGAAAAAAGGGAAGCCAGCATTTTTATTTATTCTTCTGATTTTATTGGCATTGATTGGCGCAGGCGTATATCTTTTGATTCCGTCAAAAAATCGGGTAAGTCATAATCAATACTTTGGTCTTGAGGACGACAACCAGTATGGACTGATTGTAAATTCAGAGATTGCTGACATTACGGATGGTGCGCCGTTTGAGGAGAATGGTGTATGGTATCTGCCATTTTCCACACTGTACTATCAGATCAGCGATGCCTTTTATTACGATGGATTAGCACTTTTATACACAGGTCCGTTGCAGACCTATTCGGCAACGCCGGGTGAAAGCTACTACACCGATTCCGATGGAATCAAATATACGCTTTCGTATCAGCCTTGTTATTTTAAAGATGGTGGACTGTGCATCGCACTGGATTATCTGCAATTAATGGATTATTCGTATTACACGATTGATGATACGATGAAGTCCATCTGGGTATTCAATGACTGGAGCGAGCAGCCGAGAGCCTCTGTATTGAAGGACACTGAGGCGCGTATACAGGCCGGTATCAAGAATGATATTGTGACATCACTTGTCGCAGGAGATACGGTTACTATATTAGAACAGGGAGAATCCTGGAGTCAGGTGCAGACACAAAATGGTCTCGTTGGATACGTACAGAATAAGATGATTGGCGAGATTACCGAGGAAGCAAGAGCTGTTCCAGATGGAAGACCACTTCCAGAGTATACCAATATTACGATGGATGGCATGGTAGTAATGGGCTGGCATCAGGTTTTTACCGAATCTGGTTACAGTCAGCTTGATGACATTATTTCGACAGCAAAAGGTATGAATGTCATTTGTCCAACCTGGTTTACGATCAAGGATGACGATGGAAATATTCAGAACCTTGGCGAGAAAAAGTATGTGACAAAGGCACATAAGGCAGGACTTCAGGTATGGGTCATGCTTGATGATATCAACATTTCAACAGATGGTTTGCAGGTGTTTGGCACGACCTCTCACAGAAAAACATTGATTACAGCTGTGATTGATGCAGTCAAGGAGCTTGACGCAGATGGAATTAATCTTGATGTAGAGACGATTAAATCCGATGTTGGCCCGTCCTACATACAGTTTATCCGAGAACTTGCTGCAGCCTGCCGCAAAGAAAAACTTGTTCTTTCTGTAGATAATTATTCACCGATGCCGCACACTGCGTTTTACGATCGAACCCAGCAGGGACAGGTAGTTGATTATGTGGTTGTCATGGCATATGATGAGCATTATGTGAAAGGATCAGAGGCGGGAAGTACATCTTCTCTGGCGTTTGTAAGACAGTCCGCTGAGCGCACCATTGCAGAGGTACCAAAGGAAAAGGTTATTATCGGACTCCCATTTTATAGTAGACTCTGGTGTGAAACAGCAGCAGACAGCGAGTCAGATAAGACCGATGATTCACAGGTATTTGTCGATAACAGCGACGGCACACTTGATTCAAAAAACAGTAAATATTTGTTGAGCAGCAAGGGCGTCAGCATGGAAGGAGAAGACAATATTATCCGTGAGCATGATTTGAGTCTGACATGGCTTGAGGATGTCGGTCAGTTTTATACCGAGTATGAGGAGAATGGTTCCTGGTATCGCCTCTGGGTCGAGGATGAAAATTCTATGGATTTAAAGATGCAGACAGCTTGCTCGTATGAGCCGGGCGGTGTAGCATTCTTTAAGCTGAATATGGAAAATCAGGAAACATGGAGTATCATCCGAAAATATACCGAGCAATAAATATCGCATCCGAATCAAAATATAACATCATCAAAACATAACATCAGATTCTCACACATAAGATAAAAGTAAGAAGAAACGTCCAGATCAATTTAGATGATCCGGGCGTTTCCTGTCTTTTTATCGTAAGTCTAAAAATGTGAGGAATGGAATGGGAAAAGCGATAGCAAAGTTTATCATGATGTTTTTGATTCTTTCATTGGCGTATCTGATGCCAGCAGTCACAGCAAAGCAGGTGCAGGAGGTATCCGCGGTACCAGAAACACCTGTGACAGTGGTACTTGATGCCGGGCATGGGGCAGATGATTCCGGCAAGGTCGGAATTAACCAGGTATTTGAAAAAGATATCAATCTGGAAATTGCCAAATATACGAAAGAACTTCTTGAAAAAGAGGGAATCCATGTTGTCATGACAAGAGAGGATGACAGTCCGCTGTATCAGCCTTCCGACAGTAATAAAAAATTGGCTGATATGAAAAAACGAATACAAACCATGAGTGATTGCAATGCAGATATCGCAGTCAGCATTCATCAAAATAGCTACACGCAAGAATCCGTCAAAGGACCTCAGGTATTTTACTATAAAGATTCCGCAGAGGGAAAAAAGCTGGCGGCAAGCATTCAGGAGGCATTTGATCTTGTAATCGGAGAAGAGAATACCCGCACAATTAAGCCGAACGGAGAATATTATCTGTTGGTGCATTCCCCGATGCCTCTGGTGATTTGCGAGTGCGGATTTTTAAGTAATTGGGAAGAGGCAAAACTATTATCAACTCCTGAGTATCAGAAATCTGTGGCAGAGGCGGTGGCGCATGGGATTATGCAATATTTAAATGGCAATTCAGGAGATGAAGGGTAGTGCAACTCTTGCAAACATATTGCGAAGGCAACGGGAGTGTGAAATCCCACTCGTTGTAGGTTATATATTGCGAAGGCAACGGGAGTGTGATAATATAAACCCGAACAAAACCAATTAAAATAAATTATAAATACAGAAGGACCACAAAATACAATGGAAACAAAAATCATTCAGATAACAAAAGAAAACATGGAGGCAACCGCAAAAGAGGCTGCAAAGGTATGGGCAGAAGGCGGCTTGGTCGCATTCCCGACAGAGACCGTATATGGCCTTGGCGGAAATGGCTTGAATAAAGAAGCATCAAAGAAAATCTACGCCGCAAAAGGTCGCCCATCCGACAACCCGCTGATTTTGCACATCGCTGAGATGGATCAGTTCTATCCTCTTATAAAGACCGATAATGCAAAGATCATAGCGCGTGCCGAGGCACTTGCCGATGCCTTCTGGCCGGGACCGTTGACGATGATTTTACCGAAGGCTGATAACATTCCGTATGAGACAACCGGCGGACTCGATACTGTTGCGATTCGTATGCCATCCCATCCGGCAGCGCGCGCACTTTTGCAGGAATGCAAACTGCCGATCGCAGCACCGAGTGCCAATTTATCTGGTCGTCCGAGCCCGACAAGTGCCAGCCATGTAATCAAAGACATGGATGGACGAATCGAGATGATCATTGACGGCGGCGATGTCGGTATCGGCGTGGAGTCCACGATCATTGACTTAACAGGTGACGTTCCAATGCTGCTTCGCCCAGGCTTTGTCACACCACAAATGCTTCAGCAGGTGCTTGGCGCAGTGGAAACCGATGCAGCCGTATACCGTCAGGTTGGAAAAGATGTGCATCCAAAGGCACCGGGTATGAAATATCGCCATTATGCGCCGAAGGCATCCATGGTATTAGTGGAAGGCGCACAGGATCAGGTGATCGCCTATATCAATGAGGAAACGAAAAAGAAGAGAGAACAGGGTATGCGAATCGGCATCATGGCAACGGATGAGTCCAAGGATCAGTATCAGGCTGATGTGATTCTTTCAGTCGGAAGTCGTGCTTCCATGAACAGCGTAGCACATAATCTGTTTCGTGCGCTTCGTGAGTTTGACGAGGAAAATGTAGATTTCATTTATTCGGAAAGCTTCGATGCAAGCGGCTGTGGCTTTGCGGTCATGAATCGTCTGCTGAAGGCAGCGGGACATCAGGTTGTAAAGTTGTAAGATATCAAGCATAGCATTTGAGGAGGATGGGTCAATTGGCTCATCCTCTTTGCATATGTATAAAATAACATAATATTTCAAAAATAAAATTGAAAGAAAATTCTGACGATATTAATATAATAAAACAAGGCGAAAAATAATTTAAAAAATATAAGAAAAGTGCTTGACAAAACAAAAGACACATGCTATAGTAAAGATACAAACAAGGAAAAACAAAACAAGTAAGAAAAAAGAAAACTTCTTACTAAGAAATCTAAGAAAAGGAGGTACAGTCCAATGGGACAGTAAGCCAAAACCAATAAAAGCTGAAAAGCAAAATTCATCGAAATGAGGTACGGATCGATGGGACGGTAAAGTTTCATAGTTAGCTCGTGAAAATAGATAACAAGAAGAAACCAGTAAACAGCTTACAAAGAAGAACAAAAAAGAAGCAAAGAAATAAAAACAAGGAACTAGTAAACGAAGACAAAAGAAGATAAAGAAGAACGGAAGAAAAGAAAACAAAAAGAAAGAAACCAAAAGAACAAAGCAAAAATTAAGATAGCCGAAAGAGATAGAATCCGATGGATGAAATAGTTTACCGGCGGGCATCAGGAAAATAAAAAGATGCCCGCTTTTTCATGCGCAAAAAAGAATTTTTTCCACTTGCCTGTCTCCATTGTTTTTGTAAATAATTTATGTTATAATTTTGTCAAAATGATTGAAAAATCTTTTTACAAAATAAATGCAAAAAGAAAAATGCAACAATAGAAATACAGAAAAGGATATAGAGAAATTATGAACTATATTTTAGGAAAGTCAGACTGGAAAACAATGCAGCGAGGAGAAGAGCACAGCTTCCTGCTTGTAAATGGCTTAGGTGGTTATTGCAGCCAGACGGTGATCGGCTCAAATGCGCGCCATGACCACAACCTGCTGACAGCAGCACTGGTGGCACCGACAAAGCGATTTGCCATGGTGCGCTGCATGGAGGAGATTCTTCATGTGGGAACAAATGCGTACCGCCTTGACTCACAAAGCTACGTCACATCAGCAGATGATGCACTCGGTTTTCGATATCTGGATAGTTTCTTTTATGACGGACTGCCATGCTGGGAATATATGGCAGAGGGCGTTCGTGTCACAAAACGTTTGACACTGGTGTACGGTACAAACAGCCTTGCGATGCAGTATAAGATTCAGGCAGATGAGGGTGTGGATGCGTGGCTGGAAGTCATTCCGGTATATGGTTTCCATTCAAAAAATGATCGCCCGCTTGCCTACGATCCGATTGCCTGTCAGGAAAAAGAACATTTTCTTGAGATGACATCAAAGAAAACCACTTTGTATCTGGACACAGACGGAAGCATCGAGCCGATGGAGGAAACGGTTGTTCAGTGGTACCGCTTCGATCAGGATGGCCCGGACGGTCGTGATGGCTGGGGCGGCGGACGAAAGCTTCATCGCATCGTGTCCGCACACACAACAGATGAGGAGACCGACAGTCGCGTATTAAATGGCTGCACGACACTTGATCTTCTTTATAGTATGGATGAGGATTGGATGGAGCGCATGGTGACGGTTGCTGAAAAATTAGAAAATAATCGGTCTGCTGTATTTACTCTTTTGTGGAATCAGGAAAAGGAACGCCAGGAAACGATCATGAAAAAAAGCGGTCGCACAAGCGAGGCTGCACGTCAGCTAGCAGTCAGTGCGCATGCACATCTGACAAGACGTGATTCAACCGATGGCATGAGCATCATGGCAGGTTTCCCGTTCTTTGGTGACTGGGGACGTGATACGATGATTGCGTTTTATGGCTGTACACTGGCAATCGGCGAGATGGAGACGGCAAAGAGCATCTTAAAAACATTCATGCGCTATTGCCGTAAGGGCATTATGCCAAATCTTTTCCCAGAAGGCAAAGACGAGGTATTGTACAATACCGTCGATGCATCGCTTCTGTTTATCAATGCACTGTGGGATTATTTGCAGCATGTGACGGATGAGGAGCGTGACGATGCGTTTGAGGCAGAGGCAATCAAGACAGCCGAATCCATCATCAGCTGGTATGCGAAGGGAACCGATTACAACATTCATATGGAAGAGGATGGACTGCTTGCGGCTGGAAACGGTCTGTGGCAGTTAACCTGGATGGATGTACGCTTTGGTGACATTTTGCCGACACCGCGCCATGGAAAGCCAGTTGAGATCAATGCCTACTGGTACAATGCAGTCTGCATTGTCCGAGAACTGTTTAAAAAGCAGGGAGAGAGCGAAAAGGCAGCGCGTCTTGACGCACTTTCTGTGAAGATCAAAACAAGCTTCCTTGCGAAATTTACAAAGCCGGATGGCACGCTCTACGATGTGCTTCCAGAAAAAGGAGAGCCAGATGCGTCATCAAAGCAGGTTCGCTGTAATGAAATCTTTACACTTACGATGCCATTTACGATGATCGAAGGCAAGCAGGCGAAGGCAATTCTTGCACAGGTAAGAAGAGAACTTTACACACCGGTAGGTTTACGGAGTCTTTCCTTGTATGATCCGCAATTTCATCCGCATTATGGTGGTTCTCAGTTTGAGCGCGACATGGCGTACCATCAGGGAACCGTGTGGGCATACCCGCTTGGTGCTTACTACCGGGCATGTGTGCGCTTTGCAAACGATCAAAAGGAAATGGCAGAGTCTGTTTTGCATCAGTTAGACCAGTTAAAAGCAGCGCTTGCGGAAGGCTGTCTTGGTCAGCTTGCTGAGATTTACGACGGCGAGTGTCCGGGCGAGTCAAGAGGCTGCTTTGCACAGGCATGGAGTGTCGCAGAGCTTCTTCGTGCTTACGAGGATGCGGAGAATGCAGTCAGGAGGAATCACGCATGAGCACACAAGAACTTGCACTTGAAACCATTGCTCGTTTAAAGAAGGAATATCCTGATGCCGGATGTACGTTAGAGTATGAAGATGCATGGAAACTTTTAATCAGCGTGCGCCTCGCAGCACAGTGTACCGATGCCAGAGTCAATCAGGTCGTGCCGGGGCTATATGCAAAGTTTCCAACGATCAGCGCACTTGCCGATGCAAGCGAGTCCGAGATCGAAGAGATTGTGCGTCCGTGCGGGTTAGGAAAAAGTAAGGCAAGAGACATCAAAGCCTGCATGACCATGCTTCGTGATGTGTACGACTGTAAGGTGCCGGACGATTTTAACGAGCTGTTAAAATTGCCGGGTGTCGGAAGAAAGAGTGCGAATCTGATCATGGGAGATGTGTTTGGAAAGCCAGCAATGGTGACCGATACCCATTGCATTCGCCTGTGCAACCGTATTGGTCTGGTGCATGACATCAAAGAGCCGAAAAAGGTGGAGATGGCGCTGTGGAAGATTGTGCCGCCAGAAGAAGGCAGTGATCTTTGCCATCGCTTTGTCATGCATGGACGAGAGGTCTGTACCGCAAGGACAACACCGTATTGTCATCGTTGTTGTCTAAATGACATCTGTGAGAAAAATGGTGTCAAAACAGAAAGTGACAAATAAGCAGACAAAACAAAGAAAAAACAAGGTTCAGGCAAAAACAAAGCGAAGTAGAAAGCAAAACAGAACCAACCCCAAAAAGGAAAAACAAGAAAGAAAAATAAGACAGCAAAAACCAAACAAAAATAGAAACCATCAACAAAGAGGAAAAGGAGATACGAAATCATGAAATTAACAGTATCACAGAAAAAAACAACCCCGATCTCAAAGGATCTGGTCGGCGTATTTTTTGAGGATATCAACTATGGCGCAGATGGCGGTATCTATGCCGAGCTGATTGAAAATCGCAATTTCGAGTTTGTAGACTGCTACGGCGATAAGGGTGATTATTACACCATTTTCGATGGCGGTTACGGCTGGAAGGCGTACCCGGCAGAGGACAGTGCACGTCTTCAGGTTGTTTGCGGAAGCCCGGTTTCCGATGAGAATCCACACTACCTTCGTTTTACCGCAAATGAGGCAGGCGCAGGCTTTTCCAATCAGGCGTACAGCGGTATTACCTTAAAGAAGGGTGCTGCATACAACGTTTCCTTCTATGCAAGAGCCGTCAGCTTCTTAGGTGAGATCACGGCAAAGGTCGTAAAGGATGGCGTAACCTATGCCGAGGGCAGCGTGCAGATGACAGAGGAAGAGAAGATGCACTACTGGCACAAGTACACACTGACCGTAACTGCATTCGAGGATGTAAACGGTGCGCTGTTTGTACTGGCACTTGCAGAGGCAGGAACTGCTGAGTTTGATTTTGTTTCCATGATTCCGGCAGATGCCGTAGCAGGGGTATTCCGTAAGGATACCTTTGAATTATTACAGTCCTTAAAGCCAGCATTTATGCGGTTCCCAGGTGGCTGTATCGTAGAGGGAAATACAATGTCAAACCGTTATCGTTTTAAGGATACCTTAAAGCCGATCGAGGACAGAAAGTGCAACTGGAACCGTTGGGCCGTACATAACAACCGCAAGGAAAATGGTTTCCACAGTGTATTTTCTCATTACAATCAGACACTTGGAATCGGTTACTATGAGTTCTTCTTACTGTGTGATTTGATCGGCGCAAAGCCGCTGCCGGTTATGAACGTCGGAATGGCTTGCCAGTACCAGTCCTATGAGTACATGGAGATTGGAAGTCCAGAGTTTGAGCAGATGGTTCAGGATACCCTTGATCTGATTGAGTTTGCAAATGGCGATGAGAACAGCGAGTGGGGACATGTTCGTGCAAGTCTGGGTCACAAGGCACCGTTTGGTCTGGAGTATCTGGGAATCGGAAACGAGCAGTGGCAGATGGATAACACCGATTTCTTTGCCCGTTACAAGATTTTCGAGCAGCGCATTCACGCTGTTTATCCAGAGATCAAGCTGATCGGTTCCGCAGGACCAGATGTCACTTCACAGCATTACACCGATGCGTGGGAGTTCTACCGCAAGGAAAAGGCAAGCAATCCGAACTTTGTTTACGCAATTGATGAGCATTATTATATGCCGCCTCAGTGGTTCTTAGATCACACCGATTTCTACGACAAGTATCCGAGAGATATCAAGGTATTTGCCGGTGAGTATGCGGCTCATGATCCAGAAATCAATGTGGCACATGTCAGCAAGAACAACTGGAAGGCTGGTATCAGCGAGGCAGCATTCCTGACAGGAATCGAGCGAAACGCTGATGTTGTTGCATTGTCTTCTTATGCACCGCTGTTTGCAAGAGTCAATTATACACAGTGGGCACCGAATCTGATCTGGATGGATGAGAACACCAGCTGGGGAACACCAAGCTACTATGTACAGAAGATGTTTGCTGCATTCCATGCAAAGGATACGCTTGAATTGGGCAGCCAGATTGAGGAGCTTCGCGCACAGGGAATTTATTGCAGCGCAGGAGAGGCAGAGGATGGTACTATCATTGTAAAGCTGGTCAACACAACTGACAATGCAGTATCCATTTCCCTTGAGAACGAGGAAGGAAACGCACTGACACCAGTTCGCGAGACGGTAATGTGTGCAGCATTAACCGATTACAACTGTGCAGAGCATCCACAGACAGTTGTACCGAAGGAAACAGCTGTAAATGGCAGCGAGGTTGCACTGGCACCACAGAGCTTCGTGATCGTTGAGATTAAATGATGATTGCTTCAATCGTAAGGAATGACTGCCAAAAATAAGTGATTATAGTCGAAATTAAATAATATTTCGCAAAAAAAGACTTTCTTTTTGGTGCAAAATAAGCTATGATATAGATAAGTACGCAGAGAAAGTATGCAGAAGGCGATCTGCGTTTCTATAAGCGACAAGCGATGCGCTGTCAAAGGACAGCAGACAGGAGAATACGATCATGAAATTTTTAGATGCAGAATTTGTTCAGGGATTCATCCGTATGGCAAACGACGGCTGGGAGCAGGGTTGGCATGAGAGAAACGGTGGAAACCTTTCTTACCGCGTAAAGCCAGAGGAAGTAGAGTCTGTTAAAGAGAATTTTGAGCCAAAGGAGTGGAAGCCGATCGGTACAAGCGTTCCGAATCTGGCAGGCGAGTATTTCCTTGTAACAGGAAGCGGCAAGTATTTCCGTAACGTGATCATCAAGCCGGAAGACTCCATGTGTATGATCGAGGTAGACGATAAGGGTGAGAATTACCGTATCGTATGGGGCTTAGTAAATGGCGGAAGACCGACCAGTGAGCTGCCGTCCCACTTAATGAACCATGAAGTAAAGAAGCTTGCAACAAATGGCAAGTATCGTGTTATTTACCATGCACATACCACTAATGTAATCGCTCTGACCTTCGTTCTTCCGTTAGAGGACAAGGTATTCACCAGAGAACTGTGGGAGATGGCTACCGAGTGTCCTGTTGTATTCCCGGCTGGTGTTGGTGTTGTTCCGTGGATGGTTCCAGGCGGAAGAGACATCGCAGTTGCTACCAGTGAGCTGATGAAGAAGTATGATGTAGCAATCTGGGCTCATCATGGAATGTTTGCAGCAGGCGAGGATTTCGATCTGACCTTTGGTCTGATGCACACCGTAGAGAAGTCTGCTGAGATTCTTGTTAAGATGCTGTCCATGCAGCCAAACAAGCTTCAGACCATCACTCCTCAGAACTTCCGTGATCTGGCAAGAGACTTCAAGGTAACGCTTCCAGAGGAGTTCCTTTACGAGAAATAAAGAAGTTCAATAAAAAATAAGTTTGTTTGCTCCAGAGCAGGTCGGGGCGTATTGCGATTGTGATCGCCCTGACTGTATCTGTCAGAAAGTATTATATATATAATATTACTATATCAAAGGAGAAAAAAACAAATGGCTAACAGATTTGTGTTAAACGAGACATCTTATCATGGCGCAGGCGCAATCAAGGAGATTGCTACCGAGGCAAAGGGAAGAGGATTTAAGAAGGCATTCGTATGTTCCGACCCGGATCTGATTAAGTTTGGCGTTACCAAGAAGGTAACAGACGTACTGGATGAGGCTGGTCTGGATTATGAGATCTACTCCAACATTAAGCCAAACCCAACAATCGAGAACGTACAGACTGGTGTTGCTGCATTCAAGAAGTCTGGCGCTGATTACCTGATCGCAATCGGTGGTGGTTCTTCTATGGATACCGCAAAGGGTATCGGTATTGTTATTGCAAACCCAGATTTCGAGGATATCAGAAGTCTTGAGGGTGTTGCTCCGACAAAGAACAAGTCCGTTCCGATCTTCGCTGTTCCGACAACTGCTGGTACTGCAGCAGAGGTTACCATCAACTACGTTATCACCGATGTCGAGAAGAACCGTAAGATGGTATGCGTAGACCCGAAGGATATTCCGGTCGTTGCATTTGTTGACCCAGAGATGATGTCCAGTATGCCAAAGGGACTGACCGCTGCAACTGGTATGGATGCTCTGACCCACGCAATCGAGGGTTACATCACCGCAGCAGCTTGGGAGCTGTCTGATATGTTCCACTTAAAGGCAATCGAGATTATCTCCAGAAGCCTTCGTAACGCAGTAGCAAACACTCCAGAGGGAAGAGCAGACATGGCTCTTGGACAGTACGTTGCAGGTATGGGATTCTCCAACGTAGGTCTTGGAATCGTTCACTCCATGGCACATCCGTTAGGAGCTCTGTATGATACACCGCACGGTGTTGCTAACGCAATTATCCTTCCAACCGTTATGGAGTACAATGCTCCGGCTACCGGCGAGAAGTATCGTGAGATCGCAAGAGCAATGGGCGTTCAGGGTGTTGATGAGATGACTCAGGAAGAGTACCGCAAGGCTGCAATTGATGCAGTTCGCAAGCTGTCTCAGGATGTTGGTATCCCGGCTGACTTAAAGGCTATCGTTAAGGAAGAGGATATTCCGTTCTTAGCTCAGTCCGCATACGATGATGCTTGCAGACCAGGTAACCCGAGAGAGACCAGCGTTGAGGAGATCGCAGAGCTGTACAGATCTCTGATCTAATTTGATTTTAAAGTTCATATGTCCGATCAGCTTGGGGTCAACCTTGGGCTTGCACAAGGATTTGAACGATAAAAAAAAACGACAGTAATGGGTAAAAAAGATCCCTACTGTCATATGTGGAAAGCTGCCGGCATTTGCTGACGGCTTTCTTTGTGAATTTATTAACGATCAGAAACACATTCACAGCAGCGCAGGCAGTGCGCAGAAACGAGGTTTGTTATGGATATAAGAGAACTCAGGATCGAGCACCGCGAATTTACAGGAGAGATCAGAGATCGCGTGCTTCGAGGAGCGATTCTCAATTCCAATGTGATGGAAATCATTCAGGATAATAAGCGTCCATTCGATGAGCTAATGTCGAAATATCGCTGCGCCATTATGGAGGTTGAGACAAAATTTAAGGTACTGAATGAACAGTTTTCTCTTCAATATGATCGCAATCCGATCGAATCAATCAAAACACGATTAAAATCAATGGAGAGCATTAGTCGTAAGCTGGCACAAAAAGAAAAACCCATTACGGCAAAGTCGATGGAGCAAAACTTGGACGATATCGCTGGTGTGCGAGTCATCTGTTCGTTTCAGGCAGATATCTATACACTGGCCAAATGTCTGCTCAATCAAGATGATATTGAGCTTCTTGAGACAAAGGATTATATTAAAAATCCAAAGCCAAGTGGCTATCGCAGCCTTCATCTGATTGTGCGTGTTCCGATTTTTCTGGAGAATGAAAAGTGTTTGATGAAGGTTGAAGTACAGCTTCGCACCATTGCGATGGATTTCTGGGCGAGCCTCGAGCATAAGCTGCGCTACAAAAAAGAAATTCCGGAATCAGAAAAAGATTCCCTTCAACGAGAATTGTTTGAGTGCGCGCAGATGATCAATACACTAGATCAGCGCATGGAGGCAGTCAAAAATCGTCTGGTAGAAGGCGGACAGTGGGAGAAGCCATGAGCGAAAAACTAGAAAAAAATCTGGAGCAGACAGCATCGAAAAAGATGCGTCTGCTCAAACTGTTTTGGTCCACTCTTTATCTCAGTGCATTTACATTTGGCGGTGGTTATGTCATCGTGTCACTGATGAAAAAGAAATTTGTCGATGAATTAGGATGGATTGATGAGGAGGAGATGCTTGATCTTGTCGCGATCGCACAGTCCTCACCCGGTGCAATTGCCGTAAATGGTGCAATTGTAGTCGGTTACAAGCTGGAAGGACTGATCGGCGTGGCAGCGGCGATCGCTGGAACCATTATTCCGCCATTTGTAATCATTTCTGTGATCTCATTTTTTTATGAATTATTTGCATCGAATGTCTATGTACAGCAGGTGCTGACTGGTATGCAGTCTGGTGTCGGAGCCGTCATTGCCTGCGTCGTATTTGATATGGGCAGTGGAATTGTCCGCTCCAAAAATATTTTATCTATGTGCATTATGGTCGCAGCATTTGTGGCAGGTTATATATTGAACATCAATGTCGTGCTGATCATTTTGGCTTGTGGCGTTTTGGGTGCAATTGTAACACTGGCAAAGAGAAAGAAGGTGCAGGAATGATCTACTTACAGTTGTTTTTAAGTTTTCTTCAGATCGGTGCCTTTTCATTTGGTGGTGGATACGCAGCAATGCCACTCATTCAGAGTCAGGTTGTGGATGGCCATAAATGGCTGAGCATGGCAGAGTTTACCAACTTAATCACGATTTCACAGATGACACCGGGCCCGATCGCAGTAAACAGTGCCACGTTTGTTGGCTTAAAGGTAGCAGGTGTCGGCGGTGCGGCAGTGGCCACGGCAGGTTGCATTTTGCCGTCGTGTATCTTAGTTACGCTTCTTGCAAAGCTATACCTTCGTTATCGGAAAATGGATCTGCTGCAGGGAATTCTAGGGATGCTTCGTCCAGCGGTTGTCGCATTAATTGCATCGGCAGGTGCGTCCATCCTGGTCAATGCCTTTTGGCCGGAGGGCTTGATTTTAATTCAGAAGACGCAGATTGATATGGTGATTATTTTTATCGCCGCTGTCTATCTGATTCAGTTTCGCAAGATGAATCCCGTGCTTGTCATGGTGTTAAGTGGTGTGGCGAAGCTTGGTATTTATCTTGTATGTAGCTTTCTCTTGTGAAAATTATCTTGTATACAGCTTTCTCTTGTGAGAATATAAGATGCAAGTTGCACGGCAATAAGGCAATTTATTAAGTGGCATGCTGCAAGGCAATTCATAAATAGTAAGCGAAAAAGAAAACGAATATCATTACACATTACACAATAATAAGAGGACAAACAATGCTTTTATATTTTATCAGACATGGTCAGACAGATTGGAATAAGGAACGACGGATGCAGGGACAATCCGATATTCCATTGAACGAAAATGGACGCGAATCTGCAATCGAGGCAGGAAGAACGCTTGCAAACACTCCGATTGATTTGGCGTTTTCAAGCCCATTAAAGCGTGCAAAGGAAACAGCAGAGCTTGTGTTAGCTGGGCGTGATATTCCGATTATCGAGGATGCGAGAATTCAGGAAATTGCGTTTGGTGTCTGCGAGGGAATGACCGGAAGAGATGAAAATCAGCAGCCAATCGGCTGTTTTGCCGAGTTTTTTGCCCATCCGGAATTGTACAAGGCACCAGAAAATGGCGAGGATGCAAAGATGCTGTGTGCGCGTACCTGGAATTTCCTTGACGATATCACAACGAGAAAAGAGCTTCAGGATAAGTCCATTTTGATAGCAACACATGGCGCAGCGCTCCAGTCTATGATGCTGTGGGTGAAAAAGCAGCCGATTAGCGAGTTCTGGAAGAGTGGTCTTAAGAAAAATTGTTCTGTAACAAAGGTGGAAGTAAAGGACGGTCAGGTAAAAGTGCTTGAAGAGGGGGAAAAGCAATACAACGTTTAAAGAGAAAATACGAAAAGGTCTTCTGTCTGTTTTGACAGGAGGCCTTTTTGCGCTTTTGCGTAGATAAGATAAAAAATTCTTATATTATGTGCTTATATGTTTTGGATTATACCATGTATTATAATTATAATAGCAGCTCCTTCGCAGCCTTTAGACGCGCATAAAATTGATCGTAAAACTGATCATAAAACGAATCATGAAAATCTGGACAGGCATTTGCGTTTGCCGAAGATGTTGAAGCTACTGGACCTACCGAATCCGCATTTGCATATGGCGTCAAATAAAACGTCTTTAAAATATAGGAATGAAGTGTTGTAATCAATTCGGGAGACAATCCCTGCGAGGCAGCGGCAGCATCCTTTAAGAAATAATGCCAATCGCTGACAAACTGCTCATAGCGCTTTAACTGAGGAATGTTAATCCATTGACGCACCTTTACCTTTGCTAAATGTTCCTTCTTGCATTGTCCTGTCTGCAAAAAATAGGAAAATCCAGTGCCGTCATAGACGCGACCGAGCGGAAACAAACGGCAAAATCCAGGACGGAAGGTATGAATCGTGCAGCGCCCAGCCTCATTTAAAAAAGAACACTGGTCGGTATCCGGTGTCATCGCAATCGCAGGTAAAATAATTCCGTCAACAGGAGTCAATTGCAGTTGACCGTTAAAAAGGGCAGCTGCTGGAACGTGCAGTCCCTGTGACATCTGGTAAACATCATACGGGTCTAATAAGATGGAATTGCCCATATGACAGCAACAGGCATGGCAACCATTACAGCCAAGGCTGTCGGCGCGAACTAGATCAGAGGACAAGTAAAGCTTACCGTCCGAAATTTCATTCATTGAAACAGATCGAAGCATAATCGTTAAAATCCTTTTCCTTTATCGTTTCTTTAATAGTACAACAAAATGATTGAAAAAGCCATCCTTTCCGTAAGAAAAATGTAAAGTTAATATGCTTGCAAAATAAAAAAAGTCTGATATATTAAAAGTAACAAGCATTGTGCAATATACTGAAATTCTGGACGGCCCTTTTGTGGTGCATTGCGTTTGTTGTTTATAAAAAATGTTATACTGTGAGAAAGTAATCATCTTCGATGTCCTTGCGGGTAGCCACTTCCAATAACCTTCCGGTAGCATATATCCCTTGCGAAATTCCCACATATGCGGTAAGATAATCTTGTGGTGATGGAAGCACAAAAATCATAGAGATTACAAAGAATGCAGAAATCACAGAGAGCACAGAAAGGGAGACTGCCATGGAGTATGACAGATTTCAGGAAATCCTGCAGGAAGAGGCACAGAAGATACCGGAAAAGTTCTATGAGGGGCTTAACGGTGGCGTGATCATCTCAGAAGAGACCAAGCTAAGCCCCTATGCGCAGAATCACGACCTGTATATCGCAGGCCAATATCTGCGCAGCTATCAGATGGGAAAACAGATCGTGATTTATTACGGAAGCATGATGCGTCTGTTCGGCTATATGGACGAAGAAGGAATGCGCCGGGAGATTGCGCGTGTGTTGCGCCACGAACTGAAACACCACATAGAAGGGCGTGCGGGGCTTCGATCTCTTGAAAAATGGGATGAGGAGCAGATCGCAAGCTATTTGCAGAGAGGTTTTCGTGCGGAAAGGAAGAAAGAAAAATGAATCAGGAATGGTCATTGGACGTATTGTATCATGGATACGAAGATCCGAAGTTTGACGAGGATATGAAGACACTTGAGGGCAAGGTTGCCGAAATGAAAGAAAAGATCGAGGCGGCAAAGAAGCTCGACCCGGTAAAGGGACTGGAGACCTGCATTGGACTTCAGGAGGAGATGGCAGCATTAGCAAGCCGTCTGGGTGAATTTATTTCCTTAAAGGGTTCTGTCAATACATCCGACAGCAAGACAAATGACATGGGTGCGCGTTTTGATCGTATCATGGCAAATCAGACAGGAGCAAGAGTTGCATTCTGCAAGTATGTTTCCTCTATTGAAAATCTGGATGAGGTAATTGCACAGAGCAGCCTGCTGACCGAGTACAGCTACTATTTGACACAGATTCGAGAAAACGCATCCCATATGCTTTCTGACGAGATGGAAGATCTCATCGCACATATGGACATCACCGGAGGCGGCGCATGGGGCAAGCTGTTTGACTATCTGACCTCCTCTGTAAAGGTAGATTATGAAGGAAAGACCATTACCCTTCCGGCTGTCAGAAATCTGGCAACCAGCGAGGACAAGGAAGTAAGAAAGAAGGCATATGAGGCCGAGCTTGCAAGCTACGATAAGATTGCCGATTCCATCGCGTTTGCTTTAAATAACATTAAGGGACAGGTATCCATGCTTTCCGCAAAGAGAGGCTATGAGAGTCCACTTGCCATGACACTTGACCAGTGCTGCATGAAGCAGGAGACACTCGATGCCATGTTTACCGCCATGCGCGAGTATTTGCCGAAGTTCTGGGAGTACTTAAAGGCAAAAGCAAAGTATCTTGGCTACGAGGGTGGACTGCCGTGGTATGATATGTTTGCACCAGTTGGAAAAATGAAGTCCAACTATACCGCAGAGACTGCACGCGATACACTGGTAGAAAATTTCAGTCATTTCTCAACAGAGTTGTCCGATATGATGGCACGTGCCTTTGCAGAGAGCTGGATTGATTTTTATCCGCACGAAGGCAAGGTCGGCGGTGCGTTCTGCGCAAATGTGACAACCGAAAAGCAGAGCCGTATCCTTACAAACTTTAACGGCTCCTTCGATTCTGTTGTAACACTTGCTCATGAGCTCGGTCATGCATTCCACAATCAGCAGATCTTTGAAAATCGCATTTTAAATCAGGATTATTCCATGCCAGTAGCAGAGACTGCATCTACATTCAATGAGACTCATTTTATGCTGAGTGCTTATCATAAGTCCAATGATCCGCAGGAAAAGCTTGCAATTCTCGAAAATCTGCTGTCTGGAACTACACAGATTATCTGTGACATCTACTCCAGATTTTTATTTGAGGATGCGGTATTCCACAAGTGCGAGTCTCAGTTCTTAATGACAGATGATCTCAAGAAAATCATGCTCGATGCACAGAAGCAGGCATACGGCGATGGCCTTGACCAGACAAAGCTTCATCCATATATGTGGACCTGCAAAGGCCATTATTATTCCTCAGGTTTAAGCTATTATAACTTCCCGTATGCATTCGGTGGTCTGTTCGCAATGGGGCTGTATACTCAGTTCCAGAACGAGGGCGAAAGCTTTGTTCCAAAATATAAGGCACTGCTAAAGGCAACTGCTACCTGCTCCGTAGAGGATACCGCAAAGATGGCAGACATTGACCTGACAAAGCCAGACTTCTGGAGAAGCAGTCTTGAAACCTTCGCAAAGCTGATCGATGAGTATGTGGCACTGATCGGATAAAAATGCGTTGATAAAAAATGGGAGGCATAGGAAAAAAGACCGAAAAAAGTGAGGAAACCTGTCATTTAATAAATTATTTATTTTTAATAAGGGTTTGGTAAGAATTCGTAAGATTTCTTTAAGGCAGTGGTCAAAATTTGGACACAAATACCCGGTATGATATAGACAAAGCTTAGATGAAAGCTTTTGAAGCAGCCAGACAGGAACGTGAGGCTGTGGATGAAACAAACAGGTTTGCATTTTATGCCACAGGCAGACAAAAACATCAAGCCGGGTGAGTTACCGGCAGCCCTCCCCCTTTTTTAGTACCCCAGCAGAAGCTGGGGTATTTTTTTTGCGAATGGGCGCGGTAACCTGTGTCAAGTAAGTCAGATACGCGTGGCAACCTATTTCTGACCATTGTTCACTTTACATTCCGCCTCATTTGTGCTAAAGTATGGAGTGTTTTTTATTGCCTGTGATGATTCAGGCGACAGGCGAATACTTCGTCAAAAAGAATGAAGGAGAAAGAAGAGTAATGAGTTTTAAGGAGAAAGCCGCTTCCTGGCGGCAGGAGGTACATATCGGTAAGACCAAACCGCGTCTGATCAAGGCCGCAATCTTACTTGTATGCTTTGCAGTTCTCATCGGTATGGCCTGGTATTACAGCGAATTTTCTGCAAAAGACCTTGCGATTCTTGCAGGACTTTGTGTGCTGACACTTGCAATTTATCTGATTGATATGCCTGTGCATCCAATAATCCGCGCAGTATTTGCGCTGGTGATCCCGTTGGGCTGCTTTTATACATTTGAGACATTGACACACCAGATGAGTACCATGATCGATCTGGCAAAGCAGCTTAACATTGCTTTTTATTATTGGCTGTTTCTGTTTGTATTTTTTATTGCTGGACGAACCAGCATTTCCATGGGAATCTGTGTATCGTTAATCGCGGCGATCGGTGTTGGCAACTATTTCGTTGTTCTGTTTCGTTCCAACCCGATTGTGCCGTGGGATATTTATTCCTTCGAGACTGCAATGAGCGTAGCCGACAACTATGTCTTTTCGGTTGATTGGGCACTTGCAGAGCACATCGCAATGTTTATACTGATGTTAATTGTCGGTGTGCGCACGAATCTTCGCATAAACAAAAAAGTTCTGCGCCCGATTCTGGCAGTCGCAATGTGTGTTCCAGCTTATTTTTATGTTTCCTACTTATGGCAGGACAACTTAGAGCGAAACACCGGATTAAACGATACCTTATTTAATGCAAAATATATGCACAGCAAGGATGGTTTCTTTGTATCATTCATTCTGGATATCCATTTTCTTCAGATTGAGGAGCCAAAGAATTATTCCGATGAGTATGCATTGTCCCTGTTAAATGAGCAGGAGGTGGAACAGGTCGAGACACCGGAGGAACTGCCGGATATCATTGCCATCATGGATGAGACCTTTTCTGATCCGGCAGTGCTCGGTGAGTTTGAGACAAATAAGGACTACATGCCATTTGTCCACAGCATCTTAAATGGAGAGGTAGCTAATACCATTAGTGGATATACTTGTGTATCTGTATTAGGCGGAAACACCGCAAACTCCGAGTTCGAGTTTTTGACTGGAAACTCCATGGCATTCTTCCCGAACGGTTCCGTACCGTATTTGCAGTACATCCGCGATGGCGTCAGCACGATCGTTCCTCAGTTAGAGGAGTATGGCTATACCACATACGGCACCCATCCGTATCGTGCAAAGGGATGGAATCGTGAGTTTATTTATGATTTAATGGGCTTTGACTATCGTTTCTTCCAGGGAAGCTTCCCGTTTGAGGATAAGCTACGCAACTATGTTTCTGATGAGGCCGATTTCAAGAGCATCCTCGAGTGGCGTGACAATACAGATGGCCCGTTCTTCATGTTTAACGTCACGATGCAGAACCATAGCAATTACGGCGGTGATTTCGATAACTTTGATCCGCAGATTACAGCAAAATTTCAGAATACGCTGTCCAATAAATATTTGAACAAATATCTGTCTTTGATGTATGAGACCGATCAGGATGTGGCAGAGCTTTTAAGCGAGTTGTCCCAGTCTGACCGCAAAACGATTGTCGTATTCTTTGGTGATCATCAGCCAAATGATTATGTTGTCCGCCCGATCTACAAGGAGTATGGCCTTGATTTTGACAATCAGACCTATGAGCAACAGCAGCAGCGCCAGAAGACACCGTTCTTCATCTGGGCAAATTATGACATCGAAGAACAGACAAATATTGAGATCAGCCTGAATTACCTGAATATTTTGCTGTTTGAAACCGCCGGACTTCAGCTCGATGAATATCAGACCTTCCGCAAAAATCTGTGGCAGGGCGAGATTCCGATGATGAATGCAGTCGGCTATAAGAATGCAGACGGCGAGCTGGTGGAGTATGACGATGCACCGGAGAACATTCAGAACCTTTTGAATGAGTATCAGAACATTCAGTATTACCGCATGGAGCGTGAGTACTCGAAGAAAAAGTGACATCCTCTGCGTGATGGCGATATTTTTCACGTGTCGCCAAGCCGCCGCGGATATGCCGCTCCGATTTATTAATGTCAAGAATAATCCGTGTCTGGAATGCCAGGCGCGGATTTATTTGTATCAGGCGCTGGGTCACGTCCTTGTGGACAGTGGACTTGCTGACACCGAATTGGCGGGCGGTCTGGCGCACCGTGGCGCTGTTGTCAACGATGTAGTGGGCAATGTTAATGGCGCGTTCCTCTATGTAATCTCTCATGCAAACCTCAAATTTATCTGTTTTTACAATGTATGATATCACCTCACGGAAGATTCATTTAAATGCGAGTGTGGTGTTGGATTGGTAACGGTTGTGGTTTACGGAGAAAGTTTTACGAAAGCGGTTCGACGATTGACTTCCTTGTGAAATATATGATATAGAAAGTTTAAGATAGAGATGTTATAATGAAGAAAAAATACCGAAGAAAAGAGGGAAAACATGGCAGAGAAAGAAAAAACAGTTCTCGAAGTATGTACCGACAGCGTAGAATCCGCGATTGCAGCAAAAAAGGGAGGTGCAGATCGCATCGAGCTGTGCAGTAATTTAATCATCGGTGGAACAACACCAGATACAAAGTTGTATCGTATCATTCAAAATGAGACAGGAATTCCGGCGCGTATTTTGATTCGTCCACGATTTGGTGATTTCTGTTACAGTAAGTATGAGAAGAAATTGATTCTTGAGCAGATTCAGGCATTTCGCGAGGAGGGTGCGCAGGGCGTTGTCATCGGTGCACTTTGCCCGGATGGAAGCTTTGATCTCGAATTTATGGAGCAGTGTGTGAAGGCAGCGGGAAATTGTAAAGTGACGTGTCATCGTGCATTTGATATGTGTAAGGATCCAGAAGCAGCACTGGAAGATCTGATTCGCCTTGGCGTGGACACACTTCTTACCTCCGGTCAGGAGCCGTCTGCTTTGGCGGGAGCCGATTGTCTTGAAAAACTTGCAGCAAAGGCGCAGGGACGCATTCATATTTTAGCAGGTGCTGGTGTGTCTGATGCAGTGATTGAGCCACTGTATGAGAGAGGTATTCGCCAGTTCCATCTTTCTGCAAAGAAAGAGTTAGAAAGTGCAATGCAGTATCGCAACACCAGAGTAAATATGGGACTTCCGGGAATGAGTGAGTATATGATCTGGCAGACCGATGAGGAAAAGGTGAGAAAAGCACGCATTGTTCTGGATGCATGTAGTGCAAAAGAAAGCACAAAATAAAAAAGCAAATCGAAACGAAAGAAAAAGAGAAAAGGTGCAATTGCAATAAAAAAATGCATTAGAAAAGGCCCGACAAATCAGACGAAATGCCGAACCCCGTATAGGAACACTCACCAGTTCCTTGGCTTCTGAGGGGGGCCCGGTGCCTTGCGGCACCGGGTATGAGTATGAAAAAGCTTTCAAGTGATGGGGAATCGACTTGAAGTACTTTTTAAGTACATTTATAATGTATCGTATAATTGTGACAGAAATTTGTCCGAAATCTAAATAAAGAAGAAAAAGAATAAAGGAATTCTCAAGCATACCAGGGAATAGGTCATTGAAACACCATTAAAACACCATTGGAATGACATCTTAAAGAATTCGTAAGAAGTATTTTTCTTGAAAATCGGAAAAAATACTTTCCCTTTTTCGAGTTATTGTATATAATGATATCTGTGTAGGCATATATCCGGGGGATATCTGTCTTGGGAAAGGAGTTTTAACCATGGCATTTGGCGTGTCAACTGATATAGGAATTGATTTGGGAACTGCCAGTATTCTGGTGTATATAAAGGGGAAGGGCGTCGTATTGAAGGAGCCCTCCGTTGTAGCGTATGACCGCAATACCAACGAGATAAAAGCGATTGGTGAAGAGGCCCGCATGATGATTGGACGTACCCCTGGAAATATCGCTGCAATTCGCCCGCTGAAGCAGGGTGTCATTGCAGATTATACCATTACAGAGAAAATGATTCGGTACTTTATCCAGAAGGCGATCGGAAAGAGAACTTTCCGCAAGCCGCGTATCTGCGTCTGTGTACCGAGCCAGATTACTGAGGTAGAGAGAAACGCAGTAGAGGATGCTACATTCAATGCAGGAGCCAGAGAGGTCTATCTGGTAGAAGAACCGCTTGCAGCCGCAATCGGCGCAGGCATTGATATCACAAAGCCTTGTGGAAATATGATTGTCGACATCGGTGGCGGTACGACGGACGTTGCCGTTATTTCCCTTGCGGGAACGGTTGTCAGCGAGTCCATCAAGGTAGCAGGTGATGATTTTAACGAGGCGATTGTCCGTTACATGAGAAAGAAGCACAACCTCTTAATTGGCGAGCGTACAGGTGAGGAGATCAAGATTAAGATCGGTACCTGTTATCCGCGTCAGGAGGAGCTTGCGATTGATGTAAGAGGTCGTAATCTGGTGACCGGTCTTCCAAAGACCGTTACGATTACTTCTGAGGAGACGCTTGAGGCGCTTTCAGAGTCCGCAAATCAGATCGTAGAGGCGGTACATATGGTACTCGAGAAGACACCGCCGGAACTGGCAGCGGATATTTCCGACCGAGGCATTGTGCTGACGGGTGGTGGCGCACTTCTTACAGGACTTGAGCAGCTTCTTGAGGAGCGTCTTGGAATCACCACGATGACGGCTGAGAAGCCGACCACCTGTGTGGCAATTGGAACTGGAAAATATATGGAAGTAATGAATTCCATTAGAGATTAAGAGAATGAAGTCAGAAAGACTACGTTGAGAGAACAAAGTCAGAAGACGAAATGAAAGAGATTGAGCGAAAAAACTGAGTCAGAGGACGAAGTTTGTTAGAGTGGACCGGCAAAAGAGGGCGAAAAGCAGATTCTTTGCCGGTTCGTTTGTTTTGATAAGGGTGAAAAAATGGTAGAGTTACAGGGATATATAGACCGGATTGTATTTCGCAATGAGGAAAATGGCTATTCGGTGCTGTGCATGAAGGAAGGAAACAAGGAAGAATTTCTTGTGGGCGTGTTCCCGGATGTGTCCGAGGGCGAATATCTGACGGCGCGCGGCGAGATGAATGTTCATCCGATTTATGGAAAACAGCTGCGCGTGCAGGAGTATGAATTTACTGCGCCTGGGGATGCGGCTTCTACATTAAAATACCTAAGCTCTGGTGCAGTTAAGGGAATTGGTGAAACACTTGCGACAAGAATTGTCAAAATGTTTGGTGACGATACCTTTCGCATCATGGAGGAGGAGCCAGAACGCTTGGCAGAGGTAAAGGGCATCAGTCCGCGAAAGGCGATGGAAATCGCTGGTGCCGTGGCGGGAAAGCGCGATCTGCGTCAGGCGATGTTATTTTTGCAGCAGTACGGCATCAGCCAGAATCTTGGCATGAAGATTTACAACTTTTACCAGAGCCGACTGTATCAGGTGATCCGTGAAAATCCGTATCGCCTGGCTGATGATATTGATGGTGTGGGCTTTCGCATTGCTGATGAGATTGCAGCAAAGGCAGGCATTTTGCCAGACTCTGATTTTCGTATCCGAAGTGGCATCTTGTATGTATTAGAGCAGGCAACCGGGCAGGGACATACCTGTCTTCCGATGGAACAGGTTATGCAGGAGGCGAGACGCCTTCTCAGTGTGGAGATCGACTCCATGAACGATCGCATTATGGATCTGATTATGGATAAGAAAATTGTGGTAAAGACGAAGACACAGCCTGACACCGAAGAGCCGATTCAGATGGTATATTCGTCTGTCAGCTATTATACGGAGCTGTCAATTGCGCAGATGCTAAAGGATCTGAATATAAAAGACACGATTACACCGGAGGAGATTGCCAGAAAGATTGAGGCAATCGAACAGGAACAGGATATTTCGCTCGACGAACGTCAGCGCCTTGCCGTGTCCGAGGCAATCAACAACGGATTGACCATCATCACGGGAGGTCCTGGAACTGGAAAAACCACGACGATTCGCACAATCATCCACTATTTTGAAAAGGAAGGTCTCGACATTTTATTGGCAGCGCCGACTGGACGCGCGGCAAAGCGTATGAAAGAGGCGACTGGCTGCGAGGCGAAGACAATTCACCGTTTGCTCGAACTGTCCGGCATGGTGGGCGAGGGTGCCACGTCCTTTGGACGAAATGAGGACAACCCGCTTGAGACGGATGTTGTGATCATTGATGAGATGTCGATGGTGGATGTATTTTTAATGAAGTCGCTGCTTCGCGCACTAGTGCCGGGAATGCGTCTTGTTCTTGTCGGTGATGTGAATCAGCTGCCAAGCGTCGGCCCGGGAAATGTGCTTCGTGATATGATTTATTCCGATGCATTTCCTGTTGTGCGTCTGGAAAAGATTTTCCGTCAGGCCGCCGAGAGCGACATCATTATGAATGCGCACCGCATCAATGCCGGTGAGATGGTCGAGCCAAAGCCAGGCAGCCGCGACTTTCTTTTTATCAAGCGCGACAATCCGGGTAACATCGTCGGCGCAACGATTACATTGTTAAAAGACAAGCTGCCAGGCTATGTAAAGAGCAATACACGCGATATTCAGGTGCTGACACCGATGCGAAAGGGTCTTCTTGGCGTAGAACAATTAAATGCGGCGCTGCAGGAAGCACTCAATCCGCCTGACGAGTCCAAGCAGGAGCTTGCCGTCGGTGATTTTGTCTTGCGTGAGGGCGATAAAGTCATGCAGATCAAAAACAATTACCAGATGGAGTGGAAGGTGTTAAACAGCTATCGAATGCCACTCGATGAGGGTGTCGGCGTGTTTAATGGTGACTGCGGAATCGTGCGCGAAATCAATTCTTACACCGAGAGGCTTACCGTTGAGTTCGAGGAAGGACGGCGTGTCGAGTATGAATTCAAGCAGGCAGAGGAGCTAGAGCTCGCTTATGCGGTTACCATTCATAAATCGCAGGGAAGTGAATATCCGGCAGTCATTTTGCCGCTTCTTGGTGGTCCGAGGATGCTAATGAACCGAAATTTGCTTTACACGGCTGTCACCAGAGCAAAAAGCTGTGTTTGCATCGTGGGAAGTGTCCGCACATTTCAGGAGATGATTGCAAACGAGCAGGAGCAGAAGCGCTATAGTGGATTAAAGGATCGGATAAAGGAGGTCTATGAGCTGGCTTGATGAGCTGCTTTTTCCGAGGCGATGTCCCGTATGTCAGGATATTACCGGTGCATGGGAAAAGCCAATCTGTGATACATGCAGAAAAAAGCTTCGTTTGGTAGGAGACAAGGGCTGCTTCAAATGCGGCCGTCTGCTGAAAAATGAGGAGAGAGAATACTGTGAGGATTGTATGCGAATGAAACGCTGTATCCTCCGCAGTTTGACTGGGTTTGATTACCGCGAGGAGTGGGTGCACAAAATGATCTTTCAAGTTAAGTATCACAATGCAAGGCAGCTGCTCGACTATCCATGCAAAATAGCTGCCGAGGACTATCAGGATATTGTCATGCGCTGGCAGTGTGACTGCCTGATTCCAGTGCCGCTTCATCCATCCAAACGGCGAAAACGCGGCTTTAATCAGGCAGAGGAGATCGCACGGCGAATCGCAGAGGTGTGGGCACTTCCTGTCGACACGAAGGTACTTACCCGCGTAAAAAAGACACGCCCACAAAAAGATCTTAACAGTGCAGCGCGTCAGGCAAATCTTGCCGATGCATTTATCGCGGATGAGAATTTGGCACGAGGCTATCAGCGCGTGATTCTTGTCGATGATATTTACACGACAGGAAGTACCATGGAATCTTGTGCAAAGGCGCTGCTTGCGGTGGGCGTGAAGCAGGTCTACGGATTTGCGCTCAGCTCCGGGCGGGATGAAGAGTAGCGCCGACAAAACAATCATCGAGGCGCTTTCGTAAAACGATCTGTCTGAGATAAGCTGCTTTTATTTATAGTTTTTTTAGAATCATTCGCTCATTTTTTAGATACGCAGAACAAAGAATCTGATATAATAAGCTTATGGCAGAAGAAAACGAAGGAAAGGAGAATGCCATGAAGCTGAAAAATAAGTTAATCATTTCATTTTTAATGATTATGGCAATACCGCTTTTTTTGTTCTGTGTATTCAGTGTTGTGCTGGTACGGTATCAGTTTGTGATCATCCAGAACAGCTACGGCGTGTCGGCAGAGCTTACGGACTTTTTCCCGAATAACAATAAATTGTTCAGCCAGCTGATGAATAATGTACAGCTGAAATTGCAGGAAGAAGTAGAAGAAAACAGCGGATTGCTGGAAGATAAAGAAGCACTGGAGGCATACTGCCAGAAAGAGGCAGGTAAATTTATCAATGTCGTTGTGCTGAAGGATAATGACATTTATTACAGTTATAAGCCATTGCAGCAGGAGGAAATCGAGGCGATCGAGAAAGAATCACAGGATGCGGAGATTACAAGTGCGTCGGGCTCTGTATATCTAAGTCAGGAAAATACGATTCTGGGAAAAGCCGTCGACAGTACATTTGCTGATGGCAGTCGGGCACAGGTCTATACGCTTGTGAAGGTCAACCAGTGGCTGCCGGAATTAAAACAACTTGTTGTTCAATTTATTTTTGCGATGGTCTTTATTCTGTTTTTGACGGCATGTATCTTTACGACATGGATTTACCGTTCAATCGTGCAGCCGATAAGGGAACTTCGTCAGGCAACCGAAAAGATCAAATCGGGCAATCTGGACTTTCAGGTGGTAGCGACTTCAAACGATGAGATGGGTCAGCTGTGTACCGATTTTGAGAAGATGAGACAGCGTCTTAAGGAGAGTGCCGAGGAAAAGATTCGTTTCGACAATGAAAACCGCGAACTGATCAGCAACATTTCGCATGACTTAAAGACACCGATCACTTCGATTAAGGGATATGTTGAGGGTATCATGGATGGCGTTGCGGATACGCCGGAAAAGATGGAGCGCTATTTAAAAACGGTCTATAATAAGACAAACGATATGCAGCGCCTGATTGATGAGCTGACGTTTTACTCGAAGATTGATACGAATCGCATTCCATATAATTTTAGAAAGATCAATGTCAACGATTACTTTGGCGATTGCGCTGAGGAGGTTGGCCTCGATCTTGGTGCGAAAAATATCGTGTTCCAGTATGCCAATTATGTGGATGAAAATGTGATGGTTATTGCCGATCCAGAGCAGATTCGCCGTGTAGTTAATAACATCATCGGCAATTCCTGCAAATATTTTGATAAGTCGCAGTGCTTTATCAATATGCGTATTAAAGACGTTGGCGATTTCATTCAGGTGGAGATCGAGGATAATGGTAAAGGTATCGCGGCAAAGGATATTCCGTATATCTTTGATCGTTTCTATCGCACCGATTCGTCCCGAAATTCGTCAAAGGGCGGCAGCGGTATTGGGCTTTCGATTGTTCGAAAGATCATGGAGGATCACGGCGGAAAGGTGTGGGCTTCGAGTAAGGAAGGAACCGGCACCGTTGTCTACTTTGTTTTAAGAAAGTATCAGGAAAACGTACAAAAAGTAGAGAAAATAGATGATGACGATGCAGATGATGCGAACACAAAGGATCTAAAGGCGAAGGATGGCAAAACGAAAGAAGCTAAAACAAAAGATTCAAAAGACGCGAAACTAAAAGAAACAAGGGCGGCGAAGGAAAACAGCACCGGAAAGGTGGCGTTTACACAGGACACTTCGGGAAAAAATTCCACGTCGCGCATCATACAGATGCATGGAAAAGAAAGGAAGGAATAAAATGTCAAGGATATTAATCGTAGAAGATGAAATCAGCATCGCAGAGCTTGAGCGAGACTATCTGGAACTCTCAGGCTTTGAAGTAGAAATTGAGACAAATGGTGAGAGTGGACTCGATCGGGCACTCAAGGAAGAATTTGATCTGATCATTCTGGATTTAATGCTGCCAGGAATTGATGGATTTGATATCTGCAAGAAGATTCGCGAGCATAAGAATACACCGATCATCATGGTTTCTGCAAAGAAGGACGATATCGACAAGATCCGTGGCCTCGGACTTGGTGCCGATGATTATATGACAAAGCCATTCAGCCCGAGTGAGCTGGTTGCACGCGTAAAGGCACATATGGCACGTTACCAGAGACTTGTTGGCAGCAATGCACAGCAGAATGATATTGTGGAGATTCGTGGAATCAAGATCGACAAGACAGCACGCCGCGTATGGGTAAACGGTGAGGAGAAGGCGTTTACGACAAAGGAATTTGATCTTCTTACCTTCCTTGCGGAGAATCCGAATCGCGTCTTTACAAAGGACGAGCTGTTCCGCAAGATCTGGGATATGGCATCCATCGGTGATATTGCGACAGTAACGGTTCATATTAAAAAGATTCGTGAGAAGATTGAGTACGATACGTCAAAACCACAGTATATTGAGACCATTTGGGGCGTAGGCTATCGCTTCAAGGTCTGAACTTGATGAAAAACGAATTATATAAGAAGCAATAAGGCAGTACAAAAAAACAAAGGTGTGAAAACACAAAAGGCAAGACCACAAAAAGAAAATAGAAATAAGAATACGAATACGAAGGGACATGAGTTATGAAAAAATACGTTTTATTTGATTTGGACGGTACGCTTACCGATCCAATGGAGGGAATCTGCAAATCTGCAGCAAGAGGACTGGCACATTTTGGTATCGAGGCCGATTATCACGATCTGACTTTCTTTATTGGACCGCCGTTATTAGATACCTACCGTGATCGCTATGGCATGAGTGATGAACAGGCAAAGGAGGCCGTTGTGGCATTCCGCGAGTATTTCCAGCCAATCGGAATTTATGAGAATGAGATTTATCCGGGCATTGAGGAGATGTTAAAGGAGCTTGAAGAAAAAGGATATTTTCTGGCAATGGCGACCTCAAAGCCAGAGGCATTTGCTGATATCGTTTTGAAGCATTTCCATATTCGCGATTATATTAAGGTAATGGCAGGGGCTACGATGGATGAGGGAAGAACCGATAAGGCAGAGGTGCTTGCCTATGCATTGGAGCAGATGAACATTCCGGATCTGTCCGAGGCTGTCATGGTTGGTGATCGCAGCTATGACGTAAAGGGTGCACAGGCGATGGGAATGGACTGCATTGGTGTCACATACGGCTACGGAAGTCGAGAAGAGCTTGAGGAGGCAGGAGCTACCAAGATAGCCGAGAGCGTAGAAGAGTTAAAAGATATTATTTTAAATTGGAAGTAATTGAAAATAATAGGAAGCAAATGAAGCTGCGTTAATTTGAACTGAAAGTAAATGAAGCTGCGATAAGTAGGTTGAAACTAAGTTCAGAGAAGCATAGAGGGCTTTGGTTTTATAGCATTGGCTGTAGAACCAAGGCTCTTTTTTGATTTTACAAAAGATTTCAAAGAAACTTTCAAAGAAAATTTTGGACAAACTTTTAACAGTGGCAAATTTAAAAAGATTCAGTCAACAATGAAATATTCCTAAATCCAAGAAAGTTGACAATTAAAGAAAAAAGAGGTATTGTCCAATGGATAACGAAGTTTGAAAGCGGGTATCGAATAGAAGTAATCGGTACCCGCTTTCTTGTGTTTATGGGACAAAAATATGAGAGAAAAAGGTCAGTTGAATGGAAAAATAAAGTCAACTGAACAAAATACAGGTGGCGTTGAACAAAAAAAAGAAAGAACTTCATGGATTGACTCTGCTGTCTGGAATTGATGGTATCGGAAAGACCGAGCTGCTTTGCCAGTTCTATACGATTTGTGTGAGAGAAAAGCTGGCAGAGTGTGTGAAGTCCGTACAACATATACTGAAACGTTGCACTATCCTCAACAATATTTAATTGTTGTAAATATAGGATAAAATATGCTATACTAAAACAGGATCCTTGCAAAATAATGGACAATTGTTAATTAAAATTTGGCAGGGGTGATCCAGTATATCATGAGTAATTTTTGTGTTCCCTGCCAAGGCAGGGGTATTAAAAAAATAGTATTCAATTAGAAATAACGATTGACAATATATATAGAACATGGTATAAGATAAGTAGAAACAAAAAATGTATAACATGAGTAAAAAGAAAGGAGTGATCGGATGGAAATGGTAAGATTGCCTCAGAGCATGTACTATATGGTTGCCAAGGCAGGAAGAAACGGTGATCAAAAATGGTTGCCATTATGGATGCATGCAAAAGATACAGCTGGGGTAATGGCATATCTTATAAAAGAATGGATTCCAGAGTCTGTCGTTGAGCTGTTAAGACAATCTTTCGTTCAGGAAAAAAGAGCAAATAGATGTGATATAGAAAGATTGGGAAGCTTTTTGGGGTACATACATGATTTTGGTAAGGCTAATAGCTATTTCCAGTGCTTGATTACAAAGAATATTCCTGAGAGATTGACGAGAATTAAAGAATATGGTATATCCGTGTTATCTTGGGAGAGATATGAGAAGAAGGGATGTAATCATGCTTATATTAGTGAGGCACTTCTCAGAAAGTATGGGTGTTCAAGAGGAATAGCATCGATTGTTGGTTCTCATCATGGCATGACGCAGGAGATAAACAAAAACAAAATAAAAAGTTTATTTTCGGCGAGTTCAAATTTAAAGGTGAATTTGTATGGTAACGATGAAGAAAAGTGGAAAAATCTTAGAAGCGCTTTCTTAAAATGGTCATTGGCAGAAGTTGGCTATATGGATATAGATGAAATTCCAAGGATTAGTGAGACAGGACAAATCCTTATGACAGGTCTTCTAATTATGGCAGATTGGATTTCTAGTAATGAGACGTATTTTCCACTACTTTCATTGTCAGAAGAAGGGGATGAAAGAGAGTATCCTTTTAGAGTTAAACAGGCTATGGATAAATTGCACCTTTTCAAACCATGGGATTCAAACATTTCCTATATGGATGAGTCTGTTTTTGAAGCATATTTTGGCTTTTGGCCAAGACCTGCACAGATGGATTTCATTTACTCAATTCAAGAATTGAGTGATATGGAAACGCAAAGCCCCGGCATTTTTATTTTGGAAGCGCCGATGGGAATGGGAAAGACGGAAGCGGCGCTTGCAGGAGCGCAGTTGTTAGCAAACAAAACATTGGCAGGAGGGATTTTTTTTGGACTGCCAACGCAGGCAACAGCAAATAGTATATTTGAGCGATTGCTTCCTTGGGCAGAAAAACAGGCACAGGATGAGGTATTAGGTCTTTCTATTCGATTAGCCCATGCAATGTCTAATTTTGACGCTCTATATCAAAAGATGCTTGAAGGGGATAGTCAGTTTGATGATGATGAGGATGCAGAAGAAAATAGATTATATGCGCATACATGGTTTAGCGGAAAGAAACAGGCATTGCTGGCTGACTTTGTAGTAGGAACAGTAGATCAGCTATTGATGGCGGCTTTAAAAAAGAAACATGTTATGCTCAGACACCTTGGTATGGCGGGAAAAGTTGTGATTATTGACGAGTGCCATGCGTATGATGTATATACGAGTGAATACTTGGATCGAACTCTTACTTGGATTGGAATGTATAAACAACCGGTAATTATATTGTCAGCTACGCTCCCGGCACATAGACGCAGAGAGATGATTGCAGCGTATTTAAATAAAGATTTAGAAGATATACCGAAAGAAATTGAAAAGCGTATGGCATATCCACTTTTGACATATTCTGCTGGGCAGGAAATAATGCAAAAAGAATTGAGGTCTGATAGTAGGCAGACTGAGATAGAGATAGAAGATTTGCAAGCAGATAAGTTGGCAGAATTTTTAAAAGAAGAACTAAAAAACGGTGGTTGTGCAGCAGTTTTATTGAACACAGTGAAGCGGGTGCAGGAAACGGCACGATTCCTTAGAGAGTACTTTACCGATAAGCAGATTTTGGAACTCCATTCACGCTACATTTATCCAGACAAAAAAGAAAGAGAGGAGGAATTAATAAGAAGAATGGGGAAAAAATCAACCTCGAAGGAACGTGATGGATTTATTTTGGTTGCTTCACAGGTTGCAGAACAGTCTCTTGATTTTGACGCAGATATATTAATTACAGAACTTTGTCCGGTAGATTTTTTATTGCAAAGAATGGGACGTGAACATCGTCATAAAGAGCATGATTCAATGAGGCCTGATAATCTTTCAAAGCCGCGCTGTATAATTTTGAGAGACGGAGGGGAGGCATATAGTAAAGGAAGCAAAGCAGTTTATGAAGAATATTTATTAATGAGAACACAGGCAATACTTCCAAAGCGAATTTGTATTCCGATGGATATTCCTCAAATGGTTCAAAAGGTGTATTCTGACGATGATTGTTTTTGCAAGGAGATTGATGGATATAACGAAGCGAAGCTTACTTATATGAAAATGCAAAGAAATAAACAGGCAAAAGCAGAAAGCTACCTACTGCAAAAACCAGAAGCAGAGGATGATGAGTTTTCACTTGATTTGTTTTTGCAGAATGCAACACGAGTGGATGATAAGATGGCGGAAGCGTCTGTTCGCGATGGCGGTGCTTCTTTAGAAGTGTTAGTTCTTCAAAAACGAAACGATCAAGTTGCTTTTTTGCCATGGGAGGATGAACATGAAATGTTAGATGAACATGAGCTTCCATCGCAAGAAAAGTGCATGAAAATTGCGAAACAGCGCCTTCGACTACCAAGGACACTCTGTCGTGGAGATCGGCTTCCAAAGGTAATTAAGGAATTAGAGGATTTATTTGAAAAAAGGTTCATGGAATGGAGAAAATCGCCATGGATCAACGGTGAATTAATTTTGCTTTTAGATGAGACATTTTCAGCAACGTTGGGAGGTGTGAAATTGTACTACTCAAAAGAAGATGGATTGATGGAGATTGAAAGACAGGAGGAGACAAATGGTAGAAACGGAGTTTAATCTATTAGATGAGCCATGGATTCGAGTCATGACAAAAGAACAAAAAATAGTGGAACTATCATTGACTGATGCATTGATACACAGTCATGAGTATGTGGATTTTGCAGGAGAATCAAAACCACAAGATATTGCAGTGCTTCGATTATGCCTAGCTGCATTGCATACGATTTTTTCTCGTTATGATGTAGATGGGAGACCAGAAACGCTTATGAATGCTGGAATGGCGCGAAAAAGATGGAGAAAATTATGGAAACTGGGCTATTTTCCGGAGAATGTGATACGACAATATTTTGAACAGTATAGAGAATGTTTTTGGTTATTTCATCCTGAAAAACCGTTTTATCAGGTAAATGGAGCAAAAAACGGAACTGAGTATACGGCAGCAAAGTTGAACGGTGAAATTTCGGAAAGCAGTAATAAAGTTCGAATGTTCGCAACAAGAAGTGGCGAGAAAAAAATGCAGCTGACGTATTCAGAAGCAGCCAGATGGCTTCTTTTTATCAATGGATTTGATGATACATCGGCAAAACCTAGAAAAAAAGGCTTACCATCGCCAGGGGCAGGTTGGATTGGTAGATTGGGAATTGTGGAAGCAGTCGGTCATAATCTATTTGAAACGTTGATGTTAAACTTGGTATTCGAACGAATGGGTGATAAGTGGAATGAGAATTGTCCAGTGTGGGAAAGAAAACCTAAAGAAGAGGAGCGAACTGAAATCTCGTTGTCAGATAATCCTGCCGAGCTTCTTACGTTGCAATCTCGTCGTTTATTATTGATTCGAAACGGTTCAGTAGTAACTGGTTACTACCTTTTAGGGGGTGATTTCTTTTCAAAAATAAATGCATTTGCGGAAACAATGACTGCATGGGCACCAGTTATAAATAAGGGTCAAGTCGAAGCCTTTCAACCCAAACGTCATGATCCACAAAAGCAAATGTGGCGCGAATTTGGAAATCTGTTTTTAGAGGATGAGAATGTAAATCAGCGTCCAGGTGTTATAAATTGGATTGCAAAACTTAGAAACTGGGAATATCTGGATGGAGATGATCAAGTCACATTTCGAAGTGTATCAGTGCAATATGGAGATAAAGATTTCTTTATTGCAGATGTATTTGATGATTCGCTTACATTTCACTCAGATTTGTTAAAAGAGGCGAAATGGATCGATTGGGGTGAGCGAATTCGGGAAGAGGTTAGAAAGTGTGAAGAACTGGCAAGATTAATTGGAGATTTATCGAAAATGTTAAATTTATCAGTTGGTTCTGAGAAATCAGGAGATGAGGCAAAAGCTGAATTCTATAGGCAGATTGATTTACCGTTTCGAGGCTGGTTGGAAAATTTGAATCCATCAGAAATGCAAGAAAATGAGTATCAATACGCAGAACAGAAATGTGAAAGTTGGCATAAAATAGCATTAACGACAGTTATGCGTGTGGCAGATCAATTGATGGAGAATTTAGGATCATCGGCTCTTGTGGGAAGGAGAGTAGAAGGAAAAGAAAAAGCATTTTGGTGTTGTGCACCGAAAGCATATAATCGTTTTTTGTATTATCTAGGTGGTGTATACGAGGATAAAAAATGTTAAAGGAGGAGAATGGATGAATGAAATAGCAAAAGAACAAGTTACAATAAGCCTGACAAAACAATTATCTGAATTTGTTGCATGGAAAATTAAATGGATAAATTCTATGGCAAGAGAAAGTCAGGCAAAAGCAACTTTAGCAAATTTACGAAGAGGTATTGGAAAAGTACCGGGAGAATTGCCGGAAATTTGGGGAGTAATATTTCAAAATTTTCCTCGTGTGTTAAGTGAAAAGGCAAGTGAAATTGAACCATCAAAAGCAGAGTGGGCAGCATATTTAACCCTTACTTTATATGCACTTCATCAGCAAGGTCATGATATGGAAAAGGAAAATATGCAGCGCGAGGGCGTAGGACTTGGAACAGCAGTTCAAAGATTGGCACCAGATGGAGAAGCGGTGGAAAACAGTAGCGTATTTAGTCGTTTTCAGACACTTGCAACCTCATCTGATATTAAGGAGCTTGCACATCATTTAAGAGGTATCATTCAGTTGCTTAGTCAAGGAAAAATAGGATTGGATTATGTGAAGCTGAGTGAAGATTTGTACCAATATCAATTTGATGAAAGTCGAAATGGAGTTCGCCTCAAGTGGGGACGACAGTATTTTGGCGGGATAAAAAAAGAAGAGAATGAAGATTAAAATAGTTTCATGAGTTGTAAACTATAGAAAATCAAATAGAAAAGACAGCAAATATAGCTGAGAAAAGAGAGGTTTCATTATGAAAAGAGAACGATTGTTTGTGGATATTCACGTACTTCAGACGGTTCCGCCAAGTTGTATTAATCGCGACGATACAGGAAGTCCAAAGACTGCTGTATATGGAGGAGTAACTAGAGCAAGAGTATCATCACAATCCTGGAAGCATGCGGTTCGTGAATATTTTCGTGAAAAATTTCCAGATGATCAGTCAGGTTATCGAACAAAGAAGATTCTTGATCTTATTGAGGACGAGATTACAAAGTTAGCAGCGGATTTAGATGCTGAAAAATTGGCGAAATCAGCAATGGATAATGCAGGGTTAAAGTTGAAGAAGAAAAAGGGAGCGGATGAGGAAGGTCGTGATGTAGAAGCTTTATTTTTCATTAGTGAGGCGCAGATTAAAGCATTGGCACAGCTTGCTGTTAAGTCAGAAACGGATAAAAAAGCATATAAGTCGGCACTTATGGCGCAGCCATCTGTTGACATGGCATTATTTGGTCGTATGGTTGCAAGTGACCCATCTTTGAACTTTGATGCTTGCTGTCAGGTAGCGCACGCAATTTCAACACATGCAGTTCATCCGGAGTATGATTATTTTACTGCGGTAGATGATTGTGCACCGGAAGATAATGCAGGTGCAGGGCACATTGGAACGAAGGAATTTGATTCGGCAACATTGTATCGTTATGCAACTGTAAATGTAGAAGAGTTGAAGGGATTTTTGGGAGCTGAGACTGCACATGCAGTAAGAGAGTTTACAGAAGCATTTCTTTATTCTATGCCTACAGGAGCGCAAAATGCTTATGCAAATCGTACTTGTCAAGATGCGATCTATGTGGCAATCAGAAATGATCAGCCAGTTAATTTGTGTGGAGCATTTGAAAAGCCAATCCGGTCAAGTGAAGGTTATGTGGCAGCCTCAAAGCATGAATTATGCGAATATGCAAAGGATGTTTATGATAACTTTATGGGAAAGCCAAAGAAAGAATTATGTGTTGGTAAGGGGATGGAAATTCTTGCACCGAGAATGTCAAGTGAAGAGTTGTTAAATAATCTTGAGGATGCCGTTGCTGCTTATTGCAACGAGGAGGCTTGATGGGCACGCTTTTGCTCAGGTTTGCAGCACCGCTGCAGGCCTGGGGCACTGAATCAAAATATGATATTCGTAAGACAGATCGAGAACCATCAAAGAGTGGTGTAGTTGGTTTTTTGGCTGCTGCTCTTGGACGAAAACGCGATGAGTCAGTGGAAGATTTGAATACACTAAGAATTGGCATTCGTGTTGATCAAGAGGGTAAAATTATACAAGATTTTCACATGGTGCATAAAGATGAAAAAACTTCATATTTGACAAGAAGATATTATCTTTCCGATGCAATATTTGTAGTAGGGTTGGAATCACAAGATCGTGCTATGTTACAACAGCTTGAGGTAGCTGTCAAAAATCCGGTATTTCCTCTTTTTTTGGGGAGACGTTCTTGTCCGCCATGCGGGCCAATTGTATTGGGAGTACGAGATTGCGAATTAGAAATGGCGCTTGATAGGGAACCGTGGCAGGTTCCCCAATGGCGAAGAAATAAGAAAGAAAATGAACCCTTATTGCGAAGAATAACGGAAGTAAAAGATGGAGGTGTGGTACGTAAAGATCTTGCAATTTCATTTAGTCCTTATCACAGAGAATATGGTTATCGAAGCGTTGAGGAAACCATATGCTGTTCTCAAATAAAAGAAACGGAACATGATCCAATGAAGGAACTATAGAATTAACACGAAAAAGTAATCATTGCAGGTGCTTTTTGTGTTGAGAATGGTGTGAAATTGACAGAAAAATAATATGGTAAAAAGAAAAATAAGATTGAGGTGATATGGATGTATTTAACACGAATGGAACTGGATTTGAGACGAAAGAAAACGATGTTGGCATTTGCAAATAGACGATTGTTTCACGGTGCAGTTGAATCTGCATTTGAGGGTGAACGAAAAAGAAGGTTGTGGAGAATTGATCGTCTTGGAAACACAAGTTATCTTCTGATTGTTAGTGAAGATAAGCCAAATTTAAAATCAGCCTTTGAACAGTTTGGACCATACCAAAAAGAAGCATATTGGGAGAGCAAACAGTATGATAAACTTTTTGAGCGTATTGAAAATGAGAGTACATGGCAATTTCGCTTGACTGCAAATCCTACCGTGAGCAGTTCAAAGGATAGAAGTAAGTCAAATTCTCAGAAGCAAGATAAAACAGAGACTAAACGAGGGAGTGTTTATGCCCATAATGTTGAGCGCTATCAAAGAGAATGGATCAAGAAAAAAGCCGAAAAAAATGGTTTCTGCATAGAAGATGAAAATTTTGCTGTCTTACAAAGTCAATGGATGCAGTTTACAAAGAGAGAAGAGGGCAGCAGAGTTTCTTTTATTAGTGTTACGTATGAGGGAATTCTTACAGTAACGGATAAAGAAGCTTTTATAAAAGCATTGACGGAAGGCATTGGACGTGAGAAAGCATATGGAATGGGAATGCTGACAATCATGAAAATATAGCTCAAAAGGGGGAATAAGGATAGATGGAACTGCCGGGAATGATTAGTCCTGAGTTGCAAGAATTGCCACAGATTGGTGACCGAATGAGTTTTATTTATTTTGAACGGTGCAAAATAAGTCGCGAGGATAGTGCAATAACAGTAATGGATGAAGAAGGAATTGTCCATGTTCCAGCAGCGGCGATTTCTGTATTACTTTTAGGGCCAGGGTGTAGTGTAACACATCGTGCGATGGAATTGATTGGGGATGCTGGTGTTACGGTGATTTGGGTTGGCGAGCAAGGAGTTCGATATTATGCAAGTGGTCGACCATTGACACATAGTGCTAGTCTGTTGATGCGTCAGGCAAAGATGGTAAGTAGTCAGCGCTTACATATTCTTGTTGTACGCAAGATGTATCAGCTGCGTTTCCCAAATGAAGATGTATCGGGATTGACATTACAGCAACTGCGTGGGCGAGAGGGAAGCAGGATTCGAAAGGTTTATCAAGACGCATCAAAAAAATGGAATGTAAAATGGAATGGTCGAGAATATCGACCGGAAGATTTTGCGTCAGGAGATCCGGTAAATCAGGCATTATCTGCAGGACATGCCTGTTTGTATGGACTGGCACATGCGGTAATAGCAGCGCTTGGATGTTCGCCAGGACTTGGATTTGTTCATGTTGGTCATGAAAACTCGTTTGTATATGATATTGCAGATCTATACAAAGCAGAAACTACGATTCCAATTGCTTTTGAAATAGCAGCTCAATGTAAGGAAGATGAAGAAATGAAAGAGGATCTTTCTGGTATTGTTCGTAGACGTGTGCGAGATGAATTGGTAGCGCAGCATATTCTTGAACGTATGGTAACAGATATTCATTATTTATTGGGAAAAGAATCTGACAATTTTGAGAATGGAGATAGTGCAGAGGATCAAGATTGCCATGATGATTTGGATAGTGATGAAAATAGATCATCGTCGGATGCGATTTATCTATGGGATGGAGTGCGTGGCACTGTGAAAAATGGCATTCAATATGGAAAGGAGAGGAAAGTGTGATAGTAATTACGCTTACAAGTTGTCCGCCAAAATTACGTGGAGATCTTTCTAAGTGGTTATGTGAAATTAACACAGGTGTCTATGTTGGAAATCTGAGTGCTAGAGTTCGCGATAGGTTATGGCTGCGCGTGTGTGAAAATCTTGACAATGGAAAAGCAACTATGGTATATAGTTCCAATAATGAACAACATTTGGAATTTCGTGTCCATAATGGAGATTGGAGTGCAGTGGATTTTGATGGAATTACACTTATGAAACGACCTCTAACAAGGGTTGCAGAAAAAGGGGGAGAAACAACTTATCATAGCAAAGCGGGCAATTGGTATCGTGGTGCAGCTATGCGAAAAGCCAAAGTAACAGCAGAAATAGTGGAAAATGGACAGTCTGCGGCAGAAGAAAAATTGGAAATATCAGGAAGGGCAGAACGATCAGAGGAGAGAAATCAGCCAAAAGATCAATCTTCGCAAAAGATTACAAGAGAACAGTCAAAAATAACAAACAAAATTAAATCTATTTATGAGTACGTTGTAATTGATATAGAGACAACTGGTCTTAGAGCAGCAGAAGATGAGATTATTGAGTTAGCAGCTATAAAAATAGTAGATGGAATTGAAACAGATTCATTTTCATGTCTTATTGCTGCCGAAGAGAGAGTGCCAGAAACAATTACAAAGTTAACTGGAATTACGCAGAAAATGTTAGACAGTCAGGGAAAGGAATTAAAAAGTTCATTAAAGGCATTTCTCGATTTTATAGGAAAAAATAAGATTATATGCCATAATCTTTCCTTTGATATAATATTTTTACAAAAGGCTTGCAGAAAATGTGGGTATCCAACAATTATGAATTCGTCGGAAGACACAGTAAAAACTGCAAGAAAGAAACTAGATGATGTTTCAGACTATAAACTTACTACATTAGCGTCTTATTTTGGATTGGAAAAACAGAAACATAGAGCTTTGGATGATTGCAGGTTACTGTTTCAGGTTTATGAGAAGCTTTTAAAAATTTCAGATGGGTAGAGAAAAATGACTGTTCAAGTTAAATGAAATCTGTTATAATGAGAACTAAGGATCACGTAAAATCAAGCTTTTTTTAGTGTATTCCCCGCGCAAGCGGGGGTGATCCTGGATGCAGAGATTGCAATGCTACCAGTAGAAGGTATTCCCCGCGCAAGCGGGGGTGATCCTCAAGACGAAACTTGAGGGGGTGACAAAATGACGTATTCCCCGCGCAAGCGGGGGTGATCCTATTTCCACGGTTTATGATTATAAACAGTATCGGTATTCCCCGCGCAAGCGGGGGTGATCCTTCTCTGCTACTACATTAAGTACCAGACGGATGGTATTCCCCGCGCAAGCGGGGGTGATCCCGGCTAAGTGCTTATCAACGTGCGCGTTCTTAGGTATTCCCCGCGCAAGCGGGGGTGATCCTATTCACGTTGGTTAACACTACAGCCACAGGAGGTATTCCCCGCGCAAGCGGGGGTGATCCTTGATTATGTCGGAGCTAAAATGCGAAAAATCGGTATTCCCCGCGCAAGCGGGGGTGATCCCGCATCCGGCGAGCTGGATGCATCTGGTGCATAGTATTCCCCGCGCAAGCGGGGGTGATCCTGATATGGTCATCATGCACTTCATCGAGTACGAGTATTCCCCGCGCAAGCGGGGGTGATCCCAGGTTGCTGGGCATAAGCCTGTTGTTTACACTGTATTCCCCGCGCAAGCGGGGGTGATCCTTGCAACTGGAATCGGTGACAACGTGCAGTGGAGTATTCCCCGCGCAAGCGGGGGTGATCCCAATCTCACTCGTGTTGGAATTGATCCACTTACGTATTCCCCGCGCAAGCGGGGGTGATCCTCTGGATGACATTCGCCCCACCTGACATATCATGTATTCCCCGCGCAAGCGGGGGTGATCCTTGTAAAAGTCACCAGTTGTAGACAGGTTGTCGGTATTCCCCGCGCAAGCGGGGGTGATCCTAACTTGATTTCCGTACTTTTTTTAGGTGCAAGGTATTCCCCGCGCAAGCGGGGGTGATCCTTGTTGACAAAAACTAGCGACATGTTATACTAAGTATTCCCCGCGCAAGCGGGGGTGATCCCTGCATATGGACCGATGTTGCTCACATCATAGCGTATTCCCCGCGCAAGCGGGGGTGATCCCTGTATTGCCATCTGCAAGAAATAATAAGGGGGGTATTCCCCGCGCAAGCGGGGGTGATCCTGTCCATCTGGCGCGTTTATAATCGCCGGTGTGGTATTCCCCGCGCAAGCGGGGGTGATCCCTTGCCGCCGGATCAGTCTCATCCCAAGAGATTGTATTCCCCGCGCAAGCGGGGGTGATCCTGTCAAGAGAAATCTCGAAAAGCTGGGTAGGAGGTATTCCCCGCGCAAGCGGGGGTGATCCCACTAGCCACGTCACTCGAGAAGAAGCTGTTAAGTATTCCCCGCGCAAGCGGGGGTGATCCTTCGGTGCGCGATATTTCCCAACGGTCTACTTGGTATTCCCCGCGCAAGCGGGGGTGATCCTCATGTCTGACACATACTTGTTAAGAAATGGCAGTATTCCCCGCGCAAGCGGGGGTGATCCTAAGCTGACTTATGTAAACACAAGCGTTGACTAGTATTCCCCGCGCAAGCGGGGGTGATCCCAATGAGTCTCCTGATTAAGTCGTTGAATTTTCGTATTCCCCGCGCAAGCGGGGGTGATCCCTACGTCAACGCCTCCGAGTTCCGGTTGACAGCGTATTCCCCGCGCAAGCGGGGGTGATCCGCGGTAAGGGAACAGCAAACGAAATGACCATCGGTATTCCCCGCGCAAGCGGGGGTGATCCCCGGAAGCCGTTCTCGTCTTCCCTGATCAAAAAGTATTCCCCGCGCAAGCGGGGGTGATCCTAGGCCGCCCATGACTCTATATCAGGCACTAGAGTATTCCCCGCGCAAGCGGGGGTGATCCTCACGATTGAGATTTGTGGCTCTTGGGTGTGGGGTATTCCCCGCGCAAGCGGGGGTGATCCTATTTTGAACGACAACTTTGTAACTGGACAACTGTATTCCCCGCGCAAGCGGGGGTGATCCTCAGTACTATCTACCACTTCGGCAGAACATCTTGTATTCCCCGCGCAAGCGGGGGTGATCCTCATATGGCGTGTAACGCCTAAGTAGGCCGCCCGTATTCCCCGCGCAAGCGGGGGTGATCCTCCTATAAACCTACAATTTTTATTCAGTTTCCGGTATTCCCCGCGCAAGCGGGGGTGATCCTTTTTGGCTAGTGTGTAAAGGTGGGAACGAAAAGTATTCCCCGCGCAAGCGGGGGTGATCCCCATGACAGAGTGTCCACCTATACTTCATACAAGTATTCCCCGCGCAAGCGGGGGTGATCCCTATAGCGCGCACGTTCCGGCTTGCTACATGCTGTATTCCCCGCGCAAGCGGGGGTGATCCTGAGCGCGACGGCATCCGATCGGCACCGCAGGAGGTATTCCCCGCGCAAGCGGGGGTGATCCTACAGGCTTTTCCTTTTGTTTCAACGTAGCCCTGTATTCCCCGCGCAAGCGGGGGTGATCCCTGGAAAAAAATCGAAAGTGATTTCATGGCGCGGTATTCCCCGCGCAAGCGGGGGTGATCCCAGCAGGAATGGAAATTTATTCCATGATCGCACGTATTCCCCGCGCAAGCGGGGGTGATCCTATGTGCTATGACTGCAAGAACTTCCTGAAGAGGTATTCCCCGCGCAAGCGGGGGTGATCCCTTTCTCCATTATATGTGACATATAGGTTTTTAGTATTCCCCGCGCAAGCGGGGGTGATCCCGCTTTTTAGTTCGGATGGCATATGCAGGAAAAGTATTCCCCGCGCAAGCGGGGGTGATCCTGTTGAGAACTACAAGGAAGGAGATATGATCAAGTATTCCCCGCGCAAGCGGGGGTGATCCTCAAACGGTTACGCCGTTCCCGTGTCCAGATGTGTATTCCCCGCGCAAGCGGGGGTGATCCCAGCGTATCCAACCAAGGGTTTTTTGGATTCTAGTATTCCCCGCGCAAGCGGGGGTGATCCTGCATACTTCTGGCTGCTGTGTGATCGGATTGCGTATTCCCCGCGCAAGCGGGGGTGATCCTTTCTTGCACTAGATCACAATCGTCAGATGGTTGTATTCCCCGCGCAAGCGGGGGTGATCCCCATCACAGATGACCAGAACATTCTTGCGATTAGTATTCCCCGCGCAAGCGGGGGTGATCCTTTTTACACATTAGCCGGAATTTTTGGCTAGTGGTATTCCCCGCGCAAGCGGGGGTGATCCTATCAAAAACAGCGAAAATGCGTGGTATGCACCGTATTCCCCGCGCAAGCGGGGGTGATCCTCAGAGGGCGAACAATATTTTGAACGACAACTTGTATTCCCCGCGCAAGCGGGGGTGATCCCGAAACGACTTGTAAAACTTGTCCAACTGCACGGTATTCCCCGCGCAAGCGGGGGTGATCCGATGTTGTTGTCGATGCTTTTACGTATGTCAATGTATTCCCCGCGCAAGCGGGGGTGATCCTCATGACAAATATCATCCGTTGATGGTGGAACAGTATTCCCCGCGCAAGCGGGGGTGATCCTTTGAACACGGATACGGTTAATACAAAATATGAGTATTCCCCGCGCAAGCGGGGGTGATCCTTTCGGCTGTGACACGATGCCGATTAAGTGCCAGTATTCCCCGCGCAAGCGGGGGTGATCCTAATCTTGTACGAAGTATAGGTGGACACTCTGTGTATTCCCCGCGCAAGCGGGGGTGATCCCAAGCATCATGCAAGAGTTATCAGCTCTTTACTGTATTCCCCGCGCAAGCGGGGGTGATCCCAAAACCCAAAAATATTACATATTAGCGCAAAAGTATTCCCCGCGCAAGCGGGGGTGATCCTACAATGTTCACGGATAATGACAAATATTGGTAGTATTCCCCGCGCAAGCGGGGGTGATCCTCGACTGCGTAAAATCGAGATAGTCGAAATTCGGTATTCCCCGCGCAAGCGGGGGTGATCCTGGCATGCGGGGTAATTGCTGTGACATCAAGTCGTATTCCCCGCGCAAGCGGGGGTGATCCCTGTTCAATCGAGTGACTACATCTTTAGGGTCAGTATTCCCCGCGCAAGCGGGGGTGATCCCTGGTGATGCCAATGCCAGTCGTGACAGATGTCGTATTCCCCGCGCAAGCGGGGGTGATCCTTTCTAAGAGATCTCCAAAAAGCAAGGTTCGAAGTATTCCCCGCGCAAGCGGGGGTGATCCTGCTTTTGGTACATGGTACGCGCCGATGATATCGTATTCCCCGCGCAAGCGGGGGTGATCCTCTTCGCGAACTTCGTTCCAGAACCTTGTCAAGGTATTCCCCGCGCAAGCGGGGGTGATCCCCAGTCACAGCTTGGTGGTATTGTTGTAACACCGTATTCCCCGCGCAAGCGGGGGTGATCCTACTCAACCCCTCATTACCTGCCCCCATGTCAAGTATTCCCCGCGCAAGCGGGGGTGATCCTATATCCCCCTGCTCGAGATTATCCCCAGTCGTGTATTCCCCGCGCAAGCGGGGGTGATCCCTGCCGTGCCTTCCCCAATCTGAATGACATTTGGTATTCCCCGCGCAAGCGGGGGTGATCCTATTGGTCCATATGCGGTAGGTACCGTTGCGGCGTATTCCCCGCGCAAGCGGGGGTGATCCCTAATGCTACCATGTGCAAGCCTTCTCGTGGCGGTATTCCCCGCGCAAGCGGGGGTGATCCTTTCGGTTGCTTCTTCTAACCCTTCCGCTCCCAGTATTCCCCGCGCAAGCGGGGGTGATCCTAGTCTCCATTAGTTCCGTTTCCGTACTGTGTAGTATTCCCCGCGCAAGCGGGGGTGATCCCGATGCCACCAAGCTGTGATTGGTTAGCTACCCGTATTCCCCGCGCAAGCGGGGGTGATCCTGTCGTGAGACACTCAAAAAAACTCATACCATAGTATTCCCCGCGCAAGCGGGGGTGATCCCTGGCAGAAGAAATACGAAATCATCGGAGGGAAGTATTCCCTGCGCAAGCAGGGGTGATCCCAAGAGTTGTTTATAAAAAAAGTAGATTAAAAAAAATGAAAAAAGTTGTGTCAAGCATTTTTGAAAATGTCCCAAAATAATTGAAACATTAGCCCCGGCTTTT
>CAVFYJ010000010.1:0-49215 GCA_963626545.1 Acetatifactor sp. | reverse complement strand
CGGCGCTTTCATCTCGGTCATTGAATGGCCGAGGATTCCCGCGCCAGATTCCTAATAAAGCTATTATATTCTTACTTTTACATTTTGACCATAACATATTATTGTTTTCTCTACTTTCCCCTAGCAACTATCAATATGGACTTATTAAACAAGAATGTTGCATTTCTGTCCATACATAACCTTTACTGTAAAAGCTAACAACCGCACCATCCGTATGATATTCAGTTACATTATCATCTCCCCATGGATTAAAATAGAACCACCTCATACTATTTCCATTTAACTGATATCCTTGTAAAACAAATGCATGGCCACCTGAACCATTTGAGCCACCAAATATAAATGGAAATGCATTATTTATATTATGCATGACAACATAATTAGTCAATACTCCCCAATATTCTTCATACTCACACTCTGGTACAACTGGCATAATACGATTAATTAATGCAACCTGTCCAGCCGTTGTTGTTACATTAAATCCATATCCCTCTTGATTATTTAATCTTGTTAAACTCTCAGCAGTCATTTCAAAGGTTTTAGTAGGATAGCGATAAATAGTTGCAATACACGGCATCGCACACAACATATTATTTTGCAATACCAAACAATACGACATATCTAGTCTTTTATATGTATCTGTATTAATTGAAAAACCATTCGTTGGGTATGATATCGTCAATTCTGGTCTATTTACTATACTTGTATAAATTTCATCCGAATAATCTATTAATACCTTTATAGGCTGAAGGTCAATTCCATCAACTAGAATATAACACTCCGCCTCCACGTCTTGAAACATCCTTCGCACAACATTTCCTTTTCCCTGTTGATACTCATGTCGTACAATTGCACCAGCCTTTTGAGCTCTTTCTACCGTTTTGTCCGTAGAATTGTTATCATACACATATACAACGGCTTCTGGCAACACTGCTTTAAAATCGCTCACCACCTTTTCAATTGTAATTTCCTCATTATAACATGGTATTAGTATTGCAATGTGATCCAACGTTTTCACCTCCTCTCATTCTCTATGTCCGATTTATTTTTGTATGGTTACATATTTTTTCATTTTTTTGCAAAAACCATATTTTAAAACATACTCTGGTTCATTATTTTCATTTTATAATTTAATTTTTACAATGATTTTATAATTTCATTCAGTATACTGAATAAAGTTTATTTTTTCCTGTTTTTTTCTTTTATAAGTGTGATATAGTATAATGTAGTATAATATAACTATCACGTGGAAAGGAGCATCTATCATGATTAAACGAGAACTCTATATGAAACGCATACGTCCTTTTATTAACAGTGAACTGGTTAAAGTTATGACTGGCATACGCCGCTGCGGAAAATCTGTTATGCTGGAATTGATCAAGGATGAATTACGAGAATCCGGCATTGATTCGTCTCATTTTATATCAATTAACTTTGAAGATATGCGCTATACTTCTTTGCAGTCTGCGCAGGCATTACATGACGAAATTCTAAAACGAGCCTCTACCATTGATGGAAAAGTTTATCTTTTCTTTGATGAAATTCAAGAGGTCACGGACTGGGAAAAATGTATCAATTCTCTTCGCATCACACTGGACTGCGATATTTATATTACAGGATCGAATGCCAAGTTGCTCTCCGGAGAGCTTGCTACGTATCTTGGCGGTCGCTATGTTGAATTCGTCATTTATCCATTTTCGTTTGCAGAATTTCTTGAATTATATCACCAGACAGAACCAAATGCGTCTACGTCTGCTTGTTTTCAAAAATATCTTCTGGCTGGCGGTATGCCGTATCTTGCAAATCTCCAATATGCAGATGAGCCATCCATACAATATTTAACGGATCTCTTCAACTCGGTACAGCTAAAGGATATTGTTAAACGAAACAAAGTACGTGATGTCGACCTTCTCGAGCGCATCATTGCTTATATTATGGCAAATATCGGGACACCGTTTTCTGCTTCTTCTCTGGTGAAATTTTTAAAAAGCGAAAAGCGCGCTGTTTCCCCCGATACCATTCTTAATTACTTGAAATATTGCTGCGATGCCTATTTGTTTTATCAGGTGAAGCGCCAAGATCTTCAGGGAAAACAAATTTTAGCTTCCAATGAGAAATACTATATTGCAGATCACGGTATTCGCGAAGCTGTCTTTGGCGGCAATATGCGTGACATTAACCTCATTCTTGAAAACATTGTCTACATGGAACTGCTGCGCCGTGGCTATACTATCACGGTCGGAAAATCTGGTGCCAAAGAGGTTGATTTTGTATGTGATAAACGTGGTGAAAAACTCTATATCCAAGTGACATACCTGCTTGCCTCACCGGAAACCATTGAACGAGAATTTGGTGTGTATGACAGCATTCGCGATAATTTTCCCAAATATGTCGTATCGCTTGATGAATTTGATATGAGCCGAAATGGAATTAAGCACCGCAATATTCGCGATTTTCTCCTAACGGATATCTGGAATTAAAGTTTCCCTTGCAGACTTTAAATTTGGCTGATATACTGTATCATACCGGGGCGAAATCCACGAAAACTCGCACTCATCCAATCAGTTGCGACTATTCTTGCATCAGCTCCCGGATGTAACTTTAAGGGAAAAATAAGAAAGGTGGTTTTTATTCTTATGAAGAAAACACTTGGCATTATCGGTGCCGAGCAGCAGGAAATCGACCTGTTACTTGAGCACCTTTCACTTGAAAAGACCGTCAACAAGGCCGGACTGTCTTTCTTCTGCGGTACTATCCATGAGTATCCAGTCGTGATCGTAAAAGCTGGAATCGGAAAGGTCAACGCCGCAGCATGCACCCAGATGTTAATCGATCTGTTTGATGTAAAGATGATCGTAAACACTGGATCTGCTGGCTCTCTGGATGCCCGCATCAACATTGGCGACATCGTGGTTTCCACTGAGGTAATTCAGCATGACCTTGACGTGACGGACCTTGGCTATCAGCCGGGTGATGTTCCAGGCACTGGAAAGGTATTCACACCGGACAAGCAGCTTCACGATCTGGCTGTCACTTGTAGCCACGAGGCAAATCCAGATGTCACCGTTTACGAAGGTCTGATTTTGACCGGTGACCAGTTCATCTCTGGTCAGGAAAAGAAAAACTGGCTGATTGATACCTTCCACGGCCTTTGCGCTGAGATGGAAGGCGGCGCGATTGCCCATGTTGCTTCGATCAATGAAGTACCGTTTTTGATCATCCGTTCCATCTCCGATAAGGCAGATGGCAGCGCAACCATGGATTACACACAGTTCTCCAAGATGGCGTCCTATCATTCCGCTCGCCTCGTTGAGACACTGATCACAAAGCTGTTGGCACTGTAATTGCGCAATGCAATGCTATTATTGCAAAACCGCGCAATATTATCATCGCAATACTATCATTGTAAAGCAGTGTAACATTACTGAATAACCGCCCACTTTCGGGCGCATACTACCTCGAGAAAGGAGTTTTACTATGTCCGTTTTAACTATTACAAAGAGCAATTTTAATGAAACTGTTTTAAAGTCTGATAAGCCGGTGCTGCTTGATTTCTGGGCTTCCTGGTGTGGTCCGTGCCGTATGCAGAGTCCGATCATTGACCAGCTCGCTGCTGAGCACTCCAACATCGTATTCGGAAAGGTAAATGTCGATGAGGAGTCCGATCTGGCTTCCGAGTATGGCATCACTTCCATCCCGACTCTGATCATCTTCAATGATGGACAGCTGATCAATCAGGTAACAGGTGTTACTTCTAAGGCTTCTCTTGAGCGTATGCTGGGATTATAATTTGAGATTTACTTGCATTTAGAAAGGCTTATTGTTACAAATGAGAAATAAACATGTTTTACTTATGGTGCAAGCTGCTCTGATTGCCGCTATGTATGTCGTTTTGACATGGCTGGCAAACTTGTTCGGGCTGGCAAATGGTGCAATTCAGGTTCGTTTTTCTGAAGCACTCACCATACTTCCGTATTTTACACCGGCTGCAATTCCTGGTCTTTTCGTGGGCTGCATCATCAGCAACACGATCACTGGCGCAGCCATCTGGGATATTTTATTTGGTTCTCTCGCCACACTGATCGGCGCATTCCTTACCTACAAGCTTCGCCGCTTCAGCAAATGGCTGGCTCCGCTGCCGCCGATTCTTGCCAATATCATTGTAGTACCGCAGGTGCTTCGCATCGTTTACGGCGCACCGGATTCCATCTGGTACCTGATGGCTACTGTCGGTATTGGTGAGATCATCTCCTGCGGCATCTTCGGAATGGTACTTTTATTTGCCCTCCAGAAGCGTGCGCACCAGATTTTCCAGATCGATAACTAAGCAATACGCAACCAAAAAGCCGCATCCACACTAAAATGGATACGGCTTTTTCACTATTATAAGAGTTCCTTTAACTCATCCGGTGTAAATACATACTTTGCATTGCAAAACTGGCAACAGGTCTCAATGTTTTCTCCAGCATCGATCATTTCCTGAATGTCAGACTTCTGGATACTTGCAATTCCTCTTGCGAAGCGCTCCTTGCTGCAGCTGCACTGGAAGGACGCTGCGGTGCGGTCAAGAATTGCTAACTCCATATCGCCGAGAAGCTCCTGTAAAATATCCTCTGGTGTCTTTCCGCTGTCAAGCATTGCAGTGACAGAAGATACATTTGCTAACTTCTTCTCAAGAGCAGAGATGGTCTCCTCGGATGCATCTGGCATCAGCTGAAGGATAAAGCCTCCTGCCTGACGCACGGTGTTGTCCTTATTCATCAGCACGCCAAGGCCAACGCTGGACGGTGTCTGCTCGGATGCTGCAAAGTAATAGGTCAGATCCTCTGCAATCTCACCACTGACAAGATCGGTCTGTCCAACATACGGATCCTTCAGACCAATATCCTTGATCACGCTGAGCACACCCTTTCCGATTGCGCCTGCCACATCGAGCTTTCCGATCGAATTTGCCGGAATTAACACAACTGGGTTCTGTGCATAGCCCTTTACGTGGCAATGGGAATCTGCCGTTACAGTGATGGAGCCGATCGGGCCGTCGCCCTGAATCTTAACAGTCAGAAGGTCCTTGTCGCCCTTCATCATAGAGCCCATCATGACAGCTGCTGTCATAGTACGTCCTAATGCTGCTGTGACAACCGGGCTTGTGTTGTGCGCATTTCTTGCATACTCCGTAAGGTCTCTTGTAGTTGCGGCAAACGCACGGATCTGACCGTTTGCGGCTGTTGCACGAATCATATAGTCATTCATACTTGTTCTATCCTCTCTTTCTTCAATCTATCGGTGTCTTTCCCTTTTCGCGTGCAATAATATAAACGCGGTCAGTATCCGGTCCAGCCGGCTCACCGTTTTTATCAATCGCAGCAAGGAAAATCATGCCCGACTCCTCAATGGCGCGGCGCACTTCCTCTACCGAAAATGCACGCTGTTCATGATACTCGTCAAATCGCTCATAGAGATTATCCTCTTCCTGCACAAACAGCGTAAGGGCATAGCTGTTGATATGAGATTCCTCATCATAATCATTATCCCAGATGTAGCTGACCTCCTCGTTGGCATCCGAAAAGCTCTGACAGCCAATCTGCTTATAGTAATGATCCGTCTTTAAGTCAAACAGAAAAATACCACTCGGGTCAAGGTAATTATTCACAAGACGGCACACGGTAACGAGATCGTCATATTCGGTAAGATAATTCATCGTATCGCACAGGCTGACCACCGCGCGTACCGTGCCATACAACTCGAACTCTCTCATATCCTGATTCAGATAAAGAATCGGGCTGCCACTCTGCTCGCGCTTTTCAATCGCCTCCGCTAACATCTCCTCGGAGTTATCCACACCGATCATGTCGAATCCCTTCGCGGCAAACATCTCGGTCAACGTTCCCGTTCCACAGCCAAGCTCAAGCATCAGTCCATCCTCAATGCCATAGCTCTTTAACTGGTTCGTCACAAAATCGCACCACTCCTCGTATGGGATTTCCTCCATCATACGGTCGTAGACCAGTGCAAATGCATGATATGCGTTCATAAATTTCCACGCCTTTCTCTTTTATTGAAAATTTGTGCAAGAAAACTCGTGACTTTAGTCAGGAGTTATTGACAAAAACTTGTAACTTTCGTCATGGGATGATTTTTAGCCTCAAAGCGTTATTATACCCGATTCACCGCCGATTGACAAGAGTCTATAAAATGCATCAGAAACTGCTTTGCTTGTTCAACACCTTCATCAGCGTTTCTCTCATCTTCTCCACATCAATCGACTTTGCAATGTGACCGTTCATCCCCATCTCGAGTGCCTTTTTTCGGTCCTCCGCAAAAGCATTTGCCGTCATGGCAATAATCGGAATACTAGACTTTTCCTTATCCGGCAAACGACGAATCACCTGCGTGGCTTTATATCCATCCATATTGGGCATCTGAATGTCCATCAAAATCACATCATAAGTTCCAGCAGACTCTCTTTCCAGCTTATCCACACAGAGAATACCATCCTCCGCACGATCGACCAAAAATCCCATTCCCTCCAAAACGGAAATCGCAATCTCGGCATTTAGCTCATTGTCCTCTGCCAACAGGATATGTTTTCCCGAAAAGTCGGCATGCTGCGCCGATTTTTCCAACATTTCTTTAAGTAATAATACCTCCCGCAAAAATTTAAGGCTGCGCTTTTCGCAAAAACTTCAGAAAGACCTTTAGAAAAACTTTCTGGAAAATTTTTGAGAAAAGCAAAACCTAACGAAAGCATAACACGCGGCGGCAAAAAAGGAAATAGATTTCGCAGCTTTTTCTCATTTACAAAAGTCTTAAAGTCTACTATACTTGTCTATATCATAACATTTGTTTGTATCCTACTTACATTGACACAAACAAATACAAGGAAAAGGAAGAAACATGATTCTATCATACATTCGAAAAACTCAGTTGAAGCGCCTGTTTTACCCTCTGATGCTGCTTGGCGTGGTAATCTTTCTTGTTTGGCGTTCGCCAGTCACGGATTATGTGACAAAGCGCACGCTAAGCAATGCCGTGCTGATCAATGACGCGACCGCAAAAAAAGTACTGTATGCAAAGATAAAGACGGGAACGCTCTACTACAGCGGTGAAGACTGCATCGCTGGCAGTGAACTGATCGGTCACTATTATTATGAATTGGTAAACGGCACCTGCCATTTTTATCTGATTCGCGCGGTAGCAGGCTACCCAGCCGCCGAAACATTAGACGGTCAAACAATCATCGGACGCGTGGATGCCTTGGAACCAGAGATTCTTGAGCCACTCACGCAAAAGCTTGCCGAGAATATTTCATGGGATGCGACTTCATTAAAGAGCGTCTGTCAGAAATATTTTATCAATCAGACCGCATATCTGAACACAAGAGAAATCGTGCTGATGGTTGTGCTCCTCGCCGTGTTTATACTGATGATTGTAATCATCATACGAACCATTACTTATATTATAAATCCACGATTGACAAAGACCTACCGCAATCTGGATCGCTACGGTGACGCTGAGAAAATTTTAGCCGATGTGGAAAAGCAGATTCATCGAAAAATCTTGCTTCGGACAAAGACACTGATCTTAACGCCACGTTATCTCGTGGAGCTTTCCGATGAAGTCTGTGCCATTGTTCCACTTGAGGCCGTTTTATGGATTTACGACCACGCCGCGATGCGCCGCACCTTGAAAGGAAAGCAATTAAGCTACACAATTCATGTAGTAACAATGAAGGGCGAGGAATATACCTTAAATGGAAAGACACACCGCGAAGTCAGCGCCATCTACCACGAGCTGAACACGCGCTATCCAAACTTTTTCTTTGGCTACTCGAAAGAACACCAGGAGATGGTGCAATATGTGCTTCATGAAATGAAAAAAGAAGATTAAAACAACTTTGCAAAGAGCCATGGGGTCAGGTACAATGGCCCTTTCGAGCCAGCTGTACCTGACCCCGTGGCTCGAAAAAAACGCATAAAAATTTGCATAGAAAATGAATACCAGGACATAATACGAATGTCAGAAATCTGGCGGCATTTCAAATGCCGCAGTCAGCTGACGCTGCGGCTTGCGATTCCCCCTCCAAACCGCACAGCTTACAAATGATGTAATTTATTATTTATCCTCCCCTTTCAAAAAGAGCCGACAATCAATGCCGACTCTTTTCTCTTTGTTATTTTTTATTTAGACTTTTACTTTTTTATTTATTTTGCTACTGCGTCAAATGCTTCCTGAAGATCAAAGATGATATCATCAATGTTCTCAGTACCGATGGAGAGACGGATGGTGTTTGGCTTGATGCCCTGCTCTGCCTGCTCTGCCTCGTTTAACTCAGCATGTGTAGTGGATGCTGGATGGATAACAAGAGACTTTACATCGGCAACGTTTGCCAGTAAGGAGAACAGCTTCAGCTGATCAATAAACTCCTGTGCTTCCTTTGCGCCGCCCTTGATCTCGAATGTGAAGATGGAACCGCCGCCATTCGGGAAGTACTTCTTGTAAAGTGCCTGCTGCTCTGGATCATCAGATACAGACGGATGATTTACCTTCTCTACTAATGGCTGCTTCTTTAAGAACTCAACAACCTTCAGTGCATTCTCAACATGTCTCTCAACACGAAGAGACAGTGTCTCAAGTCCCTGTAAGAAGATGAATGCATGGAATGGAGAAAGGGTTGCTCCTGTATCACGAAGCAGGATTGCACGGATTCTGGTAACGAATGCTGCCGGGCCTGCTGCGTCTACGAAGCTGATTCCATGGTAGCTTGGGTCTGGCTCAGTCAGCTGCGGGAACTTGCCGGATGCCTTCCAATCGAAGGTTCCTCCATCTACGATAACACCGCCGATGGTAGTTCCATGTCCGCCGATGAACTTAGTTGCGGAATGAACAACAATATCTGCACCGTACTCAATCGGTCTTACCAGATATGGTGTTGCGAATGTATTATCAATTACAAGCGGAATCTGATGCTTGTGTGCGATTGCTGCGATCTTCTCAATATCAACAACCTCAGAGTTCGGGTTTCCAAGAGTCTCGATAAAGACTAACTTGGTGTTATCCTTGATTGCGCCCTCGATCTCCTCATAGTTGAATGGATCTACGAAAGTTGTGTTGATACCGTAGGATACAAAGGTATGTGCTAACAGGTTGTAGGTACCACCGTAGATGTTCTTTGCTGCTACAACGTGATCACCTGCAAATGCCAGATTCTGAATTGCATATGCAACTGCTGCTGCACCGGAACCTACTGCAAGTGCTGCAACGCCACCCTCAAGGCTTGCAATTCTCTGCTCGAATACGTCCTCAGTCGGGTTAGTCAGTCTTCCGTAGATGTTTCCTGCATCCTTCAGCGCGAAACGATCAGCTGCGTGCTGGGAGTTATGGAATACATAAGAAGAGGTCTGGTAAATCGGCACTGCTCTTGCATCTGTTACCGGATCAGCTTCCTCCTGTCCTACATGAAGCTGCAGGGTTTCAAACTTTAACTTTCTTTCCTTTAATGTACTCATATTCAAATCCTCACTTTCGGATGGTGTGTTTGTTTTCGTGTTGCTGTAGCTTGTGCTACTTGATGTTGCTGGGTTTGTGTTGCTTTGTTTGTTTTGTTTAACTGTCTGTATTATAGCGAAGGCGCCTGCTTTTGTCCAATACACAAAAGCAAGCGCCTGTTATTGTTTTTACCTATAGCGAAACAAGCCACAGCTCATTTTAGTACCATCTTCTGATACTTCGCAAGCTCATTGACGTAAAGCTGCGCCAATTCACTTAGCTGAATATTTTTTCGCTTGACGTAACCAATCGTCATGACCTCATTTTCCACAAGAGGAACCGCCGCGTAATCGCTTCCATTTAGTTCCTCACAGATAATGCCGGAGCATAACGTATAGCCATTTAAGCCGATCATAAGATTTAACATGCTCGCGCGGTCATCAACCTGAATTGTCTGCTTGTACTCATAGGTGCTGAAAACCTCCTCCGCAAAATAGAACGAATTTGTCTTTCCCTGGTCGAAGGTCAGACACGGATAGTTCTCAAGTTCTTTTAAGCTGACGGATCCTTTTGACGCGATCGGATTGCCCTTCCATACGTAAACGTAGGTGTTGCAGTCAAACAGTGGGACAAATTCGAGCTCGCTCTCGTGAATCAATTTTGTTAAAACTTTTCGATTAAAGTCACTCATATAGAGGATTCCAATCTCGCTGATGAAATCCTTCACATGCTCGATGACCTTTCCAGTCTTTGTCTCGTGAATTGCAAATGCATAATCGTCCATGCCAAATTCTTTGACCATCTCGACAAATGCCTTAACAGCGAAGGTGTAATGCTGCATGGAAACGGCAAATCGCTTTTTGCTCTGTGTCTTCTCGACGTATCGCTCTTCCATCAGACGATACTGTTCTACAACCTGTCTGGCATAGCCTAAAAATTCGTTTCCTTCTGTTGTGACAAGGATTCCTCTGTTGGTGCGCCCGAATATACGGATTCCAATTTCCCTTTCAAGTTCCTTCACTGCCTCTGAAAGGCTGGGCTGAGAAATAAACAGCTTTGCCGCTGCCTGATTCATCGATCCGCAGTCCGCGACTGCAATCGCATACCGTAATTGCTGTAGTGTCATGTTTCTGCCTTTCTGCCATCTGGCTCTGAATCGTTATCTTATCCTTATTTTTATAAATTTATAAAAGAAAAAGGCCCTGCTCTCTGCAGGGCCAAAAGGGAATAAAAAGGGGAGGGATGCCGATTACTTCATCGGCTATGAAAAAGATATATGAATGTCCAGTTGATTTCTCAACTGTGTCTTTATCATAACCGATAAATGTGTTCAATTTTTGTCCAAAAATTTAATTATTTATGAATCCGACCCTTTTTTTCTTAATTTCTGCAGAGTTTTACGATTGCAAGTGCAAAAACTTCCGCACTCATGACCAGCTGATCAATAATTACGAACTCATCCGGTCCATGCATGTGGTTGTCAACAGACGGATCTGCGCATCCGCAGGCAACACCATTGTCAATGTGATGAACGTAGGTGCCGCCGCCGATTGCAAGTGGCTCGCGAACCTCACCGGTCACATCGGTGTAGGTCTCAAGCAGTGTCTTAACCAGCTTGGAATCCTTCGGAACGTAGTGCGGCGGATTTAATGGAGAGCCATCGGTCTCAAATCCTGCCTCGGAAAGCTTCTGTTCTACCACATTTTTTGTGTTCTCCTCGGTTGCGCTGTTGCATGCGCGGCAGTCGAAGGTTCCACCCATCTCGGTATCGGTTAAATGGAACAGATCAAGTGTCAATGTGGTCTTTCCAGAAATCTCATCCTCGAGGTTCACACCCAGTCCACCTCCACAGTAATCGCCGTGCGGGAAAAGCTTTGTTAAATTGTGAATGAGCGTCTTTGTCTTGCTCTGTGCAAGCGGCAGGGATGCCAGCAATACAAGCAGTGCGGTCAGTGCGTTATTTCCATCCATTGGGCTAGCTGCATGTGCAGAAACACCGTCTGCGTGAATTTTAACCACTCCATCCTCTGCCTGTGAAACAGTAAACTGTACGCCAGTCTGTACAGTTGCCTTGTCTGCATAGGACTCTACCTCTGCAACGGTCATACCTTCTACTTTGGCATCAGCCTTTGCCGGAACGACATTTACCTTAATTCCGCTGGCTGCACTCTTTACTCTCGGAAGACCATCCTCTAAGGATACCTGTGCAGTAAAGGTGGTGTGCAAACTTCCCTTTTCTAAGAATACAAGCGGGAAATCAGCGTCCGGTGAGATGGTCATCGGTGCATGGCTGTTCTTTCCAAAATAATAAGCGATATCAGAGCTGCCGCACTCCTCATCGGAACCAAGAATCAGACGCACGTCCTTGTCTAACTCAAAGCCCAGGTCGCGTACTGCCTTCATTGCATACAGCGCTGCAACTGCTGGTCCCTTATCATCAGAAGTTCCACGGCCGAACATCTTGCCATCCTCAACGATCGGCTCAAATGGAGTCGTCTTTGTCCATCCGTCTCCACCCGGAACAACATCAAGGTGTGCGAGAATATCCATTCCAAGCTCCTTACCGTTAATCGTGGTATCAATCGCATAGTTGTCGCAGTTGTTTCCGTTAAAACCATGCTTTTCAAACAGTGCGAGTCCTGCCTCAAGTGCCTTTGCTGCACCCTCTCCGTATGGCTTGCCCGGCAGTGCATCTGCGCGTGCGCTGTCAATCTTAATCAGTGTCTTAATATCTTCGATCATCTCGTCGCGATGAGCAGCGAGATACTCATGAATCTTTTCCTGTGCTGTCATAATCTGTCGCCTTTCTTTTTATGCTGTGTTCAGCATTATGCTACTATGATACCCTGAGCGATACAAAATTGCAATGCTCTTTTTTTTGAATAAGCGTTCTGCAAACAGTAACGTAAAATATTTTCATTTAAAATCAAAAAACCTCTTGCAAACATTTTGCAACCTGCTATAATGTGCTGGAAAAATGTCAGAAAAAGGAGCACAAAATTATGGCAAAAAGTGCAACAAGGGAGATGACATCGGGAAGCCCACTGAAGCTGATCTTAAGCTTTGCTGTCCCGCTGCTTCTTGGAATGCTGTTTCAGCAGTTCTACAGCATGGTCGATACGATCATTGTCGGAAAAAGCCTGGGTGTTGACCAGTTAGCAGGTGTCGGCTCAACAGGTGCAATCAACTTTATGATCATTGGTTTTTGCAACGGCGTTTGCAGCGGATTTGCAATTCCAATCGCACAAAGTTTTGGTGCAAAGGATTACAAGCGACTTCGCAAATTCGTTGCGAATGCAGCTTGGCTGTCCGTCGCATTTGCTGCGATCATGACAGTCGTTGTCTGCGTATTATGTAAGCAGATTCTTCACTGGATGGATACGCCGGAAAATATTTTCGACTATGCCTACAGCTACATATTTATTATCTTCCTCGGAATTCCGGCAACGTATCTTTATAACCTGCTGTCCGGTATCATCCGTTCACTCGGCGACAGCCGCACACCTGTTATCTTTCTGGTCATCTCGGCGATGTTAAACATCCTATTTGACCTGATTGCAATCCTTGTTTTGCACATGGGCGTAGCCGGTGCCGCATGGGCGACTGTTCTCTCTCAGCTGATCTCTGGTGTTCTGTGTTTCTTATATATGAGAAAGCAGTATGACATTCTCAAATTTGAGAAGGATGAACTGAAATTTGAGGGACATCAGGCAATTATTCTCTGCAACATGGGCATCCCGATGGGACTTCAGTACTCCATCACCGCAATCGGAAGCGTTATCCTGCAGACTGCCGTAAACTCACTTGGTTCTCAGGCGGTAGCTGCTGTCACCGCAGCCGGTCGTATCTCAGGCTTTAGCTGCTGTCCGTTCGACGCACTCGGCTCCACGATGGCGACCTACGCCGGACAAAACGTCGGTGCCGGAAAGCTCGACCGTGTCGGAAAGGGTCTAAAATCTGCCAGCTTTGTCGGCGGCATCTATGCAATCATCGCCTTCTGCGTACTTTCCTTATTTGGCCGCCAGATCGCATTGCTCTTCGTATCCGCAGATGAGGTTGCCATTCTCGATCAGGTTAAGCTGTTCTTAACCATCAACACGGCGTTCTACATTCCGCTCTGCCTCGTTAACACCGTGCGCTTCTGCATTCAGGGCATGGGCTACTCACGTCTGGCGATTCTGGCCGGTGTCTGCGAGATGGTCGGACGAATCATCGCCAGCCTCGTGCTTGTACCGCTCGTCGGATTTGTCGGCATCTGTTTTGCCAGCCCGATTGCATGGATTATGGCGGATCTGTTCCTCGTTCCGGCCTACTGCCATACGATCAATCGCATGAAGAAAGTGCTATTTGCACACTGATGCCCGATTAACAAACTATTATTTCTTATAGCAAAAAATACCCTTCGACCAACCGTACAACTTATACGTGTTTGGTCAAAGGGTATTGTATCAATATGTTGCCTTCAGCAATGCATTCAGCAGCACATTATTGTTATAAAGAAATGTCAGCAGCTTGCTCTGCGTAATCATCGTAAGCGCCTCGCGTCCCCACTCGGCCGTGGCAAATGCGGTCACCGCAATGCCGCCAATCCAAATGACAATCAGCGCGATAAACAAGCCTCCAACTGCTCCTGCAATACAGTCAATCTGATGCAAAACTGGCAGCTGCACAATTCCCGCCAACAGAAATGTCACAATGCGAAGCAAAATCCACACGACAATGAAGCTGATCACACAGCAAACCGCCTGAAATGCCAGATCTGTAAGCCATCCGGTGATATACACGGCTACACTCTGAACACCTTTTTGCTCGTAAACAGCCTTGCTGTTACTCTGCTCCAATGCATTTTTAAGAACGTCCGGTAAATTTAGGCTGTCGATAACCGCATCGGTCATCTGTGCCTGACTCGTCTGAAGCGCTTTTGTCTTTTCCTCCACAAATGAACTGATTCCGTTTTCAATTGTGGTGTAAATTCCAGTCTGTTCCTTTACAAAATCCGACACAGGCTGACGGACAAAGAGCATGATTACCACGCTTAAAAAGAAGGAGGCAAACGACAATACCGTTTTTACCAGACCTCTCTTTGCACCCGCCAGTGTCGCCAGTACGATCAATACGATTACAGCTATTGTAAGCCAATTCACTACGATCACACCTTTCTTTTAACCAACTTCAAAATCCTTATCGCGAAGAATCAGGTAGCCGCTCTTGTCATACTTACTCTGGAAGAGTCTTCGCATCGACTTTTTCTCGGCCTTCTCGATCGCATTGTTGACAATCATCTCAACAATACGCTTCTTATTACGCTCCTGATTTTCAGAAATAACTTTCAAACGCTCCATCAATGCCAGCTCGCCAGACTTATTAAACACACTGTCCTCTCGGTCTGCATAGCCTCTCGCGTATTCAAGAAGCTCAGATACGGAGTAGTTCTCGCGTACAAACTGTGCAGTGACGGTCTGTGCCAACTGTGGATGATCTAATAGCAGATGACGGATGGATGCCGGCGTATCAATGAATACCACTAATAAACTTCGATCGGTCGGATCAATGATCTTGCAGAATTCGTTGATGACACGATCATTCATGTCAGCTGCATTCTCAATCAAAATGGTCTTTCCAAGCAGCTTATCAAGTGACTGTACCAGTCCCTTCTGGTTTAGCTTTTGTCCAGTGATCTTTACGACGGATCGCGGAACGGCGCGCGGTGAACTCTCTGCAAGCTCCTGCAGATATTCAAGTGCAAGCTCGATATCATCCTCGCCCGGCAATGCCTGAATTGCAAAGTGCCATACTCTGGAAAGATCCTCTGGATTGACAATTGGCAGCCCTGCATTTCCAACGCGTTCTGTCTGACGTCTTTCCTCATATTCTTCCTGTGGAGTCTCAGAAGTCTCATCTACTGTGTCTTTAGCTGGAATCTGCTGCGTCTCTTCAACTGATTCTGGTACCTGCGGTTCTTCTACGGATTTTGCTGGTTCTTCTGTTACTTCCGGTTCCATCTCCACCGGAGCTTCCACTTCTTCGAACTGAAGCTCCTCTGTCTCCGGCATCAGCTCATCCGCATTCTCATAAGCCGGATACTCTGACGTAATCTCCGATACACCAGATGCCTCTGCAAACGTATCTGCTTCCTCGGCCGATAATTCTGGCTGCTCAACTGCGGCAAGCTCAGGAATGGCAATTATGGCAGCATCTGTCGGATCATCTACTGTTGCCACTTTTTCTGTTGCCTCTGCCGTTTCGATTGCTTCCGATTTCTCTTCTATGGTTGTTTCTGCTTCTTTTCTTGTTTCTTCTACAGCTTTCTCCTCTGCATTTTCCTGCTGTGCCTGCAAAACTTCCTGTGCAAGTGCCGCCTGCAAATCACTCTGAGCATCCTCCTGTTTTGCATGCTGAATTACTGCCATGATCTCATTCATGTCACTAGTGACAACGCTGCGTCTGGCATGCTCCTGTCTCTGTGCTTTCTTTAAACGCTCGACTGCCTCGCGTTCTTCCTGCTCATGCTGCAGACGAAGCTGCTCCTCGCGTTCTTTCTGCTCGCGTAAGCTTTCAGCTGCCTTGCGCGCATCCTCGCGCTCCTGCTCTTCCTTACGCGCCTTTTCCTCATCACGCTGTTCACGAAGCTTTTGTTCACGCTCTAAAGCAGCTCTCTGCTCATCCTCGCGTGCCTTTGCTTCTTTTTTTGCGGCTTCCTGCTCTGCCTGATATGCCTTTTCCTGCTCTGCCTGCCATTTCAGAATCTTTTGCTGAGTGGCCATCTTTTCGGCCTGCTCGGCTTCCTGCTGCTTTTTGTCCTGCTCTTTCTGCGCTTTCTGAAGCTTCTCATTTTCTTCCTGCGCCTTTTTATCAGCAAACTTCTGAGCCTTTTCCTTCTGTGCCTGTGTCAAAGGTGCGAACTGACTCTTAAGAAAGAGTGCCTTTTCCACATATTTTCCAAGACCAAACCAGAGAATGATATCGTCGCACAGCTGGATACACTTATCCTTCTGGTTGTTCATCGCATACAAAACAGCCAGCTCATACGCCCATTTCTCATCAAAATCTTCTCTCTTGTACGCCTCGAGAATCTGAATCTTCTCATCAAGCGTCGCCTTCTGGAAGCGCGCCATCTTGTACAAAAGAATGTATCTGCCCTGATCGTTCGGCGCAATACGACAAAATTCCTCAAAATAATTCTTCGCATCGTCGTAGCTGCCTGCCTTTAACGCCAACTCCGTCAGACGATAGACAATGCGGCGTCCCATCGTCGTATACTGATATACCTGCTGCAGAATATCGATCGCTTTTTCGTATTCTCCGCCTGCTGTGTAAACATCTGCAGCTAATGTGAGCATCTTTACATCGCGAACTTTTGTCCAGTCGATCGTATCACACAGCTTTGCAGCCTCTCCATATTCTTTTCTGGCTGCAACCTGTCTGATATGCTCTGTTTTTAACTGATATTCGTACTTATCCATGTTTGTCACCATTTCCTGAATCTATATCGTAGTTCACAAAATTCATCATTGTAACACTTCGTGAGCTTCATGAACCATAAATTGCTCTATCATCCTATCGCTTTATAACTCCACACGCCCATCAAGTGCACGCGTCAATGTCACTTCATCGATATATTCCAAATCACCGCCCACCGGCACACCGCTCGCAATACGCGTAACCTTGATTCCAGCTGGCTTGATTAGTTTGCTGATGTACATCGCTGTCGCTTCGCCTTCCAAACTGGAATTGGTCGCAATAATTACCTCGCGCACATCCTCACGCTGCAGGCGCACCAGCAATTCTTTTATCTTAATGTCCCCTGGTCCGATTCCAAGCATTGGCGAAATCGCACCATGAAGGACATGGTAAACACCTTCAAATTTTCCTGTCTTCTCATAAGCCGCAAGATCTCTGGAGGTCTCGACCACCATGATCACCGACTTGTCTCGCTTTGCACTACTGCAGATCGGGCACAATTCCTGATCGGTCAGTGTAAAACATTCCTTGCAGTAGCGAATGTTGCTGCGCGCATTCACCATTGACTGCGCCAGCTGCTCCACCTGCTCCTTTGGCATGTTAATAATATGAAACGCCAGACGCTGAGCCGACTTTGCTCCGATTCCAGGCAGTCTGGACAATTCCTCAATCAGTTGATTTACTGTTTTGCTGTAAAAATCCATTAGAACGGAAAGCCTCCGCCAAGACCACCAAGGCTGCCGCCCAGTCCACCAGCCAACTTGCCCATCGTCTCAGAGGATGCCTCATCGACCTGGCGCATTGCCTCGTTGACAGCTGCAACGATCAGATCCTGTAAAGTTTCAATATCATCTGGATCAACAGCCTCTGGTGCTAACTCCACATTCTTTACTTCTCTCTTACCGGAAACGGTAACCTTAACAACACCGCCGCCTACGCTTGCGGTGAACTCCTTCTCCTCGAGTTCCTTCTGCTGCTCCTCCATCTGACGCTGCATTCTCTGTGCCTGCTTCATCAAATTATTCATATTGCCCGGCATACCGCCCGGGAATCCGCCTCTCTTTGCCATGTTTTTGTTTCCTTTCCTCTTTCTCTTTTTTCTTATATCGTTTCTTTTCTATCTATATTTTGTTGTTGCTAGATTTCTTAGTTACTTGCATTTATTTGATCAGTCGTCCTCGACACCGATCTCCATATTGATGCCCTCAATATGGCTGCCTCTTGTGACGCGCGGCATTGCCTCGCCCGCCTCAAGCAGCTTGGCCGAAATTGAAAATTCTCTCTGATAATGATTGTTTATCATCTGCCTCAGCTCCTCCATACGGTTTTGCTGAAGCATCAGCTCATAATAAAAACGGTTTGTAAATACAATGCAGAGTCCTTTTGCCTTCTCATAGCTGATCTGTGTACCCATTAGAATCGAGTTTAAAAATCCAGACTGCATTCTGGAGAGCTTTTTCCAGTCTGCACTTAGTTTCTGGTAATCCTCGTACTCTGCCTCGCTTAGTTCAACGGTCTGCGCATTTCCTTGCGGTGCCTGACCAGCTGACGCACCACCATCGAAATAAGCACCAAAAATGCTGCCCTGCGGCTGTTGCTCTGACGCATTGCTGGCTTTTTGCTGTGCGGCAACTGGTGTTGCCTGCACGAAGTTTCCGGAACTAATCTGCTCCTCGATGCGGTCAAGACGCACACGAAGGCTATCCAAATCGTCATCCATCTGCGGCTGCATCATCTTAATGATTGCCATCTCAATTAATACACGCTTGGAAACAGCAAATTTCAGCTGATTGGAAAGCTCGGAGCAGATGCGGATGTTTCGCATCAAAACTGGAAGCGCTACCATCTTTGACTCTTCGCGAAGCGCCTCATAGTTTTCTGCTGTCATCTCGAGCGCCTGCGCACTCTGGTCTGCTGTCTGCACCAGCATTAAATTTCGCAGATACCAGATAAAATCGGTGACAAATTGGTTTAAGTCGCGTCCCTGCGCGCTGATCTCATCCATCAGCGAAACGCATCCTGGCACATCGCACTCGATAATAAGGCGCAGCAGACGCGAAAATACCTGCGTATCTACTGCACCCAATACATCCAGCACTTTCTCGTAGGTCAGCCGCTGTCCATAGTAGAACGAAATGCACTGTTCCAGTAAGCTGAGCGCGTCTCGCATGGAACCGTCCGCTGCCTTTGCCACATAACGCACCGCATCCTCATCGGCCTCTACCTTTTCTGCGGTAAGCAGATGAGAAATCTGGTCTGCTATGACATCATTTCCAATACGACGAAAATCATACCGCTGACAGCGTGACAACACGGTAATTGGAATACGGTTTGCCTCCGTGGTCGCTAAGATAAAGATCACATAAGCCGGCGGCTCCTCTAACGTCTTTAAGAGTGCGTTAAAGGCACCTGCCGACAACATATGAACCTCATCAATAATATAAACCCGGTACTTGCCTTCCGTTGGGGAGTACTGTACCTGATCGCGAATCTCACGGATATTATCGACACCGTTGTTGGATGCCGCATCGATTTCCGCTACATTGACCGACCGCCCTTCGAGGATCGATTTGCACACCGCACATTCATTGCACGGGCTTCCGTCCACGGGATGCTCACAGTTGACGGCACGCGCCATGATCTTTGCGATCGTGGTCTTTCCAGTTCCTCTCGTGCCGCAGAACAGATAGGCATGGCCAACGCGGTCTGAAATAATCTGATTTTTTAAAGTCCGTACAATGTGTTCCTGCCCTCTTACATCTTCAAAGCGGGCAGGACGCCATTTGCGGTATAATGCTGTATATGCCATTTATGAATAAACTCCATTAATGCTTATTTCTTAGTCTTATTCTTAATCTCCGAAGGAGATGCCCATCAGCTTTGCTTCCTGAACCATCTCGTCATCCGGCTGGATCATCTTAAGCTTTCCGGCAACATCTGCTAGCGGAATCTTTGCGATATGGTTGTTCTTCATACCAACAAGGTATCCAAAATCACCGTCTAAGATCATCTTTCCAGCTGCTGCACCAAGTCTGGTGGAAAGCACACGGTCATATGGGCATGGGCTTCCGCCTCTCTGCATGTGACCTGGAACTGCCACGCGAACCTCCTGTCCAGTCAGCTTGCCAAGCTGAGCACCGATCTCATAGGAGATGGATGGATACTGACGAGTTGCCACATATTTCTTATATTCTTTCTTGGAAAGAGCTGCCTGCTCCTTGGAAATTGCACCCTCTGCAACAGCGATGATGGAGAAACGCTTGCCATCCTTCGCACGCTTGTTGACAGCGGCTGCTACCTTATTGATATCATATGGAATCTCTGGAACCAGTATGATGTCGGCACCACCTGCAATACCAGCGTGCAGTGTCAGCCATCCTACCTTGTGACCCATTACCTCTACGATAAATACGCGGCCATGGGAAGCTGCCGTTGTATGAATACAGTCGATCGTCTGTGTTGCAAGGTTGATCGCACTCTGGAAACCAAAGGTCATATCCGTTCCCCACAGATCGTTGTCAATTGTCTTTGGAAGTCCGATGACATTTAAGCCTTCCTGACGAAGAAGGTTTGTTGTCTTCTGGCTGCCGTTTCCGCCTAATACGACAAGACAGTCAAGCTTTAACTTCTTGTAGGTATTCTTCATTGCCTCTACCTTATCAAGACCATTCTCATCCGGGACGCGCATCAGCTTAAATGGCTGTCTGCTTGTTCCTAAAATTGTGCCACCGGTCGTCAGAATTCCTGAAAAATCCTTTGACTTCATGATTCGATAATCGCCGTAGATCAAACCGCGATAACCCTCGATGAAACCAATGATTTCAACATCCTTTCTCTGATTGTATAATGTCTTTGCAACACCTCTCATGGTTGCATTCAGGCTCTGGCAATCTCCGCCGCTAGTTAACATTCCAACTCGCATCGTATCTTCCTCCTTATTTTTAGGATTTCAACTGTACTGATATGGCTAAACTAACCCATCGTAGATTTATTATACAAAAAAAGAGCTGCTGTTGCAACAGACAACTCTTAAAAATCACTTTTTCTTTTGTTCGAATCGTAAACTAATTTTGTAAATTATTGTAACTTTTACAAAATTACTTTTTTTGCGCATCCCAGCTTCGAATGCCACCCCCAGACGTTACCTCTGCAGCCTGCTCGGCCCAGGCACCCTCACGGCACACAAGAGGTTCTGCTTAATGCTGCTTCGTTCCCGACCTGACATGGTTCACAGAGTCCTGTTGCGTGAGACCCAAACTTCAACGCCACTTACAGAGGGCAGCTCCACAAGTGAAACACCCTCAGCCGGGATATGACCCCCACTATAGCGGATTGAAGGTACAAGGCACCGCTACCGCCCCGGCTGCGCATCCATAATTGTATCGGATATTTCCTCGTTTGTCAAGGGGCGTTTCTTCTTTTTTACCCGGATGCGTTTAAAAAACTCTGACAATATCTGCGAACATTCGGGTTCAAGCACGCCCTTTGTGATCGGAATCTGATGGTTAAATTGCTGCATATCAAGCAAATTTAAGATAGAACCTGCACAGCCTGCCTTGGCATTCATTGCACCAATCACCACGCGGTCAAGACGCGCCTGCACGGCGGCTCCTGCGCACATCTGGCATGGTTCAAGCGTCACATACATCGTGCAGCCCTCTAAACGCCAGTCCCCCAACTTTTTCGATGCCTTTTTCATCGCCGCCAGCTCTGCATGACCGAGCACCGACTTTTCAACATTTCGTCTGTTATAGCCTCTGGCAATCACCTTTCCATCACAGACGATCACACAGCCGATCGGAACCTCATCAATGGCCGCTGCTTTCTTTGCCTGTGTCAATGCCTGACGCATAAATTTTCGATCTTCTTTTTCGCTTTGCTTTTCCTTTTGCTCATTCAGCGCTGCTTTTTCGCTTTCGGAAAGCTGCTGCTCTTTTCCTACTGCCATTGTTTTTCCCTTTCTCCTCTTTCCAGCCTGAAATCATGTAGGTTCACATGCTGGAGGCTGTCTCTCTTGCCCCTTCTGCTTCCGACGGAAATGCAAGCGGCACACACCAGTAGCCAAAATCACCATTTCCTGCCTTCTGCGACTTTACCGAGCGAAACCGATAAAAGCCAAACATCTGCGCCATCAGCTCCTCGCTCTTTTCATAGTTGCCCGGTACCCACAGCTCATAGCGCTCGTCCGTCACTCTGGCAAATACGATGTAGCGATGCTTCACAAAACTATACATCAAAAAGCCATTGCTGCTTAGCATCCAATTCTGGCGAGGAAGACGACCGATATCCGCTGGCATGGCCTTCAGACAAACTACGGTATCGCCCGGAAGTGTCTCGATGTGAGGATAAACCGCGCTTAGCTGCTCCCAAATGCCATCAGCACTACCGGACTTTTTCGGTTCAATCTTTTTCGATGCACTTTTTATCGTTTTCTTGGCAATTTCCTGATCGGTCACCTCCATTGTCTGAAGGTCTTCGCTGGAATTCGATGCCTCTGACAAATCGTCTTCGGGCAGACTCGCTCCTGACGGATTTTCTTCGGTCTGATCTACTTGGGTCTGATTTTCTTCGGAATGATTTTTCCCGAACTGATTTTCCTCGGAATAACTTTCTTTGGAGCGTTTTTCTTCGGATCTATCCATTTCTTTTCCAAATAGTGATAATCCGAAATACTGATCATCCCAGACGGTCGCATATGCATTGGAAAAGGGCTGCTGGCGTCCTGCCACCAGTCCGCACAGCTGCTCAAAACGGATGGCACTTCCTGCCAGATGGCTTCCATTATTGACATATTGAAGCTGTCCTTTTCCATTTTTTACAACCATCCGGCCAAGCGGCACGCAGCCGCAGCCCCCGTCTGTACGGTAAAAGCCAAACACATGCAAAATTTCTGCCTGCTCCTTGTTTTTTACCGACAGGAAAATGCGCTGCACATCTCCCCGAATCTCTACCTTTGCGAATCCGCAGTTTTCTTTTTTCTGATCTCCCTCATACTCAAATAAATATGAGAGGAAACGCTGATATTGTGCCATATCGATACCTCCCTTTTTAACACGTTGCGGTCGTAGCTTGCTTGAGCGGTGAGGCGAATTTCTTTATTCATATCCTCATAACTATGAACGCTATATAAATAAGTATGGAAGGGAAGTATCGTTTAGAACGAATTTCGTGTTCTTTATTTCGACGTTTCCGACAGCGCATCAGACAGCGCTGCAAACTGCTCAAGTGTGAGTGTCTCACCGCGCACATTTGCGGCCAAACCAATGCTTTCGAGCACGGCTGCCAGCTCGTCCTTGCTCTTATTTAAGCCTCCGACATTGTATAAGCCATTTACCAATGTCTTTCTTCTCTGGTTAAAGGATGCGCGGATGATATCAAACATCAGCTTCTCATTCTTTACTGCCACCGGTGTCTTATGGCTTGTCAGACGAATGACTGCACTGCCGACATTTGGTCTTGGCATAAAGCAGTTCGGCGGAACATTTGCCACGATATACGGTTCTGCATAAAACTGTACGGCAAGTGAGAGGGCACCGTAATCCTTGCCGCCTGGAAGCGCCTGCATACGCTGTGCAACTTCTTTTTGAACCATAACCGTCACGCTCTCCATCGGAACATGATTTTCAAACAGGCCCATCAGAATCGGTGTTGTAATATAATATGGAAGGTTTGCCACCACCTTGATGCGCTTGCCCTCGCACTGCGCTTCTACAAGCTTGTTGATGTCAAGCTTTAACACGTCGTTATGAATTACAGTTACATTGTCGTATGCGGATAAGGTGTCCTGCAGAATCGGGATCAGATTATCATCGATCTCAACGGCAAAAACATGCTTTGCAGACTCGCACAGATACTGAGTCAGCGTACCGATTCCCGGTCCGATCTCAAGAACGTAATCTTCCGATGTAATCTCGGCTGCGCGCACAATCTTGTCGAGCACATGCGTGTCAATCAGAAAGTTCTGACCGAATTTCTTTGCGAAATGGAACTGATATTTCTGCAGTACTTCTATTGTATTTTTCGGATTTCCTAATTCAGCCACAGTTTTCCTCCAATCGATATAGCTTTCTCGCATTCTCAAGCGTGGTCTGGATAATCGTTTCCTCCGGTATCTGCTTGATTTCAGAAAGCTGCTTTACTACTTCTTTTAAATACATGGAATTGTTTCGTTTTCCGCGGTGTGGCGGCGGTGCCAGATACGGGCTGTCCGTCTCAAGCACAATCGAGGACAGCGGAATTTCAGCCGCCACTTCCTTGATCACTTTCGCATTCTTAAAAGCAAGCACACCGCCGATTCCAAGGTAAAAGCCCATCGAAACGTACTCTTTTGCCATCTCCACAGAGTAGGAATAGCAGTGGATAACGCCATGATTTCCAGCCTTTGCTGCCTCTTTCATGATGTCCATTGTGTCCTTTGCCGCTTCTCTGCTGTGAATAATGATCGGCAGATCGACCTCTCTTGCCAGCTCAAGCTGTCTTAAGAACCATTTTTTCTGGATCTCTCTCGGTGCATTGTCCCAGTAATAGTCCAGTCCAATCTCACCGATCGCTACCACCTTTTTTTCTTTGGTAAGAGAACGAAGCATCTCAATGTCCTCTTCCTTCATATTAGCGGTACTGTCCGGATGGACACCGACAGCCGCGTAAATCTGCGGCCACTTTTTCGCAAGCTCAACCGCACGTTTTGAGGATTCCATGGACGCACCAACGTCCGTTATACAACAAATGCCGGAAGAGAAAATCTCCTCCAGCAGTGTGTCGCGATCCTCATCAAATGCATCATCATCGTAATGCGCATGAGTATCAAAAATCATTCTCTATTTCCTCTCTGTCCTGATCTGTCAAAATGAATCCCGTTCATTCTATTGATCAAGCCAATCCAATCAATTCATCAGTCCAGTGTTTCTGCTGGCTCTTCCTCTGCTTCCGGTACTTCTGCTGCTAGAGCTGCTCCTGCATCGTCCTGAGCCGGAGTATCTGGCTGAGCTGGCGTGTCTGACTGAGCCGGAGTATCTGGCTGAGCTGGCGTGTCTGACTGAGCTGGCGTGTCTGGCTGTGGATCCGTTGGTTCCGGTGCTGTCGATGGAGCCGTTGATGGCTCGGTTGGTACCGTTGATGGCTCAGTTGGTACCGTTGATGGCTCAGTTGGTACCGTTGATGGTTCTGTTGGTACAGTCGATGGCTCGGTCGGCACCGTTGATGGCTCGGTCGGCACCGTTGATGGCTGCGTCGGCTGGGTAGACGGCTGCGTCGGCTGGGTAGCTGGCTGGGTTGGCTGGGTCGGACGTGTAGCTGGCTGCGTCGGCGCAGTAGACGGCTGCGTTGGGGTTGCCGTGGTAGTCGTAGTCGTCTCCTCAGCTGTGGTATGCTTTGTCGTCTTCTCCTCGGTAGTCTCTTCCGTTGTCTCCTCTGTGGTTTCTTCCTCAGTAGAGGTTTCCTCCTCGGTAGAAGTCTCCTCTTCAGTAGAAGTCTCCTCCTCACTGGAAGTTTCTTCTTCGATGAATGTCTTCTCCTCGGCAGAAGTTTTCTCCTTCGTACTAGCCTCCTCCTTGCTTGTCTGCTCAACTGTTAATGGAAGCTTTGCTTTATCTGTATCCTTCTTAGAAGAATTCAGCATATTTACAGTAGCAGCACCTACCGCAACAATTCCTACCAGACAGACTACAATCAGTCCACCTAAGATGCCATTTACCTTTGACTTTTTCTTTCTCGGCTCCTCATGAGAGTGAGAGTGTTCCGAAAAATATGCAGCATTATCTGCACTATATGAATTCGCGCTTCTGCTGGAAGCAGATGTCGCATTGGCCGAAAAACGCGGATTGGCTACATAGTTGACAGTTAACACATGACCATTTCCAGACTGTTCATCTTCATCCTCGTACTCGTCATTGCTGTCCTCATAGTCGTCGTAATTGGAATCCTCATCTTCGTATTCCTCATTCGCATCGTCTTCATAGTTGTCTTCGTCGGCATCGCGATACGAATCTTCCTCATAGTTATCATTGTCGTTGTCATCATCATAGCCATCTGCTGCATCGGAATCATTCTCCTCATCGTAACCGCCATCAGATAACAATTCATCATAATCCTGTAAATCTCTACGTTTAAAAACGGTGTTTACGCTTACTGCTACCAAGCTCTTGCCACAAATTGGGCAAGATCTAGTACCTTCTTCAAGCTTTGCACCACATTTTGGACATATCATTCTCAAATTCCTTTCTGATTATCCTCGTTTTTTCATTTTTCTAAGGCTGTGTATTTTTTAGAATCTTATTTCTGGTCTTACTTCTTACAGCTCAATTCTGTTCCTATTTTACTGCTCTAGCTGATTCAGTGCATTCAAAACACGCTCATAGCATGCCTGTGCGCCTGACCACATCACCTTCGCAGTCTCCATATCGCCAGATCTGAGTGCCTCGGTGATCTCATGGCTCTCCTTAAACAGAGATGTAAAACCAAGATTTGCACAAATTCCCTTTAATGTATGTGCGGCACGGAATGCAGTCTCAACATCACCTGCCTCCATTGCCTCGTTAAGCTGTGCCATGCTCGGATCTTTCTTAAACATCAATGCAAATTTTTGTATTCTCGCTTCATTCATAAGGTGCTTGAGTACGTCCTCGTAATCTCCGCCCATAGCCTCATAACATTCTTTTACTGTCATTTCCTCTCCAATCTATTGTTTCAACTCATAGTCGGTATTTTCACGGAGTCTGACATGCCGAAAATAGTTCGACCGTGACTTGCCTCATGTCAGTGGGGGATACCGATTTCTCTCCGCCCGCCACTGCCGTTATGCTTCTTTTAACAATACTTCATCTGTATTCTACTCTATCGTTTCCAAAATTTCAACCTGTTTTCTTTGCATTTTGTGAACAAAATCACATACAAACAAAGCAGGAACCATCATAGTTGGTCCGATCAAGTGTCCGTATACGCTGCGCCATTCGCTGTACGATTGCACGAATCGCCTCATCCGCCTTGTCCATCTGCTTTCTCCACTCATTCTCTCTCGGACGAAGCTTTCTTTTCTATTTTTGTAATCATTTTTTTGTAATTATCGCATATTCTCAAGAATTCTACTCGGATTGTCACGCATAATGCGGCTCGCATAAAGACGACCCATATGCTTCTTTAAGTACTCGCAGCACTCACCTAAATGCGGTGCACGCCCTCTCAAATTGTGGGCATCACTTCCAATATAATGGATCATATCTTCCTGTATCAATTTCTTGCAGAAGCGCTGCGCCCCCAATCCATCTTTTCCTATTACGGCATCGGCGTTTACCTGCATCTCACAGCCCATCTCGATTAAGTCAGCGATCAGATCAAAATCCTTTCGTGTTGCACGGTAACGCTCAATATGAGCAAGAATCGGACGATAACCGCTGCTTAACAGGGCATCGGCGCGCTCCTTAATAAACGCTCTTGTGCTATTATGTGCAAACTCCGTAAGGACGTAGCGTGAATCTGCCAACGTCGGGCGAAGATTCCGGTCGAGTGTCTCGACCATCTCCATATTGGCATGAAACTCACACCCCAAATACAGGCGAATATTTTTATGTCGCGTTTCGTATACCAGATCATCATAGGCATCCCAAATATCTTCCATATCTGGTTCAAACATCTCTTTTCGAAAATGTGGTGTCAGAATAATCGTTCCAACTCCCGCTTCGATTTCTTTTTCGATCAATTCAAGGGCAATATCCATATTTTTCGCCCCATCGTCTACTCCCGGCAGAATGTGACAGTGAATGTCATACAAATCTCTCATAAATTCTTTCCTTTATTCTTATATTCTTATTCTGTACTATCGGATTTTCTTTTCAAAAACGTTTACAAAATCGTTTACTTGATCTTGCAAAGCCTTGATTTTCCTAGCTTTTCAAGCCTATTCTAACATTCTGCCTAACCGCTTGTCAACTGTTAGAAACTGGTTTTAATTCTCAACAAACGAAAGTGGAAAAAAGAAAAGCCAAGAGAAACAATTCCCATGGCTTTATCTTTCTTATCATAATGAAATTATAATAAACTTATTCTATTCTTATCTGGTAACGATCTCTACCGGAACGTTTAAGATCTTTGCTACCTTTAAGATGGTATCAATATGTCTTCCAGTAGCAGCTGCCATATGGTGAGTCGGGCCAGCCTCGCTCCAACGGTTTACAAACTCTCTTGCACCACAGGTGAAGCGTGTTCTCATATTGGTATCACCGAAGGAAAGGATCGGTCCCTCCTCATTTACACCCTCTGCAACAACAAACTTAAAGTGTCCGTCCGCATCCTGGGTAATTGCCAAGTAGGTAACCGGGCCAGTGTATGGATAGAACTGAGTCAGATAGCCGCCGCCAGTCTTTCCGTGGAATACCTTAACGATCTTCATGGTTGGCTTCTTTGCAGAGATGTCTGCGTCACCACTTCCAGAATGACCAATGATGCAGATGTCATCGTTGAAGTCGATGGAGTACATCTCGGAAAGCTGTCCGGTACCAGAGATGGTCTTTAAGATGCTCATTGCCATAGCAACCTTCATATCACCCTCAACGGCACAAGCGGTTCCCTGCTTGATTAACATGGAGAATGCCGGGATCAGCATACTGTCAAGAACTCCAGCCTTGCCCTGTGCAAATCCATCATAGTGGGATGCGATCAGTCCAAGATGCTCATCCTTAACCCATTTCTCGAATGCAACAACATACTTTGCCATATCCCAAACCTTCTCGATGGTGCCGCCGCCCTCGATCTCGAATGTATCCAGAATATCCTGAGCCTTTGCACGGATAGCATCCTCATCGGTCACATCATCTGCGATTGCCCACATCTTCTCCCAGTCAAACTGCTTGGTGTAAAGGAACATTCTGTTGTAAAGGTTTGTCTCATCAATATACAGATCCATCATACCCGGATACGGTCTTCCGATCTGTGCAATGTTGGTATCACGGAATCTTCTTCTTACCTGAGCTGCCTTACACCAGTCTTCGATCTCTGCCTGAACAGCCGGATCTCCGCCCTCAACAACACCAGTGATAACGGCATGTCTCTTTCCAGCTCTCTCAAGGTCTGCAACTGCCTCGCCTACAGCGCCGCATGCATAACCCTCGCCCAACCAGGACGCGATATCGGTATGCTCGTAATCCAGAGCCTTCAGCTTCTGAACGTTTACTAAAACAACCGGAACATCCAGATCACGGATTGCCGGAAGCATGTTGTAGGAGGTTGCGTAGGTCAGCATCTGAAGAAATACCAGATCAACATCTGCTGCACGGAACTTGTCTCCTGCTTCCATAGCCTGCTCTTTTGTGGTAACCATTCCACCGTCAACGATTTCTACGGTATCCGGAATGGTCTTCTTAAATGCTGCATACTGAGCCTCAAACTCCGGTACAAGTGACGGGAACTGCGGAAGATATGCGCCTAAAGCGATGGAAAATACACCGACTCTTGCTTTTGTGTTTACTAACATAATGAATCCTCCATTCATTTACGTATATTTTTTGGCTTGCCGATTTTGTTTTGCCAATCTCTAATTACAGCACTATTATACAAAAGTAATGTGCCAAAAGCAATCACTTTCGGCACATTTATCACCTTATTCCGACCCTTTTGGTCACAGGTGTTCTTGTAAATAGGCATACTGCGAGCTATAGTTTCTCCAAAAACGCATACTGGCTCATATACAGTTCCTTATAGTAGCCATCCTTTGCCATCATTCATCTGCGTTCGCAATTCTTGCCGCCGCCTGTACCTGCTCGAATGTGCAGTCCGGATTGCCGTAGGCGATATTTCCCTCGATTGTATCCGAGAATAGGAAGACATCCTGCATCGCAATTCCAATGTTTCCGCGAAGTGTCTGAAGGCTCAAGTTTCGCACATCAATGTCATCGACAAGCACACGGCCCTGATTGACATCATAGAAACGACAGATCAAATTTACAAGCGATGATTTTCCGGAACCAGTCGCACCGATGATGCCGACCGTCTGGCCCGGCTCTACGTGAATCAAGTTTCATGTTACTCAATTATCTGAAAAATAAAATGTACTTTTCCTGAAAAGTGATGTATAATAATCAAATCAGACTTTATCGTTTTTTTACATTCAAAAATCTTGGAGGAGGTTTATTTTACTGTGTGTGATACGTATGACATTACTTATTCTGACTTAAATCCTACCCTATATTTTGCCGGTAAACGCACGGTGACAGAATCAAATTCTTCGCATACACATGATGCTCCTGAGCTTTTTATCGTGTTATCCGGCGATCTGGCGATCTGGATGGACGGCACCACACTTCCGCTGACATCCGGTGATATTGTCTGTGTGCCACCGCGCACCCCACATCACACGGTCATGACCGTTCGTGACAATCCCGCTATCGTATTTTTCACTTCATTTTCCAACTTTCACTTTAAGGGAATGGAGCCAAATCGTCTGGATTTTCCGGGCGGCTCGCCTGTTCTTCACACAGATGGACTGGTTCGCCAGGACATTACAAATCTATGCCTACGCATGATCTCTGAACGCTACAGCAATCAGGTGGGACAATATTTCATGCAAAAGGCGTATCTGACGCAGCTTCTTATGACCATCATCCGCCAGATCACCGTTCCGCCAAAACAAAGCTGCTCACCGGTTACGTTTGAGACACACCATAAGACCTATGTGGTCAGTGAGATTCGCCAATACATAAGCAATCACTATGCAGAAAAGATTTCGCTTGATCTGATTGCCCGAAACATGTATCTAAGCTCCGCTTACATATCAAAAATTTTCAAGGAAGAGACCGGCGAGGCACCGATCAATTACCTGATCAAGATGCGCCTAGAGCGCGCCCGCATTCAGCTTGAATCTGACAGCAACCAAAGCATTAAGGCAATCTCCAATAGTGTTGGCTATGATGATGTGTACTATTTCAGTAAATTATTTAAGAAATATTATGGTATGTCTCCTGTGCATTACAGGAGTAAGTTTCGTAAAGTAGTTTAAACATATAATATAGAACAAAAAAAGTCGGGCTTTCGCCCGACTTTTTTGAATTTCTTATATTTTTCTTTACAACTCAATTTTTCAATTACTGCAATCCAACCCAGCTTCTCAGTACTCTGAAATCTGCCGGACCCTGATTGAAAAGAAGATCTAACAGATTCGCTTCACTGTAGTCTTCACCCTGCTGTGCAGCCATTGTAGCCTCAATCTCTGTAATCTGCAGATAATCAAGTGATGCTGCCGCATATCTTCCCGGATTTGTTAAAACCATGTTGTATACGTTTGTACCATAATCATTTGTACTTGCATCACCAAAATACTGGTTGCAAAGATCAATTACCTGTTCTTCGGTCCAGCCTCCAGCCTGTACCGAAATATCAGCAACACCGTACAGTGCATAAGTCATTCTGGTGGATGCAATCAAATACTGTCTCATCACATCATCAAGACGCTCGTCATTTAAATATGCTCGAATAATACCAAACTCGGTCCAACCATCTGTAAATCCGCTGCACACAAGATTCTTCTTAAGCGCACTAGAAGATGCGGTAACAGTATCATATGCATACTCGGTATCCGGTGCATTTCTCGTAAGGCTTGCGACTACCATCTGCAATGAAGAATCCGCAGCCTGAAGACTTAACATCGCATCATGGTTTGCATTTGCCTCCTCTGCCAGAATCGAATGGAAGGTCTCCCAAGTGCCATCAATACCACTATACTTCTGAAGAATATAGTTGTAATAATCAACACCACCTTCTACGCTGCACAGTGCAACGCCATTTGCTGCTACCGCTACGCTGGCATACTGCTCACCTTCTATCTCATCATTCAATGCATCAAGAACAGCATCATATGTCTTTACCTGTGTCTCGGTCAGATGTGTTCTGTCATATGTTTTAAACTCCGCAAGCGTTACGGTCAGGTTCTCACTTCCAAGCTTTAAGTAATCCGCATTTGTAGCTACTGCCTCATCCAGATTGGTGATAAACTCATCAAAATCTGCCTGCTCTACTGAATAATTGCCATCCTCTGGCTGATTTGCATTGTCATTTCCAGAAGGATCACTCTCTGCACCTGTCTGTGGCTCTGCATTCTCACCAGTGCCAGCTGCCTCTTTCTGAGCATCGCTGTTGCTCTCGCCGCTCTGGTTTTCCTGATTCTGTGACTTGTCACCATCAGAACCATCGCTCTTGGAGTCATTGGATGCCTCTTTTGTCTCTGCTTCCTTTGTTCCTCCCTGCTCTGCCACACTCTTTGTCTGGCCAAGTGACAATGCGATACCTCCTGCGGTCAGTCCTACGATCAGAACAACTACCAGTGCAACCGGCAGCCACAAACGCATCATCATAATTCTGTGCTTCTGTTTTCTGAACTTCTTTCTATCTTCTGAATTCATCTCAATCCAGCCTTTCTCTTTTTCTAGTTCTTGGCTAAGCCGTTTTTGCTTTACTTGTTGTTTCGCTTTTGCATAAAACAGCACAATAACCGATACTCACAGTATAGCATGATTTTTTGTTACAGACAATTGGTTTTCTCACGTTTTTCTTGCAATCTTTCGTTTCGAGTGGTATCATATTTTATATCTGTGCTGCATTTTCCAGCCCTTTGTCAATTCGGGCCGTGTAAATTGTTGCACTGTGAAAAAACAGCCCGCTTTTGCGGCAGAAAGTGAGAAAAAAACCATGAAGAAACCGTATTACATCACCACGGCCATTGCTTACACTTCCGGCAAGCCGCACATTGGAAACACCTACGAGATCGTGCTGGCAGATTCCATTGCCAGATTCAAGCGAATGCAGGGATATGATGTGCGCTTCCAGACAGGTACGGACGAGCATGGTCAGAAGATCGAGTTAAAGGCTGCTGAAGCAGGCAAGACCCCAAAGCAGTTTGTTGATGAGGTGGCAGGCGAGATCAAGAAGACCTTCGACCTGATGAACACCTCCTATGATAAATTTATCCGTACCACTGACGACTATCACGAAAAGCAGGTTCAGAAGATCTTTAAGAAGCTCTACGACAAGGGCGATATCTACAAGAGTGAGTACGAAGGTATGTATTGTACTCCTTGTGAATCTTTCTTCACCGCTTCCCAGTTAGTTGACGGCAAGTGCCCGGATTGCGGACGTCCATGTACACCGGCGAAGGAAGAGGCTTATTTCTTCCGTATGAGCAAATATGCTGACAAGCTGATTTCTTATATCAATGAGCATCCAGACTTCATTCAGCCAGAGTCCCGCAAGAACGAGATGATGAACAACTTCCTTCTTCCGGGTCTGCAGGATCTTTGTGTTTCCCGTACCTCCTTTAAGTGGGGCGTTCCGGTAGACTTTGATCCAAAGCACGTTGTTTATGTATGGATTGATGCACTGAGCAACTATATCACCGGTCTTGGCTTTGATCTGGACGGAAACAGCGATCCGATGTTTGCAAAGTACTGGCCAGCTGATCTTCACCTGATCGGAAAGGATATTCTTCGTTTCCACACCATCTACTGGCCGATCATGCTGATGGCTCTCGATCTGCCGCTTCCAAAGCAGGTATTTGGTCATCCGTGGCTGCTTCAGGGCGATGGCAAGATGAGTAAGTCCAAGGGAAATGTTATCTATGCCGATGAGCTGGTTCATTTCTTCGGTGTTGATGCGGTTCGTTATTTCGTGCTTCACGAGATGCCGTTTGAGAACGACGGTGTGATCTCCTGGGATCTGATGATCGAGCGTATGAACTCTGATCTGGCAAATACCCTTGGAAATCTTGTAAATCGTACCATCTCCATGACAAACAAGTACTTCGGCGGCGTTGCTGTAAACTACGGCGTAAAAGAGTCCGTTGACGATTCCTTATTTGAGGTTGTCACCTCCACCGCTTCTAAGGTTACCGCACGCATGGATAAGCTTCGTGTTGCTGATGCGATCACCGAGATCTTTACTCTGTTCAAGCGTTGCAACAAGTATATCGACGAGACAGCTCCGTGGGTACTGGCGAAGGATGAGGCAAAGAAGGAGCGTCTGTCCACCGTTATGTACAACTTAATCGACAGCATCTTGATCGGTGCATCTTTACTTGAGCCATTCATGCCAGAGACTGCTGAGAAGATCGCAGCTTCCTTAAATGCACCGCTTCGCACAATGGAGCAGGTTTCCACAATGGGCACCTATCCATCTGGAAACAAGGTTACCGATCAGCCGCAGATTCTGTTTGCACGTGTCGATGCCGCTAAGATGATGGAAGAAGTGAACGCACTGATGGAATCCAAGAAGGCTGCTGCACAGGCCGCTGCTCCTGCTGAAAATGCAGAGGAAGCTGAGGCTAAGGATGACCGTGCTGACGAGGCCGTTATCGACATTGATCCAAAGGAAGAGATCACCTATGAGGACTTCGCAAAGATGCAGTTTCAGGTAGGCGAGATTATCTCCTGCGAGGCGGTAAAGAAGTCCAAGAAGCTTCTGTGCTCTCAGGTGAAGATCGGCTCTCAGGTGAAGCAGATCGTTTCCGGTATCAAGGCTCACTACACACCAGAGGAAATGGTTGGCAAGAAGGTTATGGTTCTTGTAAACTTAAAGCCGGCAAAGCTTGCAGGCGTTTTATCTGAGGGTATGCTGCTGTGCGCTGAGGATGCAGATGGAAATCTTGCACTGATGACACCAGAGAAGAAGATGCCAGCTGGAGCAGAGATTTGCTAATTCAAATTTGTGAATGGGTGTTCTGTAAAAGAATCTGATGCGAACATATTGTGAAACTGATATAGAACATTTATAGGGTGCCGCCTTTGAACACATTACAAATTGGTTCAAGAGTGACACCCTTTTTATCACTTTTTTGTTACTCATTTATTGTTTATTTTCTGTTATTTTTTTCACCTTATTGGCGAGCCACCAGGGACAATCAATAAGCCACCGTACCTGTCCTCTCTTGGTTCCTCATCAGCATTTCTATTTCCAGGCTTCGTGAAGCTGGCGCACGGTTGGGAAAATATAATCTGGCTTATAGCTGCTCTTCTCGGCATCCTCTCTTGTGGCTTCCCCAGTGAGGACAAGAGCTGTCTCGACTCCTGCATTGATACCCGATAAAATATCGGTGTACAGGCGATCTCCGACTACTAACGTTTCGTCCTTCGTAAAATGATTTTGTGCAACGGACATATCCACCATTCCCGGCTCTGGCTTTCCAATAAAATACGGCGTTTTCTTTACGGCATGCTCGATCATCTGGCACATTGCACCGCAATCTGGTACAAAACCAAACTCGATCGGGCATACAAGATCTGGGTTGGTTGCCACATAGCCGACCTCTCTCGTAGAAAGAATCTTGCAGGTATCAGTCAGCTTTTCATAGGTCAGCTCATTATCGTATGCGACAAGCACACATGCAATCTCCGGATCCTCGCAGTCGGTTGTCACACGAATTCCGCTCTTTTTCAGCTCTCGAATCAGTGATTTTGTTCCCATCACATAGATTAGCTTATCCGCATAATTTTTCTTTAAATAATGAATCGTCGCGTAAGACGCTGTGATAAAGTTGCTGTAATCGGTCTTAATTCCGAGCTTCTGAAACTTCAGAATGTAGTCCTGAATGCTCTTTGTAGAATTATTTGTGATAAAGACAAACTGGCCACCGCTCTGGCGAATATCGTCCAAAAATTCAATTGTACCGTCAATCAATCGCTCGCCCTGGCACACAGTTCCATCAATGTCAAATAAAAAAAGTTTCTTGTTGCTTAGCATCCCGTTACCTCTCTTCTCACACGCAGCGCAACATCCGGATAATTGGTGATAACTGCCTCTAAGTCATTCTGAATGAAATTCTTCATGTCCTTTTCGTTATTAACAGTCCACACGCGAACCTTCTCGCCGCTCTCATTCCATCTCTTCAGAAAATCCGACATATACATATGATAAACCGCCGGATGAAGACCCTCGACACCATTTTGCTTTGCATACTTTTCTACATCTAAAATGACATCCGAAAACAGCCATGCGGTCTCTGCTGTGCTGTCGATTTCCTTGATCTTTGCGATGCTGTGATGATTAAAGGACGAATAAATTACGCGATCATGCATTCCTGTTTCCTGCACGACAGCAACTGTCTTTTCCTCAATCTGCGGATACCAGTAGATTCCCGTCTTTAACTCAATATTGACATCCATGCTCGTTGTTTTGACGTATTCCAGCACCTCGCGAAGCGTCGGAATACCAGCTCCCACATAGGACTCCATATGATTGTGGAAGGACAGACGCTTTAATTCGCGAAGTGTCATATCCTTGATAAAACCACTTCCATTGCTCACACGGTCGATTTTCTCATCATGTGTCACGACAAGTTCGCCATCCTTTGTCACATGAACATCCAGCTCAATGCCATCTGCTCCCTGCTTTGCTGCCAGCTCAAAGGCTTCCATTGTATTTTCCGGCGCATATGCACTCGCGCCTCTATGTGCAAATATTTTTGTCATATCGTACCTGCTTTCTTATTTTGTTCTATCGAAAAGCGACAGGGCATATGCCCTGCCGCCCTTGTTATTGTTATTATACCACACTAAGTTCAAAAGAAAAACTGTGAATCAGCAAACCGAATTAGTTGTTTACCAGGTTGTACTCCTCGATCGCATCGTTAATCTGGGATGCCATGCTGTCTACTGCCTCGTCTACCGTCTCATTTCCATTTAACATGCTCTCGATCTCAGACTCAACGATTGCACGTGCCTCAGAGAATACGCTTAACAGTGCGCCTGCATACTGCGGTGCAGAATCATGCAGCTGATCAATTGCGGTCTCAAACTGAGGATACTTTGCAATGTTTTCCTTGAATACATCCTCATCATGTGCATTTACGTTTACTGGGAAGTAACCGGTCTCTGCATTCCAGAATGCCTGTGACTCTGGAGAAATCAGGAATTTTACAAACTCCCAGGTTGCACGAAGCTTCTTCGGATCGTTATTATCCAGTGCCCAAAGAGATGCACCTCCGATGGAAACACCGCCCTCATCGGTAGATTTTACTTTCGGGAAGTATGCAGTTCCTACCTCAAACTTGCCGTCAACATCCTGCAAAATCTGCTTTAAGGAAGCAGTGGAGCCAAGTGTGATTGCAGACTTTCCTGCAGAGAAATCAGCCAGACCTGCATCGCCGCCCTTTCCAACATTTGGTGCATAGCCAAGGTCATACAGATTCTTCCACTCATTTAAGATATTTGCTGCTGCGCCATTCTCATCAAATGCAACTGCAGTAGCAGCCTCTGTTCTACCATTTCCATTGTTTGCGTACTCTAAGCCCTGCTTTCCAATGAACTGCTCGAAGAACCAGCCATAAATTCCAAGGGACATAACCTCCTGTGCGCCACCGTCAAGCAGCTGATCACCTACCTGTGCAATTGCCTCTAAGCTGTCCGGAATCTCGGTGATGCCTGCCGCATCAAACAGATCCTTGTTGTAGTACATAAGCGGTGTGGAGGAGTTGAATGGCATGGAATACAGCATGTTATCAATGGTGTAGTAAGCTGCCAGGTTCGGCTCTAAAACAGAGGTATCATACTCATCTGCGTTTACCATAGACTGCATTGGAACGATCCATCCAGACTCGATCATAAAGCGTGTTCCAATTTCGTAAACCTGAACCAGATCAGCACCCATGTTTCCGATCTGTGCGCTCTTAAGCTTGTTAAGTGCATCATCGTAGCTTCCCTGATACTCAGCCTCTACTGTGATACCGTACTCATTTTCATCATTAAACTTCTGAACCAGGGTATCAATTGCCTGTCCATTGACACCACCCATGGAATGCCAGAAGCTGATTGTCGTTCCGTCAACCTCAGATGCATCCGCCATCTCGATCTCTGGTACCTCTGCGGTTGTCTCATCGGCAAATGCTAGGCCAGTACCCATGCTCATGCTCAGTACGCTGGCTGCTGCTAATACGGATGCGGTTAACTTCTTCTTCATAATCTCCTCTTTCTGCGCTGCTTTCTTCGTCATTGTTATCGTTGTTTACTTTCATTTTTTCTTACTTTTTTGCTTTTCTTTCTTCTTGCTCTTTCACTATGTGTTTTTCGATCTGGTTCACGAAACATCCAGTCTTGTGATTAGACGTCCCGTGAACGATACCTGTGATTGCAGCGCGGACACAGGTGTTGAACATATCGTGAGCATCATGTAAGCGTTTAAGGCGTCATTCTTATGAAAATGCTCACTAATTTATTTATGTAAACCGTCAGCCCTTTACGGCTCCGGAGAACATACCGCGGATTAACTGTTTCTGTCCGACGATAAAAATCGATATAGATGGAATGATAATCATGACAACACCTGCGATCATCATTGTCACCGACTGAGAATCAATGCTGTCAAGCATACTGATTCCGATCTGAACGGTTCTCATACTGGAGGAACCCGTTACAAGAAGCGGCCACATATACATGTTCCATGCATTGATGAAGGTGTAAATGGCCATTGCTCCGATGGAGGATTTTGTCAGAGGCAGCAGAATTTTAACGATAAATTTCAAATTGGTGCAGCCGTCGAGCTTTGCCGACTCATACAGTGAAATCGGGAAGGTCATATAAAACTGGCGGAATAAAAAGATTCCAGTTGCGGATGTCAGATACGGAATGATCAATACCTGATAGGTGTCAAGCAGCTTTAACTGGCTCATTGTCAGATAGTTGGAGATAATTGTTGCCTCGCCCGGCACCATCATGGTCGCCATAACCACCATGAACAACACACCTTTTCCCTTAAAATCCAAAAAGGAGAATGCAAACGCTGCCAACGAGCAGGTGATAATCTGTCCGATTGTAATTAAGCTCGCCACCAGAAATGAGTTTCCGATAAAACGAAGCAACGGTACATTTTGAAATGCATCAATGAAATTCTGAAAAGTTGGCTTCTTTGGAAGCAGATTCATTTCCAATGTATAAAGCTCATTTGACGGCATGAATGCGATGCTGATTGCGTACAGAAGCGGCAATAAAATGACTGCGCCGACCATCACGTTTGCGGCAAGGCGAAGTGCTGTTCTGGTGCGTCTTCTAACAAGTGCCTTATGATTCATCTGCTGCTTCATTGCGACTAGCTCAGCAGTACTCATAGTTCCAACTCCATTTTTGATTACAGCATTGTTTTCCATCAATATTTGACCCCCTTCTTTTCCATACGGAACATCACAAGCGTGATCAGCATGATAATGAAGAATAAGATGACAGACTGTGCGGCTGCTGTTCCAAAACGGTAGTTAAAAAATGCATTTCGATAGATCGAGTAGACAATTACGTTCGTTGACTCGCTCGGACCACCCTCTGTTAAGATCTTGATCTGACCGAAGGACTGGAATGCCTGAATGATGTTGACAACCAGTGTGTAAAACATGATCGGGGAGAGACCCGGAAGCGTCAGGCTGAAGAATTTTTGAATGCCATTTGCACCATCAACTGATGCGCGCTCGTAGATTGACTCGTCAATGTTTCCAAGTCCTGCGGAGAAATACAGGAAATTGATTCCGCTGTTAAGCCATGCGGTCAAAACAGCCACGCAGATCAGTGCTGTCTTTGGATCGTTAAACCAGTTGATATTGGTTCCAAGAAGCTTGTTTACAATACCAATGGACGGGTTGAGCATGATCTTAAAAATCATCGCTGCGGAACTGGATGCGATCGCCATCGGAAGTGCGTAGGCGGTGGAGAATACGCGGATACCCGGAAATGCCTTGTTGCACAAAACTGCGGTCGTCAGTCCAAGAAGCATACTGCCAAATACGACGATTACGACATAAATTAATGTTACTTTTAAGCTGTTCTGGAAACTTGCCGATGTCAAAAGATCTGTATAATTTCCCAGTCCGACAAACAGCTTTGCCTCTCCGTATTTGTTCGTTTTAAATAGACTTAAATATACCGTTTTTACGAACGGATAAAATAAGAATACGGCGAATACGAGCATACACGGAAGCAAATAGCAGTATGAGGTCCAGCTCCATTTCTTTTTGATTTTCATTTTTCTTTTTCCTTTCAAAACAAATTTTCCTCTGTATTGATATCAAAGATATGCACTTTACTCGGATTAAAATAGAATGTCATCTTTTCGTTTGTCCGTGTTGTATTGTTCGGTTTTAATCGAACGCAGCAGCTTGCATTGTCCTCATCAAAATACAAATATACCTCAGAGCCTAACATTTCTCTTGCTGTGATGAGTTCGGTAATTCCGATGCTGTTTTGCTCAAAGCCACCCTTTACAGCATCCTCATAATCGGTGATATCCTCTGGACGAATTCCCATGATAACGGTCTGTCCATTTCGACTCTGTGCAAGGATCTCTCCTCTTGGCCCGTCGATGATTACCTTTTTCTCTTTATTCTCTCCGAAACTTAACACTACCTTATCTTTTTTCAAACCAAGTGCTGTGACCTCTGCCTCAAAGAAATTCATACCCGGTGATCCGATAAAGCCTGCGACAAATTTGTTTGCCGGATGGTTGTAGATCGCTGCCGGTGTTGCTGCCTGCTGCATCACGCCGCCTTTCATGACGACGATCTTGCTGGCGAGTGTCATGGCCTCGGTCTGGTCGTGTGTTACATAGATGATGGTGGTATTCAATCTCTTGTGAAGCTTTGCAAGCTCAACGCGCATCTGAGTACGAAGCTTGGCATCCAGATTGGAAAGTGGCTCGTCCATCAAAAATGCTTTTGGCTGGCGGATGATTGCGCTTCCGATTGCAACACGCTGTTTCTGTCCACCGGACAATGCATTTGGTCTGCGGTCCAATAAGTGCTCGATCTCCAAAATCTTTGCAACCTCATGCACCTGACGGTCAATCTCAGCCTTTGGTACCTTGCGGATCTTTAATGCGAAGGCGATGTTTCCGTATACCGTCATGTTTGGATACAGCGCATAATTCTGGAATACCATGGACATTCCGCGCTCCTGCGGCTCTAAGTAGTTGCACAGCTGACCGTCAATCCACAGCTCGCCGTCGGTGATCACCTCGAGTCCTGCAATCATGCGCAGGGTTGTGGATTTTCCGCAACCAGATGGACCTACAAAAATGACGAATTCTTTGTCGTGGATGTCTAGGTTGAACTCGCGCACCGCGTAGTTGCCGTTTTCATATTTCTTGCTTACATTTTTCAGTGTGATTTCTGACATATGCTTCCTTTCCAGATACTGTATACCATATTTCTTTCTTGTTCACGGGAATCGTGAACTGTAACCCAGATGTTTTTTTCTGTCTCACGGCATTTATCATAGCAGGCGGTTCGGTTTACGTTCTATCGCATTTTCGGAAAAGGAACGTAAAACTGCGGTAAATTTAATGGGGGTGGTTGAATTCCCGGAAGGTTATTTCAACCGATAGGTTACGATAGGATAGCCTCCCGGAAAGTTTATGCAAGGGGTCCTCGACGAATGACTTTGTCGACGGGCCCAACTCCGCGGGACCCCACTACACGTTTTCAACGTAAATGTATTTTGACAACGGGCCCGCTACAACGTCCCGTCTCGTAAAGCAGTTCGTCTCGGCCCCCACTACATAACAAGTGCAAGCCAAAAATTTTCCAACTTTCCTCTTATGATATAACAAAAATCCAATCTTCAATTTTATCCAAAACCACTTTCCCTTGTCTCTTTATTGCTTCAGTGCTATACTTCACTTAATCGCTATTCATTTAAATTTTGTCAGCGTTATGTAATCAAAAAGCACAATCATCTGCTTTCACAGATTTGATAAAAAACGCCCCTTTAAGGGCAGGTGTACTTAACGCTAGAAAGGAATACTTAATCATGACTGCCTACGACTTATTTTTATTTGCAGGACAATCAAATATGGCAGGCCGAGGCATTACCTGTCCACATTTTCCTGAAGGTGCGCCTTCTCTAATTGCAGAAGCCGGAATGGAATTTCGTGCTATCTCGGATCCGACTGCTCTTTATCCAATCGCAGAACCCTTTGGAGCCTTAGAAAATAATCCTGACGGTATTTTTGAACCAGGTATGAAGACAGGTTCCCTTGTTACTTCCTTTGTGAATACTTATTTTGAAAAAACTGGTATGCCAGTTCTCGGTGTATCCGCAAGTAAGGGCGGTTCTGTAATTTCAAAGTGGCAGGGAAATAACGACTATTTGACCGATACGATTACCCGTTTAAAGGCTGCACAGGAATATTGTAAAAAGCATGATATTACACTTAGACACCAGTACCTTTTATGGTGTCAAGGTGAATCCGACGGCGATCATCATACAACGGCTGATGATTATACAAGACATTTTCTACATACATATGAGTCATTAAAAGCAGTCGGCATTGAGCATTGCTTTTTGATCGGTATTGGAGAATATAATGGAACAGCTACTGATATCTCCTATGATGAGATTCGCAATGCCCAGTATGCACTTGCCGATAAGCGAGATGATATCACTGTTGTCAGCCGTCTATTTGAAACTATGAAAAAGCGTGGATTGATGAAAGATTCCTTCCATTATTATCAGGCCGGATATAATGAGGTGGGAACGGATGCAGCCCTGCATTGTGCAGCACAAATGAAACGCTCAATAAACTAACTACCAAACATTGATTTTGTAGTTCAGAATCCTTAAATAAGTGAAAAAACTGATTCGATGAGTAAAAGGTGGTTAGATGCATCTCGTAACTTTGGCTAGGTGGGCTGAGGCAAATGTGATTTACGAGGCGGAACGTTGAAGCGAGCTGCTCAAAATAACGTATGATAAAAAGGGACGTAGTGGGCATCGCTGAACAGTGACGCCGACAAACACTTTGCTGAAGCCCCCTTCATGAAACTTCCGGGACACACCACATAACCTTCCGCCCTCGTAGAATTTCCGGGTTGCCACGCACACCAAAAAAGACCATATCCCGCTCCCCTAAAGAGAAAGCGCGACATGGTCTTTTCCATCCACTTTTATTTCCAGTTAAAATTAATCATTCCATAAATGTAAATAAACAGAATCGCCGCTGGCACAAAATACCGAAAGATTGGTTTCATCCACTGCTTCACCTTCAGTCCCTTTCCGGTATTGGCCTCTTCCATAAACTTGTCCCAGCCCCATCCAAACTTATTACAGCAAAACAGCGCTAACACAAGTGATCCAAGCGGAAGCACGTTATTCGATACAATGAAATCCCACAAATCAAGCCATGCCGTACCTGCCGCAAACGGCTGGAACTTAATCACACTGTAACCAAGCGCCGTAGTGAGCGCCAACACAAAGATGCCCGCGCCGCAGACCACGCATCCCTTCGGACGTGACCATCCGGTAAGCTCGCGCACCATCGCAAGAATATTCTCACAAACACCAAGCACGGTAGACATCGCCGCAAATACCATGAATAAAAAGAACAGTGCGCCCCACCAGCGTCCGCCTGGCATATGGGAAAATACCGTTGCCATCGTATCAAACAAAAGACTCGGCCCTGCATTGACTTCAAGTCCATAGGTAAAGCATGCACAGAACATGATAACTCCGGCAATGATTGCCACAAAGGTATCCAGCACGATAACGTGAACCGACTCACCCATGAGGGAGCGATCCTTTCCAATGTAACTTCCAAAAATCGCCATGCCACCCATTCCGGTTGAGAGCGTGAAAAATGCCTGATTCATCGCACTTACGACTACGGAGCCATTAATTTTCGAGAAATCTGGAATCAAATAAAATTTCAGACCTTCCTTTGCACCTGAAAGTGTCAAGCCATGAATTGCAAGTACCAACATTAAGATTAAGAGTGATACCATCATATACTTTGTTACGCGCTCGAGGCCACCTTGAAGGTTAAAGCTTAAAATACCAAAGGCAACAACTACTGTTACCAACAAAAAGATCACATTTACACTCGGGTTGGTGATCATCGCCTCGAATCCAAATGTATCGTTCTGGCCAGTTAAAAACTTGATAAAGTAATAAATGATCCATCCGGTTACAACCGTATAAAATGCCATCAGCGCAATGTTTCCAATCAGACAGAACACACCGAAGATGCCCCACTTATGACCCGGCTTTTCCAACTTCTTATACATGTAGATCGGACTTGCCTGTGACGCGCGTCCCACAGCAAACTCCATAACGATTGCTGGAAGTCCGAGCAAGATCAGACAGATCAGATAGACGAGCATGAAACCGCCGCCTCCATTTTGTCCGCACATCCACGGAAACTTCCACACATTGCCGCAGCCGATGGCACAGCCAGCCGACAGCATAATAAAGCCCAGTCGACTTCCAAGCCGCTCTCGATTTTTCATAATACATTTTCCTTCCTTACAAATAAAATTTACTGTAACAATTTCAATTCGCACATTAATTTTGCGAGTTTTCAATCGTTACAAATTCCCCGAAGAACGATAGAAGGGGGCAACACATTTGCCCCCGACTTCAACAGATGCATTTATTATACGCGATTCTATGCATTCCGTCAACTGTCGGTTTAAACTTTTACAGTTTAACGCATGTGTGTCTCGTATCAGTTTTTTCATGCACTCGTAAGAATCATGACATCGGTATTTAAAAAAGAGGATTACGACACCGCCTGCACCGTTGTTTTATGTGCCGCATCCGTCGGTACCATCGCAGTCTATGCATTTTCACCGCTTTGCATCTACTTTGCCGGATGGCGCTCCATCTTTGTGGTTTCCGCACTCTGTGCCATTTTGATGACGATTGTCTGGGTGAAGAAATGTCCCGTTGTTTCTACAAAAAACAATGTAGAAAAATCTGCTGATACGCAGGGAATGAAAATGTCCGGCAGTGTTTATCTTTTTACCGGCTTTTTGTTAATTGCCATCGCAATACAGGGTACCTTGCGAGACGGAGTAACGACATGGATGCCATCTTATATCAGCGAAACCTTCCAGTTGGATAACAAAATTGCCATCTTAACTGGTATTATCCTGCCGATATTCAGCATTGTCGCGGTTCAGCTGACCTCTGCTTTATACAGAAAATTTGCGAAAAACGAGCTGCTGCTTGCAGGCACGATCTTTGCGACAGGCTGTATTACAAACTTAACTTTGTATTTTACAAATGGCGTTTCTCCTATTCTTTCAATCTTTTTATCGGCACTTTTGACAGGTTGTATGCACGGCGTAAACTGGATTATGACCTGTATCATGCCACTGAAATTTAAAAAATACGGTAAAATTTCGTTTATGTCCGGACTTTTAAATTCCTTTACCTACGTTGGAAGCTCCATTTCTGTTTACGCAATCGCAATCTTCTCCGAGCATAGCGGTTGGAGTGCTACTTTGCTTATGTGGAGCGGCATTGCATTTGTCGGAATGGTGATCTGCCTTGCACTGAGTAAGAAAAATAAGTCGTTATAAAATAATAGGGAAGAAAAAACAGAGACAGTTGTTTTTGGTAATTGTCTCTGTTTTTTCTCGTTTATTTGTAATGATTCAAAGCCATGAAAAATTAGCTTCTGTAAATCGTTTCTTCCATCACTTTTATTTTTCGTTCACCGTCTTATCCTGCATCCTTAGGATTCGGCTGCATCCAGTCAGCGTACTGCTGCGATGTGAGATAAGAAGAATGGTCTTATCGGCATACTCGGTCTGGAGCGTATGCAACAATTCCTTCTCGTGAAGCGCATCGAGCGCACTTGACGGCTCATCCATCAGACAGATGTCTGGATTGCGAAGGAAAATGCGGGCGATTCCAATACGCTGGCGCTCTCCTCCCGAAAGGCGTGCATTCATCTGACCCATATCGGTATCATACCCATCTGGAAGTGTCTCAATAAAATCGTCGATTCCAGCCCGCTTTGCCGCAAGTTTAATCTCCTCTGCTGTTGCCGACGGCTTTGCGCCTGCAATGTTCGCCGCAATGGTGTCATCAAACAGATACGTATCCTGCTCAAGAAATGCGATTCGCTTATGAAGCTCAGCAAAACTGATTTTCTCGATTGGGATTCCATTGATCAAAATCTGACCTTCACTCGGTGCATAAAAGCGAAGCAACAGACGAAGAATCGTTGATTTTCCTGCACCAGATTCGCCCTCGATTCCAATCTGATCGCCCTTTTTGATGATTAAATTCATATGGTCGAGAATTTTCTTCTCGGTGCCCGGGTACGAAAAGCTGACATCACGAAATTCGATTGTCTGAATCTCACCGCAGGAAACAGGTGATTCTGGCTCTGTTGTCTCCGGCAATGTGTCCTCGATCTGAAAGATACGCTCTGCCGCACCGTAGGTTTCCAACAGACTTGTCACCACGAAGGTCAGGTTAAAGGTGGACGAAAGCGATGCCGTTGCCGCAAAGGAAAGCGCAATCGTTCCAACTGGATTGTTGATGCCGCGCGAAGCGAGCACACCTGCGCACACCAGAATTAAAATTCGTGCCAGATAGACAAAGAAATTTGGAAATGACGCGACCGTCTGGCGGTGGAGTGTCAGCCAAAATGATGCATGATTGACCTCATCATTTGCCCGTTGGATTTCCTCTGCCTTTCGCTCTCCTGCTCCAAAAATCTGGATATCGCGAATGCTGTAAACACTTTCAAGAATCTTTGACTTGAGTATTCCAAGGTGCTCTCGGTAGCGCATTCCAATTCCACGTCCAGCCTTAAGCGCCGCAAACGGAAGTACAACACTGATCATCAGATAGATCGGAATCAAAACCCATGCATACAATTGATTGACACAAAATGCCAGAATTACCGTTGTAAGCGGAAGCAAAATTACGGTAAACATCGGACCAATCGTGTGCGCAAAGAAAAACTCCAGTGTCTCGATATCCGACACGGCAATGTTCATCAGATCACCCGTTTCCCTGCCAATCAGCCATGCCGGAGCCACGCGGTCAATCGAGTCAAACAGCTGCACTCGCATCTTGGCAAGAATGCCATATGCGCCCATATGGGAAAATACGCCCTCCAAATAACGACTCACTGCAATCAAAATCGCACAGCCAACGGTCAGTACTCCATACAGGGCAAAGTTGCCGCAAAAGCCTGCGGCGGCAAGTAGCCACAATGCACCAAAGCCCATTAGACCCATATGCGCTAGCGCGCCGATGATACTTGAAAGCGTCGAAATCACCAGATAACCACGGATGGATTTTCCGATTGCAAGCAGGCGGCGGTTCATCTCTCCAATTGAATAGCTAAATTTTCGTTTCATTCTGCCACCTCCATTGCCTGCTGACGCGTTACAAGCTCACGATACAAGCCGCCCTGCTGCATCAGCTCTTCATGACTTCCATGCTGAGCCACCACACCCTTTTCCAGTACATAAATACAATTTGCATTCTGAATCGTAGACATTCTGTGCGAGATGATGATGAGCGTTCTTGTCTTTGACAGACGGCCGATTGTCTCCCAGATCTCGCGCTCACTCTGCGGGTCGACGCTCGAAGTTGCCTCGTCAAAGATCATATACTGTGCCTCTGAAAGCAGTGCTCTAGCGATTCCCATCCTTTGGCGCTGTCCACCTGAAAGCGCTGCTCCTGCATTTCCCACATCCGAATCGAGTCCTTTTGGAAGTGTTTGTAAAAAGCTTCCCAGTCCTGCCTCCGATAACGCTTCTTTTAATTTTTCATCGCTTGCACTTGGATCGGCGAGCAATAGATTCTCACGAATGGTTCCCGAAAATAGATTGACCTGCTGCGGAACCATGGCAATGTTGGTGCGAAGCTGCTGCGGTGTGACGCTTCGATACTCCTTTCCCTCGATAAAAATCATACCCTGATCTGGATCACAAAAACGCATCAAAAGCGATGCCGCCGTTGATTTTCCACAGCCAGATAAGCCGACAAGCGCAACCGACGAACCTCTTGGAATCGTCAGTGACACATCCTGTAGCGCTCTGCTGCGGCCCTCATAGCCATAAGACACATGCTCCATGCGAATTCCGTCAAAATGCTCTGGATCGGCCGGAAGCTCTGGATTGTACGGACGAGACGTATCGGTCTGCAAAATCTCCTCCACCTTTCCTGCCGCAGAGATCGCCGTCAGTGCGCTGTGAGAAGCACTCATTAACTGACGAATCGCAGAAAAATAGCTATAGGAAAGCATCAAAACGGTAAGTGCCTGCGCGATTGTAATATCACCATTTCGCATTCCGGTAATGCAAATCACAAGTGAAGCCGTGATTGCCGCATAGATCAAAAGTTCCGTCACAAGGAAGGATGTGAAATTGATTTTCATAAAGGCATTGATATTTTTGTTTAACACATCTGCCTTTTCGCCAAGCACGCGGGAATGCTCACGGTCGCGGTCAAACAGCTTCAGCGTCGTCAATCCGCGAAGACCATCCATGTAATAGCCGGTCATATCATCTAATGAACGCCAATACGTCTTTCTGAGCGCCTCAATTTTTCCACGAAATACATTGTGAAGTGGAAAAAGGATCAGCGATACAAAAAGAAGAAGCACGGCCACGATAAGAGAAATGTTCTTTAGATGGAAAAACAGGTAAATCGGCGCGATCACACTAAAAATCAGGCTCGGCAGATAGCTGCTAAAATACGCCTGCATCTGCTCTACCGCATCGACCGCCGCGGTAATCGCTGATGTCGGCCCGATCTTTTCAATGCCGCCCGCATCCAGTTCCATCACCTTTGAAAAGATTGTTTTTCGCATGGTGCTTCGCGCCTTTGCCGCCGTCTTGTATTCGAGTAGTCCCTTGATAAGCTGCGCAAGAAACGTAAATACCGATGCGAGAAATGCCGCACCGACCGCACTTTTTACTGTACTTAATACCACCTGTGGCTCAAACAAACTGCCCAGAAACTGCGAAACAATTTCCGCTAGCGCTGTTGTTCCAACAAGCGTTAAAAAACTGACTGCGGCAATCGCAAGAATCCATTGCCACAGCCCCTTTGCCAGCCTCAGCAAAGTTTTGTTTAATAAAAGCATGGGTTCACCTCCGTATTACTTTGTACATTGATATGCTTGACATACGCCCACCGTTAAACCTGTGGGCTTTGCTGTCTGACTTTTTTGACATGTACACTATCTATCATTATACTGTCGGTCACGTTGACTGACAACTGATAAAACGAAGGGCTATCGGTATTTATTTGTCATTTACCACCAGACATGGCTCATTTCATGGTTCTAATGGTTCTTACTTACCAAGGTTAAATCCGAATTTACTAGTACCATCTGAGGCAGAAATTTTATTTTCCTGTACTTCATATCCCCCCCCGAAAAAGATTTCTCTTGTGGGCGATCATTTATTCTAGATAGATTATACTTAAAACAGAAAATCCACTAAATCAATTACAAAGCACCACTTTACAAATTTTACGATTGATGACTCTGCTGGGAAAGTAAGGAATCCAA